>NZ_JAGDVS010000036.1:0-1879 GCF_023255755.1 Acidithiobacillus sp. | reverse complement strand
TCGACCCCCAGGGGGCCTAGCGGCCCCCCGCCTTTGGCGGCTCCCCCCGCAACCAACCCCGGTCTACACCTCCGGTGGGCGCGGTGTTTTGGGCTTCAATCTCTCAGAGAATGGCCTGGCGCTCACGCCAGGCCGGGCCTGCGGCCTCAGCCGCAGAGCCGCCCTCAGGCGGCGGGCCCTCGTCGGGCAAGCGCGACGCGCGCAGCCCATGTGTGGGCCTTCGGCCCACACTTTTTGTCTGTCTTGTTGTTTTGCTGCCCTGTGTCCTGTGGTGCGGTTCAGAATGGATGGCGCTTGAGTTTTTGGGCTAGCGCCTCAAGCCGTTGCTGGACTTCCGGGGGGATCGATGGGGGTTTCTGCGGTGCCTCTGGCTCCTTGGCCAGCACGGCCGGGATTTGCAGCCGCAGGTGCCGTGCAACGTTCAAGGGGTAGGGCTTCCTATTGCCCAGGTGCCGTAAGGCCTCCAGCGCCCGTTCCAGACCCACCTGGCGAACGATCCAGTCCCATTCCCGCCGTGCGCGGGCGTTGGTCAGCAAGGGCTGGACGTCCGTCGGTTGCGTCGGTTGCAGATCGGGCTCGGGCGACGTGTCGGCCATCACAAACCCTCCACTCGTGCGTCCGCCCATCTTTCTCGCGCTCTTCGCAAATCATTGGATGATCTCATGGGGTTATCTTCCTCCAACCCTTCCCCTGCTAGGGCTGAAATCAATTCCGCACTGAGATCAGCGATTTTTTGATTGATTTTCTCGATCTCATCTTCTGTTAAATAATCATCTGCATTTTCGCGCTCTGAGACAATCTCTCTTGCCCCAACTCTTGCCCAGTGCCTCCAGTCCTGAACTTCCTGATGGAGGGCGCACATCCAGAAAACTTCTGTAAACATTGCGCTTTCAAAATCTAGGTGCTGATTTATTGATGCACCAAATTCATCAATCTGAGCCACTTCTATTCTTTTTGGCTGGTCATACGCCCATTTCCAATTTGCTGCGCCGAGCATATATCTTTCAATCGCCCCTGCATTATTTTTCTGGCAGTCTGGAATATGCATTCCGCATTGCGTAAAAGCAAAACCCAATGCTAGATAATCGTTATAGATTTTTTTATTTGCGCATAATATAACGGCCCTCGCGTCAGTATCAATCAATTCCGCTGTGCGCAAATAAGAGCATATAACGTCAACTGGTTTTTTTCGCGTTCGCTCGACCTCGATATACACTTTATGATTTACATATTCTTTATTGAATATGATTAACGCATCGGGCACTTTGCCGGTGATTTGAGTTTTTCGCGGTTTGAATATGCGCCATTTACCATATTGGCTTTCATTCTTTTTTGCATAGTTTATTGCCGCATTTTGAACGAGAATATCATGCTCCGCAGAATAACCGCTGATTTTTCGCCGGATTGGGGTATCTCTCACCTGCTCCATTTCTTTTTCATCGGTGATGTGGCTGAGTAGCCAGCGCTTTCCAATTTCAGTCGGGACATAAACCTGTGAATTTTGCCATCGGAAAATTTTGATAAGCCTGTTTTTCCGAAGATGCGTCAAAATTGCGTTGTTTTTTATGTCCAGAAGAGATAAAAGAGTCTGCGCCGTGGCACACTGAAATTCAATCAGAAATGACAAAACAATCATGGCCTTTATTATCCGCAGCTCTTCGATTGAATTGAATTGCTGCTTTTTTTCTGCTGCGATTTTGAGTGCAGCCAGTCGCTGCAAATAAACTGGGGTGGATTGCATGGTGTTCTGCGCTGTATGAGTGGCAACGCGGAGAGTGTAGCAGCTCGCGTCCGTGTCGCCGCGCATGCGTTAAACGGCCTTCGCAGTCTCGCCTTTGGGCGAGCCTGCTGCGCACATCATGACCTGTCTCTTATACAC
>NZ_JAGDVS010000104.1 GCF_023255755.1 Acidithiobacillus sp. | reverse complement strand
AGAAGCAGAACATGGCAACCATTCTGACAGAAAACAAACTATCTAAACAGTATTGGGGCTAAGCAATCCACGTTCCGGATCCTGGATGCGGATCAATGCTTCACCCCCCAGAACCTCTCCTGCGCTGCTTACAATCGGTTGATAATGAAGTACCAGGTGTCTTTTTCTTAGCGCCCCCTCCATAACATGGCGCATGCGCGCGCTATTACGATAGCGAGTGATGACCTGGGAATCATGCTCCCGTAGCCTAGGGAAACCGGGAAGGTGTTCCTGGCGGGGGTTCTGATCAGTCATGATGCGTATCATCCGGTATGCCATCCATCCCGGTCAATATGGCATCCGGAGCCGGTGTTTGGATGCTTTTGGCCAAGGTGGCACCATACAGTGGGCTCATAGAATATTGCCGCCAAGTCTCACTCGCTGCCATTTCTCACCCAATGCTTTGCGCAGGGCATTACTGGCAGCAACCAGACCGTGCAGATCGATATCGTGCATGGTTCTGCGGGCGATGATTCCCAGAATGCGATGGTACTCCCGGTGCAGGACATCGAGTTCACTCCCTTCGCCATAGCCCATCTGCTCCAAAGCCCTCTGGAAGCTGCAGCGCTGCGGGTCCCCCAGACGCTGCGCATCGACCATGTCTGGATCATGGGCGAGGATCTGCAGCCAGAACTTGTGGTGCAGCATGTGTTCGGCGTACAAGCCGAGTATAGTTTCGGGGCCCTGGTGCGGAGCGGCGGAGAAGCCTGCCAGAAAGCTGTGCAATGCGTCGATAGACAAGGGTCTGGCAATGGCATAGCCCTGCAGAAGCTCGGCACCGAGCACCGTCATAGCATCCTGAACGGCAGCAGTTTCAACCCCTTCCACAACCAGGTCCAGGTCCAGTTCTGCGGCCAGATCTTTGATGATCAACGCGAAGGCCAGGTCTTCCGGCCGTTCTTCCAGGCTGTGAACGAACCCATAATCGAGCTTGAACTCGTCCACCGGCAATTCCTTTAGCCGCAGTAGCGAGGTGTAGGCACTGCCGATGTCGTCCAGGGCGAGACAAACACCGAGGTCACGAATGGACTGCAGGAGATTCACTGCGGATTTACGTTCCAGGAAATCACTGCCCTCCAGAATCTCCAGGTGCAGGCGCCGGGGATCGATGCCGCTTTGCACGATCTGCTCGCGCAGGTCATCACGACAGTGCGCATTAAAGGACGAGCGGGGATCGACATTGAAAGAGACCCATAAGGTGTGCCCGTCTGCTTCCAGTTCCGGCAAGTCGCGGAGGATCGCGCGGAGTACCTGGGCACACAGGTGATAGAGGTCTTCGCTGGCCAGATGGGGCAGAAACTCTGCAGGTTGCAGCAGATGATCCCCTTCTCGCAGACGGGCCAGCGCCTCGACACCGACAATCCGGTTCTGGCGGCTATCGAGGATAGGCTGGTAATGCACCTCCACGGCTTCCTGCTGCAACAGGTACCGGTAACGGTTCTGGCACTGCGGGAAGTCTTCACCATACAAGGCCCAGTAGCGGGTGCGGTCAGCCTTGTGCGCCTTGCTTTCGTAGAGGGCGTGATCGGCATAGCGCAGGAGCGCATCCGGGCTACCCTCGTCTTCCAGAGCATAAATGGCGACACCCATGCTGATGCCAACTTGGACGCTGGTGTTGGCGGACAGGGCAATGGGTTGCGTCATGCGTTCGGCGATCTTGTCGAAAATGGGAAACAAATCGTCGATGGATTGAGCGTCTTCGAGGACGAGGACAAACTCATCCCCGCCGATTCTCCCCAAAAAATCGGTTTTGCGCAGGGCCTCTCCCAACCGTTGCGCGATGTTGCACAATGCCTGATCTCCGGCATCATGGCCGTAGGTGTCGTTGACCGGTTTGAAGGCATCCAGATCGAGCATGCAGACCGCGAGCAAGGTGTGGCGACGGGTGGCGCGGGCCATGGCCTTTTCGATCTCGGCATCCAGGGCGCGGCGATTAGGCAGTCCGGTGAGGGCATCCTGCATGGCCATCTGCGCCATCTGGTCGTGGTCCCTCTGCAATTGTTGCCGGGAATCGTCCAGGTTGAGTGCCAGGGTGTTGATCCGGGCGCCCAGGCGGATGATGTCGTTGCGTTCGGCTTGGGCGAGAAAATCTGGCGGGAGCCGATCCGCGTAGTGTCCCGTGCTCAGACGTTCCACGAAATCCTGAATCCTTTGCAAGGGACGGTAGAGGCTGCGCCGGGCGAACCCTGTGCTGAGGAGCCAGGAGAAGAACAAGATGGCGGCGCCGGCGATGGCGCCCATCCATGCGCGGGTGTTGGCACCAGCCAGCACCTGACGCAGAGGTTCGGCCATCACAATTTCGAGTTTTGCCCCTGGTCCCGTGGAGACATCTGCGACCGTCAGCAGATGTCGTTCCCCTTGGGGGTCGCGGCAGATCTTCATGGTGCCAGAGAGGGGCAGACCGCCTTTGCAAGACGGTAACGGCGCCAATGCGGGATCCGCCAGGATGATCTGCTGGCCGCGTAACAGCCAGAAGCGTTCCCTCTGCCGAGTTTGTACAGACTTGATCTGTGCTATGAGCCAACTGACGCGCAGCCCCGTATTGACGGTTCCCATAATGTGTCCTGCGGCGTCGCGCAGCGGATAGGAGAGCGGGATGATCCACTGACTGCTTAGCGGACCCTTGCGCACCGTCCCAATCCCAAAGTGTCCTTGCAAGGCGTCGCGAATATTGGGCGTGAGCCCAACCGTCATCGACTGCGGACCGGTAGAAGCGCAATCCACGATGCCGCGCCGGTCGCTACGCGCCAACAGGGTGTAACGAAAGACAAAAGGCGCGGTCATCCGTGCGAGGTAATCGCTACAGACGGCGGGGCTTCCATCGCGCACTTTGGGCTCCAGCGCGAGGCCCTTGAGAAAGGCCTGTGCAGCACGGAAACCGGCCTGTAGACGTTCACCCGCCATTTTGCCGTTGTGCAACTGTTTTTGGGTCGCGTCCGTGTAGGCCTGCTGGTAATGGGTATAAATATCCCAGCCCAACAGCAGGGCAACAGGGAGAAAACCCAGGAAGGCAATCCGGCCCATTTTTGCGGCAAGGCTATGCTGGCTACACAATGGCCACCTCAACCCAAGATTCATGAGCCCCCAACATCCAGGTGACCTCTACAAGCCGAACTGCCGCTGCAAGATCGTCTCGGTCGCATCATGCAGCACCTAGAACGGGATTTCTGCATCCCACCAGCTCCCATTCATTGACCTCAAATTCGCTGCGTGGTGGCATAATGCGCCTTTTGAAAGCGATCTAGAAATTCGAATGAATGCCCGTGGCATGACCATCGCCCTGACCGAGCACCCCCACAGTACCTTGCCTTGCAGGTATATAGCTTATCTTTTGATCATATAGTTGTTTTTGGCGAATTGGCAGCCCCCCGCAGTAAAAAACTCCCATTATTCGGTAGGGACAACTATACTGACAGAGTCGTCAACATTTGACAGGAGAAATTTTGTCATGGGCAGGCCAATAAATCTTTTCGAGTCGCTGGTGGAAGATGTACTGCGACAATTCACTGATGATGAGGAAGAGTTTTGTGACGCCATGGCCATGGCGTTAAACGGTATACAGCCCCATTATTACTGCCGACCAGAAACCATATCCATGATGAATGCTGCGGAAGCGGAAATGGAGGATTGCCGATTCCAGGCGGAAGAGTCGGCTAAGAAGGCACTGACTTATGTGCGCCATTACCCCAAGCCACAAAAGTTGTAGAGTCCACATGCGCCCATCGGCCTCATCGTTCCCAATGCCAGCCGGGCGCAGGTGGGGTAGCTGCCAAAGCACCCCATCCACTGGCGGGTCGAGGCTTATTCCGTCAGGGTTTGGGCGGTCCGACACGCTGATAGAGCAGCTCGGCGATACGCTCGATTTGATCTTCGGGGATAGGTGCACCGAAGCCATTTTTCATCTTGGGCCTGGGTGCTCATGGAGGTAAACGAGGCCATGGCCTCCATGATGGCGTCGAGAATCAGCCGGTCCAGGTCCGGGGAATTGGCGAACTGTTCCTTTGGTATTGATGCTGACCGGTGGCGGGCGCGCTCTGGAAGACCTGCGGATGGTGCATGGGGATAGTGCCTTGCGGCGTTTGCTGAATTTGGACCCGCCTCCCCAGCACGGACGCGACAGGAGATTGTTTGCGCCGGATGGGTAAGATGCCCCGACCCTAGCGGCTATCGCCGCGATTTCAGAATCCGCCTGGACCCCATATGCCGACTGCGCCGTAGCGGAGACCGTGCACAGCATGAAAGTCACCCACAAGGCCCTTCGGCTCATCGTGGTGCGCTATCGTCATCAGGCGGACTGCTGGAAGAAGACCATCCGCGCGATCACCTCATCGCCAGCAACCGGGCCGGAAGCACTGCCGATGTGCTGATCTGGTACCGCCAGCGGGGCGAGCACTCCGAGAACGGCATCCATATAAGGAACTGAAAATCGGCTTTGGCATGGAGCGTATGCCTTGCAGGCGGCAAGCCCTGTAGCCAGGAAAGCGCCAACGCCGCCTTCTTCCGGATTGGCGTCATTGCCCACAATCTCTTCGTGCTCTTCAAGCACCCCGCTCTGGGGGATGGTTGGCAGCGGCATCGTATCGTCACGGTGCGCTGGCGGTGATTTCAAGCACCGAGTCGGGTCATTCGTCATGCGGGCGTCTGGGTCTTGAAGGTAGCCGCGACCTTCGCAGCAGACTTCGCGAACATTCGCGCGCGTGGTTACGCTACGCTCCACGATCTGGCCCCTTGAACGCTCCTTTTTACCCTCCACCGTCCTACGTCCTCGTCGATATCCTGGAGAATGATCCCGAGTGGGTGCAATGGTCTTTATCCCAGATATACGGTCAATCGAAGATTCATCAGCCCATCATCAATCCGATCATTTATGCGGAGCTCTCCCTGACCTTCTCGACGCATGAGACCCTGAATGAAGCGATCGACGAAATGCGTCTGGAGATCATTGACATACCCGGCCAGCCCTATTCCTTGCCGGAAAGGCCTTTGCCCAGTATCGCCGACGGGGTGGTCAAAAGCAGAACGTGCAGGCGGATTTCTTTATTGGCGCGCACGCCGCCGTTGCGCATTACCCCATTTTGACCAGAGACAGCCGCCGATATCGCTCCTATTTTCCAAGTCTGAAGATCATCGAGCCGGACAGATAGAGATCACCTGAAGCATGCTCGTCCGACCGCGTACCAACAGTCCAACAAATCCCTATAACCCCTTTGTGATCTTCACCAAGAGGTTTTTTCATGTTCCTGTCCGATCCTGTTCACCCGCAGTCGCCTAACGCTGCCTACCGTTTTTCCTCACAATGTTGGATATAGGTTGGATAGAAAAAATGAAGGCACCTAGAGAAACTCTCTAAGTGCCTAATTCTTTTGGATCCCCTGGACAGGCTCGAACTGCCGACCTAGTGATTAACAGTCTCAAAGTCCAGCATTTATCACGTTTTATCTACCCCCATGTATATTGACGTATCAGTCACTTAGATTGATACTACCTTCACCGACATTGACCGATTTACCGCTAAAAGGTTAACCTGAGGTTAGCCCACGGTTAGCCCGAAAATCGCGTCACTGGGCCGGAAATGCTGGAGATCGTGGCGAAAATGCGCCGCAAAAGGTTAGCCCGGGAGGGGGTAAAACATGCCCGAAAAGATGCAGTTCACCAAGGCCCGCATAGCGGCGCTGGAGCCGGTCCCCGGCAAACGGATCACCGTCTATGACCTGGAACAGAAGGGGCTATGTATTCGCGTTACACCAGCCGGAGCCAAGGCGTTCTATTGCGTCCGCAAGGTGGAGGGCAAAGTGGAGTGGGTACGCATAGGCGATGCCACCACCGTGACCATTGAGACGGCCCGGACCACTACGGCGAAGATCGTCAATGATATTGCCGCAGGGACCAACCCCGCCGAGCAGAAGCGCATCAGGAAGGCGGAGATGGCATTCTCTGACCTGTTCAGCGAGTGGGTGAAGGACTGCAAAGCCAGAGGCAAAAAGAGCCTGAGCAAAGATCAGGACAACTACCGCTTGCACCTGCAAGGACTGGCCCGCAAGAAGCTATCAGACATTCAGCGTAACGAGATACGCAAGCTGCACTCTACCCTTTCGGTAAAGTCTGGGAAGTTTCTTGCAAATCGCGTCCTGGCCTTGGTGCGGGCACTGTTTAACTTCGGTATCAAGACGCTGGATATACCGGGACTGACCAACCCCGCAGCCGGGCTAAAGATGAATCGGGAGGAAAGCCGGGATCGTCGCCTGCACCCAGATGAAATGCCGCGGTTCTTTGAAGCACTGGCCGCCGAGGAAAACCCCGATATGCGGGATTACATCATGCTTTCGCTGCTGACCGGAGCGCGTCGCTCCAACGTCCTGGCGATGGCCTGGGCAGAGATCAATCTGGACCGGGCAACATGGACCATCCCCGGCTCCAAGGCGAAGGCTAAGGACAATATCACCGTACCGCTGACCACCGCCGCCATAGAGGTGCTACAGGCCCGCGCAGAGGCTACAGGGGCGCAGGGATGGGTATTCCCCAGCACAGGCAAGACAGGGCACCTTGTGGAGCCTAAAAAGGGCTGGGCGCGGCTACTGGAACGGGCAGGCATCGAGGATTTGCGTATTCACGACCTACGCCGGACCCTGGCAAGTTTCCAGATCGACGCCGGGGTTTCCCTGGCCGTTATCGGTAAGGGGCTAGGACACCATTCCCAGCAAACCACCGCCGTTTATGCACGACTCGCGCAAGACCCGGTTGCCGATGCCTGGCAGAAGGGCACCGATGCCATTCTCGTGGCTGGAGGGATTAAAAAACCTGCTGAGGTTGTGCCGATGAAGAAATTGCCCCGCCATCGCAAAAGTGCTATATCGTGAAGTGGACCATTGAAACGCTGGACGACAGAGTTCAGGCGGAGATCATGGCTCTTCCAGAAGGGGTTCAAGCACGGGTTATCCGTATTCTTGAACTGATCGAACAGGTGGGATTGGAACAGGTCCACGAGCCGCATATCAAGCACCTGGAGGACAAGCTCTGGGAGATAC
>NZ_JAGDVS010000185.1:3805-34950 GCF_023255755.1 Acidithiobacillus sp. | reverse complement strand
TGGCCACCACCCGCGGCAGCGTCAGTAGCGGTGTGACTACCTTGAGCTTCGGAAGTTCGGGCTTCAGCGTCAGTGTCTCGGGCGCGGTCTCCGGCAATAGCTTTCTCATCGAGCCCACCCGTCTGGGCGCCAGCAATATGCAGACCGTAATGACCGATCCCTCGGGCATCGCCGCCGCCAGCCCCTATGTCAGTAGTCCGGGGCAGGTGGTCAGCGGCAGCCTGGTCAACACCAATCTCGGCAATATGACCCTGTCCGCAGGTCAGTATGTGAGTGGCACGGGTTCCGGTGCCAGGCTGGTCTCCGGGCTGGCCAGTTTCCCGACGCCGTTGCAGGTCATCTTCACGCAGGGCGGGTCGGGCAGCGCAGCCGTCAACTTTCAGATCAGCTCGGGGAGTGGGGGCGCCGGGGTGATCACCAGTGGCAGCGTGTCTCTGGGTGGGTCGGGTACCAGCATCGCTATCCAGAATCCCAACCCGCCCGGCGGCTACTGGCAGGTGAACCTCAGCGGCAGTCTGGCGGCATCGGGCGACGCCTTTACCCTCAGTCCGGGCGGCGTGGGTAGTAATGGCAATGCGCAGGCCATGGCCGCGCTGGCTACCGGCAAGGTCATGAGTAATGGCAGCGCGACCTTCAATGGCAGCGCGGCGCAATTGATCACGCAAGTGGCGTCCCAGGCCGGGCAGGCGCAGACCAACGCGCAAGCCCAGGCGACGGTCCTGCAGCAGGCACAGGCCTCCCAGCAGTCGGTGTCCGGAGTCAATCTCAATCAGGAGGCCGCCAACCTGATCCTCTATCAACAGGCCTATCAGGCCGCTGCCAAGGCTATTTCGGTGGGGAACACGCTGTTCACGTCCCTCATTCAGGCCCTGTAAGGAGATTTAACATGCGTGTCAGCACTTCTGAATTCTTTCAAAGCGGTCTAAGCGGTATGCTGAACCAGCAGAGCACGTTGAACACCCTCAGTCAGCAGCTTTCCACCGGCAATGCATTGATCAACCCGGCGAGCAACCCGGTGGCTAATGCCCAGGTGCTCAACCTCAACAGTCAGATCGCCAACCTCAGCAGCTACCAGCAGAGTAATCAGTATGCCCAGCAGAACCTGCAACTGAGTTCCAGTGCCCTGCAGGGCGTTGGGACCCTGATCAATCAGGTGCAGCAACTGGCGGTGCAGATGAACAACGCCACCGTCAGCCCCAGCGATCTGCAGAATGCGGTGACTACCATGCAAGGTAACTTGCAGCAACTGGTGCAGATGGCGAATACCCAGGATGCCAATGGCACCTATGTCTTTGCTGGTTCGCAATCGGGTGTGACGCCATTTCAATTGCAGAGTAATAACCAGGTGCGGTATCTGGGTGATTCCGGCCAAAAAACCCTAGAGATTGGACCGGGGCTGACGGCGCCGGTGTCGCAGGCGGGGAATTCGGTTTTTATGAATATCCCGGCGGGAAATGGCAGTTTTACGGTGAGTGGTACCGCCACCGATGTGGGGACCACCACTCTGGGACCGGGAAGCGTTTTGAATCAGGCCGCCGCTAATGACCAGTTCGTGGTGAATGGCGCACAGTATCAGGTGACGATCAGCAATAATGGCTCCGGCGGACTGACCTATAGCGTGAGCAGCGGCACGGGGCAGGTGGGTTCATCAGGCTGGAGTGGCAGCTCCGGGACAGTGGTATCCGGCAGCTACACGCCGGGCCAGAGCATAGCCATACCCAGCACACCAGGCAGCAGCCCCTTTATCAGTGTGCCCACCAACGGACAGCCGGGCATAGGGCAGAGCGCTTCGTTTATCCTTGCCGCCGCTCAGCCGCAGAGCTTGTTTCAGACCTTTAATAACCTCATCACGGCCTTTCAGGCGGGCGGTGGATCGCCGGGCGCCAACACGCAACGCGCCCAGGATATCAGCAACGTTCTCGCCAATCTCAGTCAGTCGCAAACCACTCTGCTCAGCACCCAGAGCCAGATCGGATCACAACTGCAACAGGCACAGAGTGTGCAGACCATGAACACCAATCTTACCCAGCAATTTCAAACCACGCAGGGCAGCCTGGCTGATATCAGCTACCCGCAAGTGATTACCCAGTTTCAACAAAGCACCACCGCTTTGCAGGCGGCGCAAAAGGCCTTTGCACAGGTACAGGGATTGAGTTTGTTTAATTATATTTGATGGCGGACCGGATTAAGGCGAAGTTGCACTAAAGTATGGCCGACGTTATCCAGAGGGGGTGAAGATAGTGAGCAGATTCGCAGAACGTTTTACGGAACAAGGCCTGCGGCAGGGCCTACAGCAAGGCCTGCAGCAGGGCGTGCGGCAGGGCGTGCAGCAGGGGCTGCAGATAGGTGAGGCAAAGGTCCTGCTCCGCCAAATAGACCGCAAATATGGTGCTCAACTAGCTGCGGCCTATAGGGAGCGGATAGAGAGCGCGGATGCGGAGACCTTGTTGCTTTGGTCGGATCGTATCCTGAGTGCTGAGCGTATTGAAGATTTGTTTCATTGATAAGGCCCGACCATTCTGAATCAGTCACAGGCGACTTTGCTCGGTATTCAGCTGCAAATCGGCTCGCAACCGCAACAGGCCTAGAGCGTGCAGGGCTTTAATGCCAGCCTTACCCAGCAGTTCTAGACGAATCGCGGTAATCTGGCGGACGTTAGTTGTCATCAGGTGATTACTTGGCGTCAGCAGAGTACCACTGCCTTACAGGTGGTGCAGAAGGCCTTTGCGCAGGTGCATGGGTTGATTTTTTTATATTTAATTAACTCCAAATTCTAAAAAGGATAGCGCTTGGACACTTTAAGCAACTTTGGCTTTGATTCTAAGCTAGACGCACGCCAGCTGCATTCACGTCAGACGTTATCCCAGCTTGCGAATTGTCAAAGTGAATTATGCTCGATACGTTTTGATGCTCTTCTGGTGGACGGCGCACTCCAGCCCCACGCCGACCTCTATTTCCATTTGCCGGAAACGGGCCGCCTTGTTCCTGCGCTGGCACTGCCGATCGATCTTGCAACAAACCGGCTAGTCTGGCCAGATGCCTTCGCTGATTGGCCGGATGCGCTGCTGGCCCAGACCAGCCGTCATGTGCTGGACTTGTGGAGCGGCAGACCGGCAGTGGGACAAGTCATCGCCAATGGGTCCTTCCAGTCTGTTTTCGGCGCGCCGACCGAGCAGTTGCTCAATGGCCGCTCGATCCCTGGCCTGGAAAACTACTGGACCACCGCCCAGGTTCTGAACCGCTACCAGTGGGTCGAACGCCTGGTGCAGAACGGATGCGTGCTCGAAGTGGCCACCGGCCCCGGCTTTGGTGCCGCCTGGCTGCTGGAGAGGCAAGCGGGCGTGAACGGCTATGTCGGCGTCGATCTGGACGACCTGGCCATCGGACTCGCCCGCCGCCTGAATCCGCCAAACCGTGCCCGCTTCCACCTCGGTCTGCTGGAGACATTGCCAGATACCGGATTCGACTGGGTGCTGTCGCTCGAAACCATCGAGCACACGCCTGATCCCGAACGCTTTCTCATGGAGCTCAAGCATCGGCTCGCGCCCGGCGGACGCATGCTCGTGTCGCTGCCCTGCGAGCGCTGGCACGGCTTTCATCTTAACCCTCACCATTGGAGTGCGTGGAACTACCGACGGATCCGAACATTCCTCGAACCGCATTTCGGGCAAATTGACTTCTGGCGACAGGGGCGCCCTCGTTTTAATGAGCATGCACTGGATGGCACTGGTCGTATAACGCCGTTGCAGGGAATAGACGCCGACTGGGACGAGGACTACCTCATGCTTCTGTCCGAACCGCGCGAAGCACCACGCCGCTCCCGGGTTGTAGTGCAGCGCCGTTACGCTCGCGGTGACGTGCTGCAGGCCACACCGATCGTCCGCGCGATTCGGGATAAGTTCCCTGACCACACCTTGGTTGTGTCTACCGATATTGACGAGGCCTTTGCCGGAAATCCGCATGTGGATCTGCTCATGGCGACTTCGTCGGGCTTCCGTCCGCGCGCCGACGACCTGGTCATCAATCTCGACGAGGCCTATGAGCGCCAACCCAAACAACACATCCTCGCCGCCTACGCTGCCGCTGCCGGCGTGCCCCTGCCTAACCCAACGCTGGAACTGCATTTGGATCGCCGCGACTACCAGATCGTCGGCAGTCTGTTGGAGCAATCCGGTGATGCCTGGCAGTCCGTGTCCCGACTGGTCGCGGTGCATATGGGTGCCACGCCCGATCGATCGTGGCCGTTTACATATTGGCAGGTGCTTATTGCTGCTCTGAATGCTGATCCTCATGTGGGGATCGTTGTCGTGGGTGCCGGGGCGGATTTCCATCCTGCCGCTGCTGTCCGAGTGCTTGACCTAGTCGGGCGCCTCGACCTGCGTGAAACAGCTGCTGCTGTGGCAATAGCTGATGTGCTTGTCGGCCCCGACTCGGCGTTGCTGC
Organism: Acidithiobacillus sp.; assembly: GCF_023255755.1. Lineage (GTDB taxonomy): Bacteria > Pseudomonadota > Gammaproteobacteria > Acidithiobacillales > Acidithiobacillaceae > Acidithiobacillus. The sequence goes on along the minus strand of NZ_JAGDVS010000185.1, from coordinate 30,507 downwards.
ATGTGGCTGCCGCCGTTGGTACACCTGCAGTTGGCCTCTACGGTATGGCCGATCCACGCTTGCGCATACCGTTTGGTGCAGATCAGGCCGCCGTACGCTCTCCGGTGGATTGCGCCGGTTGCCTGCACGAGCTACCTGCGCCCAATAATAATCCGCGCTGCAAGTTCAGTAAATCCTTCTGTATGGAGGCCATTGCTCCCGCGCCGGTTATCACGGCAACGCTGCAAAAACTCGGACACCGCCCGACCGATTCCTGGCGCGCTCGCTTGCAACTCGGTGGCTTCACTCGCCTGTCTATGGAAAGTGTTTCGCCATGTTGGGCCGAGACGGCTACAGCAATTACCCCGCCGCCACCCGCTTCTAGCCCGACTCTCACTTCGACGGATGTACTGAAGATATCAGCAGCGCCCGACGCCTTAACTCCGTCATGGTTACCGCAGGGCCGTTTTCTGCCCTCAGAAAAGATATGTGCTGATGAAGCCATTGCTGCGTGGAAGGCTTCCAACCAGTCTTTGCCTGTTGTGGCCCTTGCCCTGATGTCTCACTCCCGCCGGTTGTCGCAGACCACTAAGAACAGTTTGCAAGCTCAGTGGATGACTTGTGAGTTGTTGCTGGCCGTCACACATCAGATGGACGGTGACAATCTCGTGGCTGATGTAAACCCAATACTGGTTAGCAGCAACGCTGACTGGATCGGCCTCATCGACGCCGGTGACGAACTCGCCCCCGATGCCACGTTCCGCCTTGCCCAATCCATCCAGAATCATCCTGAATGGCAGATTATCTACACCGACGAAGACTCTCTCACTGCGGAAGGCGAGCACGTTAACCCCCACTGTAAACCCGATTTCAACCTGGATTATCTGCGTAGTCTGCCCTATGTCGGTGGCCTGATGCTCATTAAAAAGACGCTCTTTGACGCCCTCGGTGGCTTTGATCCACAGGCTGATGGCGCCGAGGATTATGATTTCCTCCTGCGCGCCTGGGAGCGCATTGGCGATGAGGGTATCGGTCATATCCCCGAAGTGCTTTATCACCGTCGTCAGGGCAGCGGTCATTGTAATAAGTCGATTGAAGAAATTCTTGCTGCTGGTCGCGAGGCGCTGCAACGGCACTTTGAGCGCTTGCAAATTCTTGCGGAGGTTCAACCCGGCCCATTTCCACCGTCGACCCGTGTGCGCTATCCCCTGAGTGCGACACCCCTCGTTTCCATCGTCATTCCCACCCGCAATCAACTAGGTTTTTTACAGCGTTGCATCGAATCTCTGATCGAGAAAACCCAATATCCCGCCTATGAAGTCCTGATTATTGATAATGATAGTGACGATGCAGAAGCCCGTACTTATCTGGATATGCTGACAGCGCAGGAAGAAAGCATGGGCGGGCGTTTGCGAGTGCTGCGCTATCCCGGCGCCTTCAACTTCTCGGCCATGAACAATATGGCGGTGGATGCGGCGCATGGTGAATATATCCTGCTGCTCAACAATGACACGGCGGCTCTGCACGAGGACTGGCTGGACGAAATGGTCAGCCACGCCCTGCGCCCGGAAGTGGGCATCGTGGGTGCCAAGCTGCTCTATCCTGACGGCAAAAGTCAGCATGCCGGGGTGATTTTGGGCATGAAGGGGCCTGCAGAACATCCCTTTATCGGCCATCTGCCAGAGGATCGTGGTTACTTTGGGCGTGCTATGCTCACGCAGAATTACTCGGCGGTGACCGGCGCTTGTTTGCTCATATCCAAGGCACTGTATCAAGAGGTGGGCGGACTCGACGAGCAGCAGTTCAGAGTGTCCTACAACGATATTGATCTTTGTCTGAGAGTCCGTGAGGCAGGGCATAAAATTGTCTGGACACCCTGGGCCATGTTGCTGCACGAAGGCTCCGCCAGTCAGAAAGGCGCGGTGGAGCAAAAAGCGGATAAAGATAAACTGGCCCGTTTCGCCGCCGAGAAAGAAGCTTTTTATAAACGCTGGCTGCCGCAACTCGCCTTCGATCCGGCATACAACCGGCACCTCAGTCTCGCCAGCACCGACTTCCTCCTGGAAGATCAGTCGGCGCTCACCTGGGACCCGGAATGGCGGCCTCGCCCCCGCATTCTCGTTCATCCCGCCGACCGTGAGGGTTGCGGTGAATACCGCATCATCAGCCCCATGCGGGCGCTGCGAGCGGCCGGAAAGGTGCAGGGCTGGGAGACCATGCGGATTTTTGAGCCAGCCGAAATGGAACGATTTTCCCCCGACAGTATCGTCCTTCAGCGGCAGATGGAATGGCCGCAAATCGAAGCGCTGGAGCGCCACAAACGCCTCCATAAAGCCTTCCGCGTCTTCGAGATTGACGACCTTATCACCAATCTGCCCGTAAAAAGCGTACACAAGGGACAGATTCACAAAGACATCGCCAAGCGTTTCCGCAAAGCAGCGGGTCTTTGTGATCGTCTGGTGGTGGCTACCGAACCGCTGGCGCAGGCCTACAAGGGCTTCAGCGATGAAGTGCGCGTACAGCCCAACTGCGTCGAAAGGGTGGTCTGGGGCGATCTGCTACCGCGTCGCCGTGGTGGTGCCAGGCCGCGTGTCGGCTGGGCCGGCGGGGTAGGGCATACGGGTGATCTGGAGTTGGTGGCTGACGTGGTGCGTGATCTCGCCAACGCGGTGGAGTGGGTATTTTTTGGACTCTGTCCCGAGGCCCTGCGCCCTTATGTGCATGAATTTCACCCCGGCGTACCGTTGCCGCAGTATCCCGCCAAACTGGCCAGCCTCGATCTGGATTTGGCCATCGCGCCGCTGGAAGAAAACCCCTTCAACGACGCCAAGAGCCATCTGCGAATACTGGAATACGGCGTGCTGGGTTTTCCCGTGGTCTGCTCGAATATTACGCCTTATCAGGGAGATTTCCCGGTCTGGCGGGTGGCCAACCGGTATCGCGACTGGATGAAGACAATCCGGGAGGCTATCTCGGACCGGGCAGCGCTTGCCGCCGCCGGCGATGCTCTGCGCGATCAGGTGCGGGCACGTTGGATGCTGGAAGATCGTCTCGACGATTGGCTGCAGGCGTGGTTGCCTTGAGCGGCTCAAGTTTTAATGCCATGTGCCGTTATGAATGACATGCGGGATTCACCCGCATGAACGGCAAGGATGCCACCTCACCCCTAAGAAAGGAGCATTACCATGGCAATTTCAGGAATTCTTAATACCAATACCTCGGCTTTGAACACGATCAATGCGTTGAACAGTACCCAAGGCAGTTTGAACACCTATCTGCAGCAACTCTCCACCGGTAAGAGCATCAATGGCCCTGCCAATAACCCCGCCGGCTACGCCATCGCCCAGCGCTTTCAGACGCAGATCAATGGCTTGAACCAGGCGGTGTCCAATGGTAATCAGGGTGTCTCCCTGGTGCAGACGGCCACCGGTGCTATTCAGAACCAGACCAGCCTGTTGCAGCAGATTCGTACGACGGCCGTGCAGGCAGCGAATGCTTCGAATACTTCACAGGATCGTCAGGCATTACAGGGCGTAGTGAGTCAGTTATTGGCACAGGTCCAGACGATTGCCACGCAAACCCAGTTTAACGGGCAGAATCTGTTAGACGGAACTTTTTCCGGTGCACAGTTCCAAGTTGGATCTAATGCAAATCAGATCATCAACGTTTCAATCAGTAATTCACAGAGTAATGCTATCGGCAATAATACGCTTGCTTCAAGTGGTACTGTGTATAGCACAAACGGAGCATTCACCAATGGAGGTTATACTCTGGGTAGTGCGTTCACCATCAGTAGTGGTGGCGGCAACTTTACCGCTGGATCGGTAAGCATATCTGGCTCCGCTGGAGCTGGCAGTGTCACTGTTGCTGCCGACGAATCGGCGAATAATATTGCTGCTAGTGTGAATGCGGTTTCCCAATCGACAGGTGTCACAGCGACTGCAACCAATAGTGTTGCGTTCACGGTGACCAGCGGGTCATTTGCTTTTTCATTGAGTAATGGAACCTCTGGGGCGGCATCTAATACGGTGAATATTTCAGCCAATGTCACCGGAGTGAATCCAACGGGATTGAGCGGGCTGGTCTCTGCAATCAATAACTCTACGGCACAAACCGGCGTCGCGGCCAGCGTAAATTCGTCCAACCAGCTGGTGCTTACCCAGAGCAATGGCCAAAACATGCTGTTCTCAGGTTTCGGTGGTTCAGGCACACTCGCGGCTGGGGGTACCGCATCAACCACATTAAGCAGTGGTACTGGCGAGGGAGTTGCTTTGGTGCAAGGCGCTGTACAGTTCCAATCTACGCAGGGCTACGCGCTGTCCGGAGGTTCTAAGATTGGACTGAAGGATATTAGTAGTCTTACGGCTGTATCGACCGTTAACGTATCTACCGCAGCAGGAGCCCAACAGGCCATTTCTGTAGTAGACCAAGCCATCAACACGCTCAACCAGCAAAACGGTGCCCTCGGTGCCATCCAAAACCGGATTCAGGCCTCGGTCGCCAACGATCAGACCACGGCGACCAATCTGCAGTCGGCGCAGTCGGTGGTGCAGGATGCGAACATCGCGCAGGCGACGTCGCAGATGACCAAGTACCAGATTCTGCAACAGGCCGGTATTTCTACCCTGGCGCAGGAAAATTCTTTGCAGCAGAGCTTTCTCAAGCTCATACCGTAAAAGTTAACGGGCTTGGTGATTACCCTCCCGGCAAACGCCGGGAGGGGTTTTCGCTCGGCGGAGGTGTCTCATGGATGCAACGCTTATCCGTAATGGTCATGCACCTAATCCGCAGACGGCGTCTGGAAACGGCGCTGCGATTGCTGCGGGAGAATCGCAAAAAAACGTGGGGTTGACCACAGCGGCTAAGCCACCAAAAGGTCAGGCATCCACCACATCGATCCCGAAAATCACATCAGAACAGTTGAATGCCGCGGTTAAAAAACTGCAACAAAACATACCGAAAAGTTCTTCGATAACCTTGGAAGCGGGTCTTGATCCGAATGGTGATCACCCCGGTCAGGTGTTGATCATGCTCAGTGATAAGGCGACCAAGCAAATATTTTTTAAATACTATGTGCCCGTACAGCAAATATTAAAGAGCGCAGCAACGGGGGGTGGCATACCACCGGGCAGTTTGATGAACGAAAAGGCCTGAGCGAATGAGAGCAGGCAAGGAGTAACGATCATGTCAGTGTCATTGTCGGGTCTGGTCAGTGGAATTAACGTCCAGCAGCTGATCAGTAACCTCAGCGCGGCTTATCAGCAACCGATCATGGTGCTGGAGAGTCAGCAGCAATCCTATCAGACGACGTTGAGCGCTTGGGGTACGCTGCAGAGCAGTTTGTCCAGTCTGCAGTCTTCCATGAGCAGTTTGCAAAACCTGGGCAGTACCAATAACCGTAGTGTCAGTCTTTCCAATAATAATGCCGCAACGGCCACGGTGAGCGCCAATGCCGCCACGGGCAGTTATAGCCTCAGCAATATAGTGCTGGCGCAGTCACAGAGCATCTATTCCCAGGATTTTAGTAGTGCCAGCAGCGCTGCTGTGGGTACCGGGACCCTGCAGATACAGGTGGGCAGTGGGGCGGTAACGAATGTGGCCATCGGCTCCAGCAATAACACGCTGGACGGTATCGCGAGCGCTATCAACACGGCCAATACCGGCGTCAACGCGGCGGTGGTCTATGATGGCACCGGCTATCGACTGACCCTCACCGGGACCGGCACCGGGGCCAGCAGCGCCTTCAGTGTCACCACCAGCGGGGCGACGGGCAGCCTGGCGAATCTCAGTTACAGTTCCAGTAGTTCGGGCAGTTCGGGCATGACCCTCAGTCAGGCGGCGCAGAATGCCGGGGTGAGCATCAACGGGCTGGCGGTGACCAGCGCCAGCAATACCATCTCTGGCGCCATTCCGGGGGTTTCCCTGAATCTGTTGCAGGCCAGCGGTTCAACCACGCTGCAGGTCAGCGCCAGCAATTCCGCTTTCGTCGGCGCGGTACAAAGTTTCACCATCGCTTTCAACAAGACCATGGGCACCATCAATCAGCTTACGGCGTACAACGCGCAAGCCGGTTCCGGCGGGCCGCTGCTCGGCGATGCCTCGGTGCAGGGCTTGCGCACCCAGCTACTGAACCTGATCTCCGGGCAGGGGGTGGGAGTGGCCTCCGGCAGCGCTTATAACTCCCTGGGGAGCGTCGGGCTCGGCCTGACCAGCAGCGGTACCATCAGCCTCAACACCAGTACCCTCAGCACCGCGCTCAACAGCGATTTCAACAGTGTCGCCGGGCTATTCGGGCAGGTGGGCAGCACCAGCAATGCCAACGTGCAGTATGTCGGCGCCGGTAGCAGTACGCAGGCGGGCACCTACGCCCTCAACGTCAGTCAGGCGGCGACCGAGGCCACGGTGTCGGGTAGCGCGGCGGTACCTACGAGCGGTATCGCCCAGAGTGAGAGCCTGACCATCAGCTCCGGCTCCAGTTCGGTGGTGGTGTCGCTGGCTTCCGGAAGCAGCCTCGCCACTATCGTCAACACCATCAATGACACGTTGCAGCAATCCGGGGTCACCGGACTCACCGCCAGTAACCAGAATGGCTATCTGCAGATTCAGTCCAACACCTATGGCAGTACGCAGAGTTTCAGCGTGGTTTCCAACGTGGCGGCGGGGGCCAGCGGGACGGGTATCGGTACCAGCCGTCTGGCGGCCTCCGGGACGGATGTGGCAGGTACGGTCAATGCCGAGACCACCAGTGGCGTCGGTCAGAATCTGACGGTGACCGGCCCCGGAAACGCCTTGGGGCTGCAGCTGCAGGTGATGGGATCGACGACCGGCAATCTGGGCACGGTGACCGTGAGCCAGGGCCTCTATCAGCAGATGAACAGCCTGCTCACCCAAGCGCTCAACAGCCAAAACGGTTTTGTGGCGGCGGCGCAGAACGGTATCGCCTCCTCCATCAACGGCCTCAGCGCGCAAATCACGACGCTGCAACAATCGGCATCGAATCAGACCTCCCTGCTGACCCAGCAGTTTGCCGCGATGCAGTCGCAGCTTTCGCAGTTGCAGTCCATTGGCCAGTATCTCAATGCCTTTTACTCCACTGGTTCGAGCTCCAGCCCTACCAGTGGTTAATTCGAGGAGAATCACATTATGAGTGTAGCGACAGCGGCTATGCAGGCCTATCGGCAGGTGGGAAATCAAGGCTTGTCCAGCGACCGGCTGGTCCTGCTCGGCCTGGACGGTATTCTCGAATACCTGCGGCGGGCGCGGCTGGCTATTGAGCAGGGTGACCTGGCGACCAAGGCGCAATCCATGGACAAGGCCTATCAACTCACCGCCCACCTGCTGGCCAGCATCGACTTCGAAAACGGCGGCGAAATTGCGCAAAACCTCGACAGTCTTTACCGTTTCCTGTTAAATCAGTTGGCACAAGCCAATATTTTTGATGATCTGCAGGCACTGGATGCCTGCCGTCCGGTGGTGGAGGATTTGCGCGACGCCTGGCGAGGATTGCTGGAGCGCGCCTGACGCATGCGCCTTCCCGCCTCGCGAGGGATAATGACCGAACATGCTGTAGTGCTGCAGGGCCATTTGCCCCTGGCCTTGGGCGAATGGCCCAACGATGCGGGCACCCGTAATACCCTGATGGCAGATAATCTCGCCTTGTTGCGTGCGTTGCTGGTCATGGATGAGCACATCCTCACCAATGATGAGGAGGGCCATGAAGGGCTCAGCAATCTGGAGACGAAGGTCGACCTCTTGTTGTTGTTGGTCAGCGCAGGCATCAAGGGGCTGGGGCCGACGCCGCCGAGTTACCCTTGCATCCTGGGCTCCGAGGACCTCTACTGGGATTGTTCCGATCCTGCCCTGTTTGCGGGTGCACAGAATGAAACCTGCATAGCGCTTTTTTTGCGTCCGCGCATTGCCATGCCCTTGCTGCTTCCCGGCTCCATGCAACCCCTGTCCGGTCCTTCCGGCGGCGCTTCAGGTGCAAGCACCCGCTGTCATCTGCACTTTCATCTGGATAGCCGTGTGCAAGAATCACTGGATCGGCTAATATTCCGTCATCATCGGCGTGCGGTAGCGCGCAGTAAGGATCAGCACCATCCATCAGATGTATGACAGGCTACTTCATGTGCAGTGAAATAATAGATAAGGTCATGCCCGAAACAGACAGGCGCAGTCTGTCCCGGCAGAGTTGCGGCTTGGTTGGCAACAGCCCGGTCTTGCGGCGTATCACCGCCATGCTGGGAAAGGTGGCGCACACCGACAGTACGGTCCTGATCCTCGGCGAATCAGGGACTGGTAAAGAAGTCATCGCTCAGTGTCTGCATCGGCACTCTGCGCGGTGCGATGGGCCTTTTGTGGCGATTAACTGCGGTGCCATCCCCGAGGATCTCATGGAAAGCGAGCTCTTCGGCCATGAGAAGGGCGCTTTTACGGGGGCGTTGGCGACCCGTAAGGGACGCTTTGAATTGGCCCAAGGTGGCACCATTTTTCTGGATGAGATCGGCGAGATGAGTTCGCAGATGCAGGTGAAGTTGCTGCGGGTCCTGCAAGAACGGCGGTTTGAGCGGGTGGGTGGTACGCAGAGCTTTCCGGCTAACGTACGGGTACTAGCAGCGACCCACCGTAATCTGGAAGAACGAATTCGCGATGGTTCTTTTCGGGAAGATCTCTACTATCGGCTCAATGTATTCCCAATTGAAATACCGCCATTGCGCGATCGTTGTGGTGATGTTCGCCTGTTATTTCATCATTTTTTGCAGCGTCTGGAAGAATGCGGCTATAGTCCCGTAATGCTGTCAGAGTGCAGCATGGCTGCGCTTGATGCCTATCCCTGGCCGGGTAATGTGCGCGAATTGCAGAATCTCGCGGAGCGACTGACGATTCTGCATGGCGGAGAACGGCTAGATGTTGCTGGTCTGCCTCCGCGCTTTCGTGCTTCGGTGACGGAAAGTGCGGAGGCAGAGCGGCAAAGTCTTGCCGCCATCTGGTCCGAGCCCGTAACCTTTTTGCCTGATGGACCCTTTGACCTCAAACAGCATCTGGAGGGTATCGAAAAAGACCTGCTGCTCCAGGCTATGGCTGCCTCCGATCAGGTGGTGGCGCACGCTGCCCAGCGTCTCGGGCTGCGTCGCACCACATTGGTGGAGAAGCTCAAGAAATACGCCTTGGCCAATCCGCGGGAGTGTAGTAGCTGATGGCGTCGGGCGATAAGCAGGTCCCGGATGCCGCCAGCCTTATGGAAGCCTTCTCGCTCTTTAATCAGGCGTCCAGGGATTTAACGGAAGCCTATGGCACCCTCCAGATGGAAGTGCAACGCCTGGGTGCGGAACTGGCCGAGGTGAATACCCGCCTGCGTCAGGAGCTGGAAGCGAAAGAGCGCATGCGCGAACGTCTGGCCATGCTTCTGGAGTTACTGCCGGGTGCAGTGTTGGTGGTGGACCATGCGTCCGTCATTATGGAAATGAACCCCGAGGCGCGACGGATTCTCGGAGCGGATCTGCGTGGCGCCGATTGGCGTGAGGTACAGACGCTGCATTGGCAGTCAGGCCCCAATGAATGGATCCTGCAGGGGGAAGGGGAGGCGGGGTTGCGCGTGACGGTGGCCGTCAATGCGTTACCAGGGGATGGCGGACAGATCATCCTGCTGCAGGATGTGACGGTGGCACGGGCACAGGAGGAGGCGGCGCAACGCCGCGAACGCCTCGCGGCGATGGGGGAAACCATGGCTGGTCTGGCGCATCAACTGCGTACTCCGCTGGCCACTACGCTCCTGTCGGTGTCGCAATTATCCTGTGACCGTGGCGAAGCGCGTTTTCACAAGCAGCAGCAGCGCGCCCTGGAGCGTCTGCAGCACCTGGAGGCCACTATTGATGCCATGCTGCGTTTTTTGCGCGGCACCGAACAGGAAGAGGGCGCTGTGGCGGTGGTGGAGATTCTGGAAGGTTTGCGGCAGGAGTTCGATCTGCTCTTCCGTCAAAAAAATGTCATGTTGCAAATGCCGGAAGTGTCATCTGACTGGTTTTTGACGGGAAGCCGGGCCGCCTGGGTAAGTGTGCTGGCCAATCTGCTGCATAATGCGTTGTTCTACAGCCCCCCGGCAAGCACCGTGCTGCTCAGCTTGCAGTTGGCCGGGGAGGGTGATCTAGTCCTGGCTATTGCCGATGCGGGTCCAGGTATTGCAGAGGCCGATCGGGAGAAAGTGTTTACCCCTTTTTATACCAGCCGCAGCGATGGTACCGGCCTTGGTCTGGCCATCACCCGCAATTTTGTGGTGGCCATGGGAGGGGCGGTGGGGATTGAGGCTGCCGCGAGCGGGGGGGCACGTTTTGTATTGCGCCTGCCGCTTTGGCAGCCGCCGCAGCCGTTGCCCAGTGGGGCGATGATGCAGGAGAAAGCATGATGGGCGGTTACCGACCTCAGATATTACTGGTAGAAGACGATGATCACCTTGCCGAAGCCCTCCAGGAGGGTTTGGAGGATCATGATTATCGGGTGCAGCGCGCAGGGGACGGCACGGCAGCCCTGGCAGCCCTGGCAGCGGCGTCCTTTGACCTGGTTCTGAGTGACGTCCAGATGCGCCCCATGGATGGCTATGTCCTGCTCAAAGCTCTGGAGGGCCGTCTCGAAAGCCCGCCGGTACTGATGATGACTGCTTGGGGCACCATCGCCGAGGCGGTACGGGCGTTACAGAACGGAGCCGTGGATTATCTCGTGAAACCTTTTACCATGGACGTGCTGTTGGAAAAAATCTGCCGCCATGCCCGCCGGGCGCGTCAGGTGGAAGGTGGTCCCATTGCGGAATCTGCCGCGATGCAGACCACTCTGGAGATGGCACGGCGGGTGGCGGTAACCGATGCGACGGTCCTGCTGACGGGCGAGAGCGGGGTCGGCAAGGAAGTGCTTGCTTGCTATCTGCACCGGCAGAGCAAGCGTCAAGGGGGGCCTTTTATCGCGGTGAATTGCGCGGCGATACCCGATACTCTGCTGGAGGCGACGCTGTTCGGTCACGAAAAAGGGGCTTTTACCGGCGCCAGTCAGGCCAGCGCCGGGAAGTTTGAACAGGCCCAAGGGGGTACGCTGCTCCTGGATGAGGTCACGGAAATGCCTTTGGCGCTGCAGGCCAAGCTGCTGCGGGTGCTGCAAGAGCGGGAGATGGAACGGGTGGGCGGCAAGCAGACTATTGCGCTGAATATCCGGGTGATCGCGACCAGTAATCGCGATCTCCAGGCGGCCGTGGCCGCCGGGCACTTTCGTGCGGATCTGTATTACCGGCTACAGGTGTTTCCCATAGGGATTCCACCCTTACGGGAGCGGCAAGCAGATATCCTGCCCTTGGCAGAACATCTTTTGGCCCAACACTGCCAGCAGATGGGTTTGCCGCCGAAAAGACTGGACGCTGCCGCTAGCCGTACGCTCTGGGCTTATTCGTGGCCGGGCAATGTCCGTGAGCTGGAGAATGCGTTGCAACGTGCGGCCATACTGGCCATGACGGAAGAAATCCAGGCGCCAGACCTGGGAATCGCCGTCGCGGAAGGCGTTGCGGATCGCCCCCCTCCTGACCCGGAAGGACTACCCTGCGAAAAAGCGCCTGGGGCCGTACTGGATGCATGTTTACCGCTGGACGATCTGCGCGCCCACCACGAACGGGAGGCCATCGTCCTGGCGCTTGCCCAAAGTCAGGGTTCGCGGACGCTGGCGGCCCAGTCCCTGGGGATCAGTCCGCGTACTCTGCGACACAAGTTGCAGCGATTTCGTGAGGCTGGGTATGTGTTGGGCTAGTAGTGGCTCGGATTTTGCTTATTAAAATGCAACAACGGATAGTGCAGGTGCGACCATGAGCAGTGTAGATTCTCTGGATTCCCTTTTAACGCAATTGCGAGCCCTTGCCGATCAGGCGCAGGGGATGAAGGCGCCAGCTCCGTCCACCGGCAGTGAAGGTGATTTTGCCAATACCCTGAAAGGGGTGGTGAATTCTGTGAATGATCTGCAGGCCAAATCCAGCGCGCTGCAAGCGCAATTTTCCAGTGGGGATCAGTCGGTGAGCCTCAGCCAGGTGATGGTGGCCTCGCAAAAAGCGGGTCTTTCTTTTCAGACGATGCTTCAGGTGCGCAATAAACTGGTATCTGCATACCAGGACATCATGAATATTCAGGCCTGATCGGTGCGATTCATGGCGACCAAGGACTGATGCATGGCCACTGAAGCGGCAAGACCCAACACGCTCTCCGGAGGCGCTGCGGAAGCTCAGCGGCGTTGGCAGGAAATGACGCCCAATCGCCGTTTTACGGTATTGGCGGTTCTCGCCGCAGTGCTGGCCGTGCTGATCGTTGCCTTCGTTTGGAGTGGTAAGCCACCATACAAAGTGCTCTATACCAATCTTTCGAACCGGGATGGCGGTCAGGTCATTGCCGAGCTGCAAAAGCTCAATATTCCCTATCGAATCAGTGACGGTGGTGCGGTGATCTCAGTGCCGGGAAGTCATGTTTACGGGACCCGGATGAAGCTCGCGGCGGCGGGGTTGCCTAAAGGGGCCGGGGTTGGCTTTGAACTGCTTGACCATGAACCCATGGGTACCAGTGAGTTTGTCGAGCACATCAATTATCAACGGGCGCTGGAAGGTTCTCTGGAGCGGACGATAGCTTCCCTTTCAGCGGTAGAGCACGCCAAAGTTCATCTCGCTATTCCCAAGCCTTCAGTGTTTCTCAGTGAACAGGAGAATCCCACGGCATCGGTAATGCTGGAAGTCTATCCGGGGCGGGTGTTGAGTGCGGCGCAGGTCGCGGGAGTGGTGCATCTGGTGGCGGCCAGCGTGCCCGGTTTGCGGGATAAGAACGTCACCGTGGTTGATCAGCATGGTGATTTGCTGAGTTCTCATGCCAATGCCGATAGCGGTCTGCAGCCGTCGCAATTGGCTTATCAGCGCGAGGTAGACCAGCAATACCAAAAACGCATTCAGGAAATGCTGACGCCCATAGTGGGTCACAATGGGGTGCGGGTCGCCGTTTCCGCTGACATTGATTTTGCTAAAAGTGAAAGCAGCTCGGTGCATTACGGCAAGGGACAGATACTGAGCGAGCAGACGCATATCAGCAACAGTACCGGTGGTGCCGGACCTTACGGTGTGCCGGGCGCGCTTTCCAATCAGCCGCCAGGGGTGGCCATCGCGCCTTTTGTGGCGCCGGTGGCTTCGGCGATGTCGCCGGCCGCGCTGATTGCTGTTGCCCCCACCCTCAAGATGCTGGCGCCCACAGAGAGTAGCAACGACAGCACCACGAATTACGATGTCGATAAGACTATCGTGCATACCGTGCAACCGGTGGGCCGTGTCAAGCGCCTGTCGGTTGCGGTGCTGGTCGATGACCGGGTTACTGAAAGTGGCCTGGGTGCCATCCACGCCAAACCCCTGACGGCTGCGCAACTGGCACAGGTGCAGCAATTGGTGGAAGACGCCATCGGCTACAATGCGCAGCGCGGTGATACGGTGAAAGTCGTTAACATGCCCTTCACTACACAGTCGGCGGCGACTGCCCTTCCGTGGTGGCAGCAATCCTGGTTCCTTACGCTGATGAACAGTGGCTCGCGTTACCTGGTGCTGTTGATTCTTGCCCTCCTGCTCTATGTCGGGGTAGTCAGGCCATTGCTGCGCCGTCGCATGCGGCAGGAACCGGCAATGAACACCGAAGACGGCGCCGGTGAGGCAGCCTCAGCAGAGGATAAAAGGCCAGCGACACCAGGGGTCGGCGTGCCGTCAGCAACCCTCGCCGGAGCGGGTCATGGACCGGTGGCGCTGCCTGAAAATCCGCTGGAAACCGATCTCTATGTGGCCCGCCAACTGGTCATGCAAGACCCGGCGCGCGCCGCTCAGGTAGTGAAGGAATGGTTAGCCAATGACCGTGAAGCGGGATCTTAATGGCATTGATCGCAGCGCCATTCTCCTTCTGAGCCTGGGGGAGGACGAGGCTGCGGAGGTGATGCGTCATTTGGGGCCGCGCGAGGTCCAGAAGCTGGGTGCCGCGATGGCGCGTATGTCCCATGTTTCCACCGATCAGGCACAGACGGTGTTGTCGGATTTTCGCTCACGTCTGGAACGTCAGACTTCCCTGGGTGTCGGGAGTGACCAATATATTCGGGCGATGCTGAACAAGGCTTTGGGCGCGGATAAGGCGAGCACCCTCATTGATCGTATTCTCCATGGCGGTGACTCCAGTGGGTTGGAGAATCTCAAATGGATGGATGCCCGTTCCATCGCCGATTTGATCAAGCTGGAGCATCCGCAAGTGCTGGCCATGATCCTCGCCTACATGGAGCCTGAACAGGCGGGTGAAGTGCTTCATCATCTGCCGGAGCGGTTGGTCAGCGAGGCCATGATGCGGTTGGCCAGCCTGGAGACGGTGCAGCCCGCAGCGATCCGGGAGTTGAATGATATCCTGGAAGAGCAGTTGTCGGGAGAGACACAGAGCCTGCAGGTGGCCAGTCTCGGTGGCCCGAAGGCTGCAGCCGAAGTGCTCAATCGTCTGGAAACCAGCCTCTCCGGTAGCATTCTCGAGAAGATGCGGGAAAATGATAGTGAACTGGCGGAAAAGGTGCAGGAGAAGATGTTTGTCTTTGATGACCTGATCAAGCTGGATGACCGCAGTCTGCAGGTGTTGCTGCGGGAGATCCCTTCCGAGGGATTTGTCACCGCGTTGAAGGGTGCCAGTCCCGGGCTGCGCGAAAAATTCTTCGCGAATATGTCAAAACGCGCTGCGGAGATGATGCGCGATGATCTAGACGCCAAGGGGCCGGTGCGGGTCAGCGAGGTGGAAACCGCGCAGAAGGCCATCCTGCAGATCGCCACCCGTTTAGACGCGGCCGGGCAGATTAACCTGGGCAACGGCAGCAGTGAGGCCATGGTTTGAGGGTTGGAGAGCGCCTATGAAATTGCCCCAGGAAGTGATTTCTCGTGACACGATTGGCGACCTGCAACGCTGGCAGTTGCCAGATATGTCTGTTGTCGCGGTGCGAGCCCAGCCGACGAAGGCGCCGGGGGAATCCATTTCCACGCAATCCGTAATCTTGCCGACGGCGGATGAATTGCAAGCCATTTATGGGCAGGCCGAGAGGGAAGGGCGGGAACAGGGGCATCAGCAAGGTTACGCGGCGGGGTATGCCGAAGGCATGGCCGCTGCGGCCCAGGATCGACAGGCTTTGCAGCAGATTTTACACGATTTCAGTGTGCCGTTACGGGCACTGGATGTGAGTGTTGAACAGTCGCTGTTGGCGCTGGCCATGGAAATTGCCAAACAGGTGATTCGCCACGAGCTGGTTCTGCGGCCAGAGTCGCTGTTGCCGTTGCTCCGGGAGGCACTGCGCGCGGTGCCGGTACGGAGCGCGCAGCCGAGTATCTGCCTGCATCCCGATGATCTGGCATTAGTGGAACGTTTGATGCCGGAGCTGACGGAGCAAGGTGTGGTGTTGCACGCCGATGCTGAACTGGAACGGGGCGGCGTATTAGTGGCCGCCAGCCTGGATGCCGAGGTGGCGCGCCCGGACCGCCGCTGGCAGGGACGTGAATTCGATCATGCGGCTACGCAACTGGATCTTCGTCTGGAGACGCGCTGGCGGGAAACCCTGGATCAGCTTTTCGGCGAGATTTCCACATGACCGGGATATTTGCCGACCGCCAACGTCACTGGGGCGAATATCTGCAGAGTATACAGTCGCGTATGCAACGGCAGCCGCCCGCGTTATTACCCAGCGGGCGGCTGGTGCGCATGGTGGGTCTGGTTTTGGAGGCAGAAGGTTTTGATGCCAGTATCGGAACGCGCTGCCGGGTGGCCGCAGCGCATCAGCGCGGTATCGATGCCGAGGTAGTCGGTTTTCAGGCCGGACGTCTACAACTCATGGCGGCGGGAGATCTGCACGGGGTGGCGCCTGGGGCACGGGTGCAACCTTTGGCGGGAGAGGCTCAGGCGGGGGTAAGCCCGCAGATGTTAGGTCGGATTATGGATGGGCAAGGTCAGGTACTGGATGGTGGTGGACCCATTCTTGGTCAGGAGCGAGTCCCTTTGCTGGGAACGGCCATCAATCCCATGCGGCGCGCGCCAGTGCGGGCGCCCCTCGACGTAGGGGTGCGCAGCATCAATGCGTTGTTTACCATCGGTCGCGGCGCGCGCATGGGCCTGTTTGCCGGCAGTGGCGTGGGTAAGAGCGTCCTCTTGGGGATGATGGCGCGCAATACGGATGCGGATGTCATTGTCGTCGGATTGATTGGTGAACGTGGCCGCGAGGTCAAGGAGTTCATTGAGGATATTCTCGGTGAGTCCGGTCTGCGCCGTGCCGTGGTGGTGGCGGCACCTGCCGACGTGCCAGCGCTGACCCGCATTCGTGGCGCGCACCTGGCAACCGCCATCGCCGAATATTATCGGAGTCAGGGCCAGCATGTGTTACTGCTGATGGATTCATTGACCCGTTATGCAATGGCGCAGCGCGAAATCGCCTTGGCCGTGGGCGAGCCGCCAGCCGTACGGGGTTATCCGCCTTCGGTATTTGCGCGCTTGCCCGCATTGGTGGAGCGCGCGGGCAATGGTCCCGAGGGGGGCGGCAGCATCACGGCTTTCTATACCGTGCTTATGGAAGGCGATGACCAGCAGGACCCCATTGCCGACAGCGCGCGGGCCGTGCTCGACGGACATCTGGTATTATCCCGCAGCCTCGCTGAGCAAGGGCAGTATCCAGCTATCGATCTGGAAGCCTCTATCAGCCGGGTGATGCCGAATATCGTGCCGCCACTTCAGTTGAGTCGCTTGCATTTGCTCAAACGCCTCTATAGTCGCTATCGCGACCAGCAGGATCTCATCGCGGTCGGCGCATATACGCCTGGCATGGAGCCGCTACTTGACCAGGCGGTGCGCGCCTATCCCGGAATCCTCGCCTTTCTGCGTCAGGATCAGCGGGAATCCGTATCGCTGGCCACAAGCCAAGCGCAACTGGCAGAAATTATGACCCATTACCTGGACGATCACGCGGGCGTTACGCCTGCTTAAATATTATGAGCCGCCAAGATACCATCCTCTACCTCCGTGAAGACGCCGATAACCGGCAAAAAGAGCTGGCCCAGACACTGGGTAGGCAGCGTGCGCTACTGCATGAAATACAGAATAAGCTGCAGTTGCTGGAAAATTATCTGGCGCAGTATCGCGAGCAGGCGGTCGCCGCGGAGCAGGCTGGTATTCTCAGCGCGCAAGCGATGGAGATGCGCAGTTTCATCGCACAGCTTGAACAGGTGCTTAAGCTGCAACGAGAAAATCTCCAGCACCAACAGCAGCAGGTGCGTTGGCTGCAAGGCGAGTGGGCGGCCGCCAGAGGGCGGGGAAAAGGCTTGGCCTCCCTCGCTCAGCGTCTGGAAAATGAGCAGCGCAACCAGGCGTTACGCAAAATGCAAAAAGATCTGGATGAATGGGCCATGCGCTCCTCCGCGCTGCGGGTCGGGCGTGTTTTTTGCCTATGATACTGCAACTATCTTTCTGAGGAGGTGCCGGTATGGCTGCAGAAATCATGAGCGCAACAGCCAACCCCATAGCGACGCCTGTGTCGGTAGGTGCTCCGGCTTCGGCACAGACCGCAAGCGGCACAGGGCCGGTGCCTGGTTTCGCCCAGGTGATGGCGGGGCAGCAGGCGGCGGCGCCGGCGAATGCCCAGGGTAAGGTGGGTACGCCTGAGAAGATCGCGGGAAAAAAATCAGACGCACCACAAAAAGTCTCGCCGCACGCGCTTCGCCAGCCGGTGGGGGAAAGCAGTGGCAAAACTTTGCCGGTGGCGCTGGCTACCAAGGCGACGTCGACGGTTCCCGCTCCAGCGACAACCGGCGCAACTGCGGTGCCGCCCAAAAAGGTTGCGGATAAAACCCATGCGGCCAAAAACACGGCTGTTTCTCCCTTGCCGACAGCCGTGTTTTTTTCGCCGACACTTCCCTTGGCAGCCACCGCCGCGTCCCCCCACTACCAAGACGTATCCGGGAAACCGACACCTTTAGGGGGCGCCGACGAGTCCGGTCATAATGCTGTGGCGACGCTGTCCCAAGAGGGTGCGAGCCATGCAGCCGGAGCATTGGAGACAATCCATGTTCAGAATTTGCAGGGCAAAGAGGCAGGTACGCAAGCGCCGCGTCCTGCGCTGATTCAGCGCGTTAGCGTGGTCACCGCGTCCAGCCCTTCGACAGCCACGTTGGCAATGGTCTCCACCAAACGTTCGGAAGTGACTAATGGTGCCAGTCAACCAGGCGCCAATCTGCCGAATATGACGGTGTTAAGCGGAGTTACTCCGACCGCAGGCCCTGCCCCTGCAGTGGCTGTCGTGGCGCCCCCGGTGGATAGCCGTCCGCAATGGGGTCAGGCGCTAGGGCAGCAGGTGCAATTTTTACTGGGCCAGGGGATACAGCAGGCCACCCTGCATCTCAACCCGCCGCACCTGGGTCCGCTGGAGGTGCATTTGGATCTTCAACAAAATGGCCAGACCAACGCTTTTTTCAGCTCACCACATCCGGAAGTGCGGGAAGCCATTGCCACGGCCATGCCGCAACTGCAGGAGAGTTTTGCGGCGGCGGGGATGAGCCTGGGGCAGGCGAGTGTGGGGACGGATAGCGGCGGGCGGCCCTTTGCGCGCAACAAATCTGTGCCCGTCTCCGGTATTATGGCGGTTGGGGAGGCGACCGGTGGGGTTACCGCACTTCCGATATCGGTCCGTGTCCGGTTGGGATTGGTGAATACCTTTGCATGATTCTTGCAAAGCAGTACCGCTAACGATACGGTGACCGCATGGCACAGGATATTCTTTCTCAGGATGAAGTAGACGCCCTCTTCAAAGGGATGGCAGGTGGTGATGTCGATACCGAGACTGATGCAGTGCCCGATCCGGGTGGTGTGCGGCCTTATGATCTCGCCAACCAGGATCGTATCGTGCGCGGACGTATGCCTACCCTGGAGGTGGTCAACGAGCGCTTTGCTCGTCTATGGCGGGTCAGTCTGTTCAACTTTTTGCGGCGCACGGCAGAAATCTCCGTGGGTCAGGTGCGGCTGATCAAATATAGTGAGTTCATCCGCAGTCTGGTGGTACCCAGTAATATCAATATGGTACAGATCAAGCCTCTGCGCGGGACCGCCTTGTTCGTCTTCGATCCCCGCCTGATTTTTGCGGTGGTGGACAACTATTTCGGTGGTGATGGCCGCTTTCATGCGCGTATTGAGGGCCGAGACTTCACCCCGCTGGAGCAGCGCATCATCAAGCGGCTTCTGGATATGGCGTTCAAAGACTTTAAGTCGGCCTGGGCACCGGTGGCGCCCCTGAACCCGGAGTTGATGCGCTCGGAAGTAAACCCGCAGTTCGTCAATATTGCGACGCCGACAGAAGTGGTGATCACCACCACGTTTACCGTAGAGCTGGAATCGGGGACGGGCACTCTCCATGTCTGTCTTCCTTATGGCATGGTCGAACCGGTACGCGATCAGCTCACGGCAGGCACGACGGCGGATCGTTCTGAGGTGGACCGCCGTTGGGTGCAGTCTCTGCAGGATGAAATGCAGGAGGCCGAACTGGAACTGGAAGCGCAGTTCGTGCAAACGCGCCTGACTCTGCGGCAATTGCTGGCGCTACGCGATGGCGACGTGATTCCTATTGAAATGCCGGAAACGATTGTCGCGCGAATTGATGGCATTCCAGTGCTTTCCGGGCGCTATGGAATGTCTAATGGCAAATATGCCGTTCAGGTGACGGAGCATCTCTGTCCGGAAATCGCAGCAGGGCAAGCCGCCATGGCGGCATTGGAGAGTTGAACCATGGCTGAAGAGCAAATACCGGTAGGCGCGGAACCTGTGGCGGACGCGGCGGATAACAGCGCGGCCGATGATATTATGGCGGACTGGGCAGCAGCTATGGCGGAGCAGGGCGGTGCCAGCACCGATACGGAAGCATCTGCTGAACCGGACAACGAGCTTAACGCTCCGCTTAAGCAGGCCCCTAAGGCGACTCCCGCCCCTATTCCCGAGTTGCATGCTGCCAGCAGCGGTACGCAGGCGCAGAATCTGGATATGATTCTCGATATTCCGGTGACGCTCTCGGTAGAGCTGGGACGTACCAAGATTCAAATTCGGAATCTCCTGCAGTTGGCGCAGGGTTCGGTGGTCGAGTTGGAGCGCCTCGCTGGCGAGCCGATGGATGTGCTCGTGAATGGTTACCTTATCGCGCAGGGTGAGGTCGTGCTGGTGAATGACAAGTTTGGCATTCGTCTCACCGACATCGTCAGCCCGGCGGAACGGGCCAAGAAACTCCGTTGAAAAAAAATCCAAGTCCCGACTTCAGCGTCAAAATTGCCGCCCTGCGAGCGTCAAAAATCCGACTGGCAGGCATGGTCTGCGCCCTGTGGAGCCCGTCAGTTTGGGCGGATACCTCCGTCGGCATGGGGGCGGACAGTGCTTTTTCGTGGTCAGCCATTCTCCAGCTATTTTCTGCCCTGGTGCTGGTCCTCCTGATATTTTTCGGGGTGGTGTGGTTACTCAAGCGCCTGCAACCCGGTCTGGCCGGTGGGCAGGTCGGAGGTATGCGGGTGGTGTCGTCACTCTCCCTTGGAACGCGGGAACGCCTTTTGCTAGTACAAGTGGGAGAGCAGCAGTTGCTTCTCGGTGTGACTCCGGCAGGGATTACCCTGCTGCACACCCTGGAGACGACGCTGCCAGACACCACCAGCAACGCGCCGGCCACTTTCGCCGGTTGGTTGCGCACCGCAATGGAGAGGCGCAAGCAAGGGCCATGGAACCAGCACATAAAGACCCCCACCAGGGACCCGGCAGAAACCCCGCCCGCTTCCAGACCAGGATCGCCGCCTTTGGACTGATCGTCCTCAATATTCCGGGAGTGGCCATCGCCGGCGGCCTTCCCGCTTTTACCACAGGTCCTGCAGCGGGCGGCGGCACCGAATACAGCCTCAGTATTCAGGCGCTCATCTTCATGACGGTACTGGTCTTTTTACCCAGCATGCTGCTGATGATGACAGCCTTCACCCGTATCATCATCGTCCTCTCCCTGCTCAAGCAGGCTCTGGGTTCGACCCAGATGCCGCCCAGCCAGGTCATCGTCGGCCTATCGCTCTTTCTTACTTTTTTTGTGATGGCGCCGGTGTTTCAGAAGCTCAACACGGAAGTCCTGCAGCCCCTTACTCAAAACCAGATCAATATCACCCAGGCCATGTCGCGTGCTGATGGACCGTTGCGCACCTTCATGCTTTCGCAGACGCGACCCGATGATCTCGCGCTTTTCGTCAAGCTCTCCGGACACCCGCAATTGCAGGCCCCGGCGGATACGCCCATGACTTTATTGATCCCGGCCTTCGTCACTTCGGAGCTGAAGACCGGGTTTCAGATCGGCTTTCTGATCTTCATACCCTTCGTGATCATCGATCTGGTGGTGGCTGCCGTTCTGATGTCTATGGGCATGATGATGCTGTCGCCAGTGACGGTGTCTTTTCCCTTCAAACTCATGCTCTTCGTACTGGTCAACGGCTGGGATCTGGTCATCGGTTCGCTGGTACAGAGCTTTGTCCATTGAGGTGAGGGAATGACTCCAGAGAGTATTGTCACGATCGGTCAGCAAGCGGTGTGGACGACCCTCTTGTTGTCGGCCCCCTTGCTGGGGATTGCGCTGGTGGTCGGCCTGCTGGTGAGTGTCTTTCAAGCGGCCACCCAGCTCAACGAAATGACGCTCAGCTTTGTGCCCAAAATTCTGGCGATGGCCTTGGTGCTGGTGATTGCCGGTCCATGGATGCTGCATCTGATCATGGACTTCACCATCCACCTGTTCCATGACATTCCGCATCTGATCAACCAATGATTCACTTTACCACGCTGCAACTGGAGCACTGGATCGGCCTGGTCTTCTGGCCCTTTATTCGTATCCTCGCGCTGCTGTCCACGGCGCCGGTGTTTAGCGCCACCCAGGTACCGATTCAGGTGCGGGTAGGGCTGGCGTTGCTGATCAGTGTGGCTATCGCCCCCGCTCTGCCCGCGATGCCTGCTGTACATTTTTTGTCGGGAGCGGGTTTTGTGCTGCTCATCCAGCAAATCCTCATAGGCACGGCGCTGGGTTTTGCTGTGACGGTGGTTTTTAGCGTGGTGCAGTTTGCGGGGTCGGTCATCAGTCTACAGATGGGGCTGGGATTCAGCAGCTTTTTTGACCCTGTGACGGGCGTGCAGGTCCCTACCCTTTCCAATTTTCTCAACCTGATCGCCTTACTCCTGTTCATGGCAATGAATGGTCAGTTGCTGGTGCTGGCGACCCTTATGCGCAGTTTTACCCTACTGCCGGTGACGGCGACGCTCAGCCTCAATCCTTCGGCCTGGCATTTGCTCGTGGAGGAGGGGAGCATCATCTTCTCGTTGGGTTTGGCTATCTCTGCACCGGTTTTAGGCACGCTGGTGCTCGTAAATATTGCTTTAGGTGTGCTGGGCAAGTCGGCGCCCCAGCTCAATATTTTTGTGATCGGCTTTCCGGTGCTCCTGGGGCTGGGTATCCTCGCGCTGTATGTGTTTATGCCGGCCATGACCATGATCGTTCAGCATCTGCTGAATTTATCCATGGAAACTGCGGGGCAGGCGATGCTCTCGGCGGCGCGGCCATGAATCTCTCGCTCAGGACATAAGACGCCATGGCCGAAGAAAATGCCCAGGAACGTACCGAAGCGGCGACTCCCAAACGCCGCGACGACGCGCGTAAGAAGGGCCAGGTCGCGCGCTCCAGAGAGTTGTCCACCAGCGCCTTGCTGATGGTCTCGGCGAGTGTGTTTTTTGGGTTCGCTGACAATATTTATCAAAGTATTGCCGGATTTCTCTACGTCGGCCTGCATCTCTCGTCCGCCGTGATGACCGATCCTCAAGACCTCCTCCGTCATTTTGCAACGATGTGTGAAACCGCGGCGGAGCTGGTGGTGCCCTTTTTCATCATGCTGCTGATGGCCGTGGTTGCTGCCGGGCTGGTGGTAGGCGGCTGGGTTTTCAGCACCCAGTCGCTGGTACCGGACTTCTCGCGCATGGACCCCATCAGTGGTCTGCAAAAAATCGTTTCCAAGCATGGTGCGTTGGAACTGGTGAAGGCGATCCTGAAAGCTGTGGTGGTGGGCGGTATCGGTATCACGTTGCTCTGGGCCCAACGCAACGCCCTCTTCGGCCTGATTCAGGAATCGCCCGAACAAGCCATGCTGCATCTCATGCACATGAGCGGCTTGGTCTTTCTCGTGCTTGCTGCGTCTACCCTGCTGATTGTGCTATTTGATGTGCCTTTCCAGATCTGGACCATCAACGTGAAGTTGAAGATGTCGCGCCAGGATCAGAAAGATGAAATGAAAGAAATGGACGGCAATCCCGAAATCAAGGCCAAGGTACGCGCCATGCAGCGGGAGATGGCGCGCCGGCGGATGATGGCGGCGGTGCCCAAGGCCGATGTCATTGTCACCAACCCGACCCATTATGCGGTGGCGCTGCGTTATGCCGAAGGGGAGACGCGTGCACCCGTCCTGCTGGCCAAGGGCGCTGATCTGGTGGCCGCCAGGATCCGTGATCTGGCGGCAGAACATCACATACCGGTGGTGGAAGCGCCACCCCTGGCGCGGGCGCTCTACCATCATGTGGAGTTGGAGCAGGAGATCCCCGTCACTCTTTATCGGGCTGTGGCGGAACTCCTCGCCTATCTATATCAGCTCCGGTTGGCGACCCCGCAGCAGCAGCCACAAGTGCCCGCGCACTGGTCAGTGCCCCCGGAAATGGATGAAAGAGGATAAACTGTGAACGCCCTGAACCGGATGTTGCAACGCGTGAACTGGCATACCCTGGCGGCCCCGATCCTGGTGATCATGGTGCTCGCCATGCTCATTATTCCGTTGCCGACTTTTCTCCTGGATATTTTCTTTACCTTCAATATTACGCTGGGCCTGATTATCCTGCTGGTCAGTCTCTATATGGTGCGCCCGCTGGAGTTCGCCGCTTTTCCGACGGCACTGCTGTTAACGACTTTGTTGCGCCTCTCCCTCAATGTGGCGGCGGCAAGGATCATCTTGCTGCACGGCCAGAATGGACCCGGTGCGGCCGGACAGGTGATCGAGTCATTTGGTGAGTTTGTTGTGGGCGGTGACTATGCGGTAGGAATCATCGTTTTTGCGATTCTGGTCATCATCAACTTTATGGTTATCACCAAGGGTGCGGGGCGCATCGCAGAAGTCAGCGCCCGTTTCACTCTCGACGCCATGCCGGGCAAACAGATGGCTATTGATGCGGATATGAATGCCGGCATTATCGATCAGGAAGAAGCCCATCGGCGGCGCAGCGAGATAGCGCAAGAGGCCGATTTTTTTGGTTCCATGGACGGCGCCAGCAAGTTTGTGCGCGGTGATGCCGTCGCAGCGATTATGATTCTATTCATCAACTTAATCGGTGGTCTGATCATCGGCATCTGGCAACATGGTCTCAGTCTTGGCACGGCAGCCCATGACTACACTCTGCTCAGCATCGGTGACGCGCTGGTGGCACAAATTCCCGCACTGGTCATTTCCATCGCCGCCGGCATTGTGGTCACGTCAGTCAATACCGGTCAGGATTTGGGAAAACAATTAGTGAGCCAGATTTTCCACAACCGGGACGTACTGGTTATCGTCGCGGTGATCCTCGCCGTTCTCGGGCTGATTCCGGGGATGCCGCATCTGCCGTTTCTGGGGGCAGGCGCGGTGTTGGGCGGCATCGTTTGGTATCGCAAACGCCAGCAGCCAAAGGCCGAAGCCGCGATACCCCCATCACCAGCCGAGCCGGAGGAGGTCACCTGGGCCAGCGTCGAGCCGCTTGATCCACTCGGGCTGGAGGTCGGTTACCGGCTGATTCCGCTGGTCGACAAGGGGCAGGGCGGCGAGCTGCTGGCACGCATTCGCGGGGTGCGTAAAAAGTTCGCGCAGGACTTTGGCTTTCTGGTGCCCGCCGTGCACGTCCGTGACAATCTCGAATTGCGGCCGACGGCCTACCGGATCACCGTCAAAGGCGTTGAAGTGGCTGGTGGTGAAATCTTTCCGGATTTGCTGCTCGCCATAGACCCAGGCAATGTCCTCGGTAAGCTCGAAGGTACCCCGACTACCGACCCGTCCTTCGGCCTCCCGGCCTTGTGGATAAACAACGATCAGCGCGACAAGGCAGTCGCCCTTGGTTATACGGTGGTCGATCCGGCAACGGTGATCGCCACCCATCTGCATCAGATCTTGCAGTCCCATGGTGCTGAACTGCTGGGCCGCGAGGAGGTGGAGGGGATCCTGTCTCATCTCGCCAGCCGCTCACCCAAGCTGGTAGAAGATGTCATCCCGAAGATGCTGTCTCCCGACAAGCTCAAGAAAGTCTTGCAGAACCTGCTGAATGAAGGCGTGCCCGTTCGCGACATGCGCACCATCGTCGAAATTTTGGCGGAGCACGCACCGCAAAGCCAGGATGTTGACGATCTCACTGCGGCCGTACGTACCGCACTCGGCCCTTATATTGTGCAAGGACTCTTTCCCGGACAGGGGGAGTTGCCAGTCGCGGTGCTGGACGGACAGTTGGAACACTTATTGCAGGAGAGTTTGCGCAACAGTAATGGCGAGGCTTTGGAGCCGGGGCTGGCGCAGCGGGTGCTGGAAAGGGCGGGGGAGTTGATGCAGCAGATGGAGGCTGGCGGTATGCAGCCGGTGCTGCTGGCCATGGCCCCCATGCGCGCCTTTCTGGCACGCTTCCTGGCCCGGACCGCGCCGCGGATGCGGGTGCTCTCTTATGCGGAGATCCCCGAAAATAAACGGATCAGGGTGGTGGCCACGCTCGGTGCTTAAATGGCCAGGCGCTCACCCTCAGGGAGAAAGACACAGATGAAGATCAGGCGATTTAACGGGGCGAGCACCCGCGACGTACTGCAGCAGATTCGCACCGCCTTGGGTGCCGACGCGGTCATTCTCTCCAACCGGGATGTGGATGGGGGTGTCGAGATCGTTGCAGCCATCGATTTTGATGAGAAGCAATGGGCTGAGGCCACGCCAACGCCGAGTTGGCCTGAACCATTACGCGGAGTTCCGGCAAAATTGCCAGCGGAGGATATTCCTACCGTGAGCACCAAGCCCCCATTATCTGTCCCTGAGCGCGTGGCGCACATGGCAGTGAGCAGCAGTGCAGCCACGGAGACTACTCCGCTCCGTAACGAGCTTCAGGCCCTGCGGCAATTGGTGGAAAAACGCTGGGGCAGCCCGCGCGCCAGCAAGCTGGCGCGCGAGGTGCTGACGGACATGGGTTTCTCTGCGGACTGGGCTACGCAAATCGCTCAGCAGGCCGCAGACGAGGCCTGGGGGGCGTCACTGCGCGTAGCGCTGGAGGAGCGGGTGGGCTTGAGCGAGAACCCTCTGGGTAAAGGCGGAATTTTCGCGGTATGGGGTCCTACCGGCTCAGGCAAAACGACCAGCATAGCGAAACTTGCTGCCGCTCAGGTGTTGCGCCACGGGCCTCACTCCGTCGCATTGCTGACCACCGATACCTATCGTATCGCGGGTGTTGAGCAACTGGGGATATATGCGCGCATTCTTGGCGTGCCGCTGGAGGTCATCCGTGGTCCGGAAGATCTTTTCCAGGCTTTGGAGAAACATTGCCAGCGACCGTGGATATTCATCGATACCATCGGTATGAGCCCGCGTGACCAGCGCCTGGGAG
>NZ_JAGDVS010000185.1:0-3795 GCF_023255755.1 Acidithiobacillus sp. | reverse complement strand
CCGCAAGCCCATCGTTTTCTGCTCATTCCGGCTGGGTTGAGCGACAAGAGTTTGTCGACGGTTCTGGCACCTTATGCGGATCTTCCTTTGGCGGGAGCCATTCTCTCCAAAGTGGATGAAGCACCGGCCTTTGGTGGCGCACTGGAATGGTTGGCACAACATCATCTACCCATTGCCTATTACAGCGACGGCCAGAAGGTGCCGGAAGACCTCCATGAGGCACGTTGGGATGCGCTGATTCATATACTGCAATCGGTTTCGGCAGGCGATGCGGTGGCTAGCACTGCCCATAATCGCTATCATGGTGCATGAAATGCAGGGGTCCGCAGTGATTGCGAGCCCGCTGGATCAGGCGGAGGGACTTCGAAGAATGTGTGCGCGTAAACCAGTCAAGGTGATCGCCGTCGCCAGTGGTAAAGGTGGGGTGGGCAAGACCAATGTTGCTGTTAATCTGGCTGTTGCCCTCGCCCAGAAGGGCGCGAAACCCCTACTTTTCGACGCCGACCTCGGTCTCGGCAATGTGGACATCCTGCTCGGCCTGAGTCCCCGCTATAATCTCTCTCATGTAGTTTCTGGTGAAAAATCCATTGAAGAAGTGCTCGTCAGTGGCCCTCAGGGCATTCGCGTGTTACCTGCGGCCAGCGGTATCGCGCGGATGGCGGTTCTGGATGCCCTGGCTCAGGCGAACCTGATTCAGGCCGTGAGCAACCTCGACATCGACGTTGATTACCTGCTGATTGATCTTGCTGCCGGCATTGCGGGTGATGTGCTGACCTTCAGTTGCGCCGCCCAGGATGTCATTGTTGTGGTCTCCAATGAGCCGGCTTCCATCACCGACGCCTACGCCCTCATTAAGTTGCTCAGCCGTGATCATGGCGTGCGGCGTTTCCGGGTGCTTCCCAATATGGTGCGTGACCAGCGCGAAGGTCAGATGCTCTTTCAGCGCGTCGCCGCTGTGGCGGACCGTTATCTCGATGTCAGTCTTGATCTGATCGGCAGCATTCCCCTGGATCCTGCTCTGCGTAGTGCGGTACGTTCGCAGCGGGCCATTGTCGAACTCTATCCCGACAGTCCTGCCGCCCGAGCGCTGCGCGAGCTGGCGACAACAGTGCGTAGCTGGCCCCTGCCAGCGGGTCCCTCTGGGCATATCGAGTTCTTCATGGAGCGCCTGTTATCGGCAGAAAGATCGCTGCAGAGCCTATGAGTGCCGGAATGGCGGTGGATAGAATGGTACAGCGCAGTGCGCAGGTGGCGCGCCATGTGCCTCTGGTGCAGCGTATTGCCCAGCGGATCCGCGCCCGGCTGCCCGCCAATGTCGATGTGGCCGATCTCGTGCAGGCGGGTTTATTGGGATTGATGGATGCCCTCGATAGCCAGTCGGGAGACGAGAGTGATGCCTTTATCAGTTATGCCAGCATGCGGATTCGCGGCAGTATTCTTGACGAGCTGCGTGCTCAGGACTGCCTGCCCCGCCGTGCGCGTGCCAAGGAGCAATCTATCGGCAGGGCCATTGCCCGCCTGGAACAACATCTTGGACATCCGCCCAGTGATGAGGAAATCGCCAAAGAACTGGGCTGGACAATGACGGCTTACCATGCCGCGTTGCGTGAGAGTGGCGGTCAGATTCTTTATCTCGAAGATCTGGCAGCGGACAATGACGCTTTTGTCGGTCGCTACCTCCGCGATGCTGCGGACGATATTCAGTCGGTGCTGGTATCTGAAGAATTTTCCCGCGATCTCCAGCGCGGTATCGGCACTTTACCGGAAAAGGAGCAACTGGTCCTCGCGCTTTATTATCAGGACGAACTCACTCTGAAAGAGATTGGCAGCGTATTGGAGGTCAGCGAATCTCGCGTCAGCCAGATTATGCGGCAAGCGGTCCTGCGTTTGCGTACCACCCTGGGAGACTGGCGTGATGACAGGCTTTGAGGGTTACTCATTTGCCGATCCCCAAAAGGGAGCAAAATCGTGGATTTTTTGACCCTGATTGGTTTGGTAGTGGCTTTCGGTGGTATTTTTGCCGGCCAGCTTCTGGAAGGCGGTAAGCTCAGTTCCATCCTTCAGCTCACTGCCTTCATTATTGTTGTTGGCGGCACTATGGGCGCGGTGATGGTGCAGTACACCATGCCCGTGTTCATTCGTTCCCTGAAGATGGTGCCCTGGGCGGTGCTGCCCCCCAAAACTGATCCTCAGCCCGTCATCGCGCAAATTCTGGAATGGAGCAATACCGCCCGTAAAAATGGACTACTAGCGCTGGAAAGTCTGATTGCGGGTGTCAATGACCCGTATTTACAAAAAGGCTTACAGATGCTGGTCGATGGGGCGGAACCGGAGAAAATCCGGGCTACCCTGGAGGTCGATCTGGATTCCCGCTCGGAGATGGAACGGCAGGCGGCAAAAGTGTTTGAATCGGCGGGTGGGTACTCGCCGACCATTGGTATTCTCGGCGCCGTGCTGGGCCTGATTCATGTCATGGAAAATCTCGCCGATCCGGCCAAACTTGGAGCGGGCATAGCAACGGCTTTCGTTGCAACCATCTACGGTGTGGGGTTAGCCAATCTGCTTTTTCTCCCCATATCGAACAAGATTAAAGGTATCGTACATCAGCAAACCTACCTACGTGAGATGATCATCGAAGGCCTGGTCGGGATAGCAGAAGGCGAAAATCCCAAAATCATTGAAGGGCGACTGCAGAGCTTTTACGCACGCTGAACCCTAATCCATGGAAAAAGAATAGTTATTGCGCTAGTCTGGAAGGTATATATGTTTTATATGATATCTGGAGTACAGCGCTTATGGCAGATTTTCCGCTTAAACCCATTGACCGTGGTGCCCAGCCCGTGGAGCCTTTGCACCAGATTTCCGACAAGAGGCGGGAGAACAATACGCCGCGACCCCGATTGCTGCCTCGGCGCGAAGAAGAAGCGTCGGAAGATGGGCATCAGATTGATGAACTTGTTTGAGTGAGAGCGATCAGTGATGTTGATGGAGTCGGGAGTCTTTTTGGTCACGTAGCGTGAGGGTCGGTATTCATGGCCCATCGTTTATGGTGATCATTTTAACGGCTCCGTATCGGACGCTTGAACAAGGGATTGAAAGAAAGTTATGGTCTGTCTTCGGTTCAAAGAGAAGATGGTGCATAACGGTGTTATATTTGGCACAAGACGAAAAGCGGCAGCTCACAGATGGCATGGATGCCTCCCCCTACACAGGACCGGGAGCGGGGAGTTTCAGAAGGGGGTCCTTATTGTGGCGGGAAGCTCCATAGTGCCCGCTTTCCTCGGCTGCTACGCGGAGAGCCTGGGAACACCCTCATCTCGGTACATCGGCACAGCTTCTGCTGTGAAACCTGCCGAAAACGCGTGACACCGCCTTCGGTACGGTTCTTTGGCAAAAGACGATACGCAATGACCAGTATGCTGCTTATCTCCGGCCTGCAGCCAGGAAAGGTCAACAAAGCCTAGCATGACAAATTACGGTCCCTGTTTGGCATTTCCAAACGTACCCTGGCCAGATGGCGGCTATGATGGCGTGAGGCGTTGGTACGCACCCCTCTTTGGGGGGGCCGATGGGTCCACCATACTTCCACCGATTCCCCGACAAGATCTGCCTGGCGGGCTGATAGAGCGGTTTGCCTGAGACTGTACGCAACAATTGCTCAAAAAACTTGACCAGAGGACCATCGATTTGGCTGACCACACTCCTTTGAGCGACTGCATAGGGCTGGCTGCATAGCAATTCCTGATTAGCACGATTCTTCCGCTGCGCGGAGCCATCGCTCCGAACGAGGCCCGA
>NZ_JAGDVS010000078.1 GCF_023255755.1 Acidithiobacillus sp. | reverse complement strand
CGCCGGGATAGCCCAGTCCCATCATCTTCGCCGCCTTGTCGAAGGCTTCACCGGCCGCATCGTCCAGCGTCTCCCCTAACAAAATATAGTCGCCGATGCCCCGGACTTCCACCAACATTGTATGCCCACCGGAAACCAGCAGGGCGACTGCCGGGAAGGGGTCCACTCCGTTGAGCAGCGGGGCGAGCAGATGACCTTCCAGATGATGCACGGGGATCACGGGAATATCCCAGCCCATGGCGAGACCGCGGGCGAAATTTACTCCCACCAGCAGGGCACCGATGAGTCCCGGCCCGGCGGTGACGGCGATGGCGTCAGGACGCTGCCCGCCGGTCTGCGCCAGCAGCTCGTCGAGCAGCAAGGGCAGGCGGCGCACATGGTCCCGCGATGCCAGTTCCGGCACGACACCGCCGTAGGGCGCGTGCAGGTCAATCTGGCTGAACAGCACTTCGCCGAGCAGGCCACGCTGGCGGTCATACAAGGCGAGCCCCGTTTCATCGCAGGAGCTTTCAATACCCAGTATCCGCTCAATCATGGCGCACCGCCTCCGGCTTTGTGGCGGCGGGTTGTCCGATACGGCTCTGCAACCAATCCAATTCCGGCTCCGAAAAGCCCGCCGCGCGCCGCGCCGTCAGTGCCAGCGGCCCCTGAATCCGTCCTCGGTAACGCTGCTGCAAAAGCGTCTTAAAGGTGCTATCCGGCTCCAGGCCACGTTGCGCACAAAGATAGCGAAACCAGCGGCTGCCCACCGCTACATGCCCGCGCTCATCGCGTTCAATACGCTCCAGCACGGCGGCCGCTTCTGCATCCCCAGCGGCCAGCAGTCGTTCGCGCATGGCCGGGGTGACATCCAGCCCCCGCGCCTCCAGCACGCGCGGCACCAACGCCATGCGCACCAGCGGGTCTGCCGCCGTGTCCAGGGCCATCTCCCACAGACCGTCGTGGGCGGGCAGATCGCCATAATCGCCACCGAGACGTCGCAATTGCTCGCGCAACAGGACGAAATGCTCCGCCTCCTCCTGCGCCACCTGCAACCAGTCGCGATAGAAATCATCGGGTAGACCGGCGAACCGGTAGATAGCATCGAGAGCCAGGTTGATGGCGTTGAATTCGATGTGTGCCAGCGCGTGCAACAAAGCGAAGCGGCCTGCCCGCATATGCAGGGCGCGGCGTTTGGGCAAGTCTTTGGGACCCACCAGCAGGGGATGGGTCGGTCGCCCCGGTGTAGCGGAGAGCGGTGGGGCCGAGACTTCCGGCATGGGCGCCAGCGGCCAGCGCAAGGCACGCACTTGCTCTACTTTTTGTTGTGGATCAGCAGCATAAAGGGCCGCGCCGACAGCGGCCCAAGCCTGTGTATCTGACTGCATATCAGTCCCTCATCACTCCGTCACGACCTTCGCCAGCCAGGCTGAGCCAATCTGCGACCGCGAAAGAGGATGAAGTATAGCAGGGTATGGGTGATTTCCTGCGCAAGGGCAGGAAATCGAGGGGTGCGTTCAGGTCGTTACCAACATTCCCTGAGTTACGACGGATGGGTGTTAAATTGCGGATTTACATCATGAGCGGGGACTGCGTTGATCCAATCCCAGGAGTTGCCCAGATATATGGTGCCACCGACTATGGTCGGGTTGACGATGCCAAAACGCCCACCGACCTTGTATTGATGGATCATCTTCCCGTTCTTCGGATCGATGGCATAAATATCCGGTCCTGTGGAAATATATAAGGTATGATCATAGTAGGTCGGCGCGCCGCGACCAGCACCAGCCGGGCCAGGATTGGGCACATGCCAGGTCCACGCCACTTTACCGGTATGCAAGTCAATGGCTTCATAAGCGGACGTGACCGGTGAACCCACATAGACCGTATGGTCATGAATCATAGGCACGCCCCCCTTGAATGCCGGCACTCTTGGTCCGCGTCCCATGTTATCGGTCCACAGCACCTTGCCATTACGCGCATCGAAAGCCCGCACCAGGGTGGTCATAGTGGGTTTACCCTGGATCATCTGCGGATTTGCCACGGAATCCATGACCACGATGCCATCCGCCACAGCAGGCGGCACATCCCCCATACCCGTATTCACGGCACCGGGAATTTCGCCCTTCCATAATACCTTGCCCGTCTGCACATTCAGGGCATACAGACCAGGAATGACGGACATGGAGACGTAAACTTTTCCATCCCACACGATGGGGCTGGACATGTTGGCGATACCGCCGACATGAGTACGCCACACTTTCCGGCCATCCGCTGAACGGATGCGATAAATGTTGCCATCTCCGGTGCTGATGAAGAGGGAATGATCGGCGTAGGCTGGGGTCGGCATGGCGTCACCAGCGGTTTTAAAACTCCAGAGCAGTTTACCGTTGGTGCGGTCCAGACAGAATATCCCGTTGTAGCTGATGTCCTTGCCGCGCCCCGCTTGGGCTGGGTGCTTGGCATATTTCATCACGTTGGCGAAGTTAAAGGATACGCTTCCGGCAGACAGGTAAACATGCGTACCGACCACCAGCGGATTGCCCATCAGCGTATTGGCGACCGGGCTGGTCCTCCAGATCAGCTTGCCCGTCCGCGCATTGACGGCATAGGCGAACATGTCATCGCTCTCGGCATACACCACGCCCTTGACGACAGAGACCCCGAGCGCATTGCCATAAAACTGGGTCTGCACCGGCAGGGCCTCTTTGATGCCATAGACCTTTTCCCCATAAGGATGAGGGTCGCTCAACGGCCAGGCCCTAGCCTCCGGGAAATTCCAGCGTACGCCCTCACGAATCCAGGCCGGCGCGCTGGCGGCAACCGGAAAGGCGGCATTATGTTGCGGGTTACCATAGGCATGGGTCCACGCTGTGGGGCCGACCTGATCGACGGGTGCAGGGGCATTTTGCGGCAGGTATAGGACAGCAAAGGGGCTCTGCGGATCTAACGCGTTGTTGACCGGGTCCAGCGGGACCGTAGCGGTTTGCGCCCAGGCCGTGCCGGATATTAACGTACATATTGCGGATAAAACGACAGCTTTGCGGATTTTCATTTTATCTCCTCAAGAAAGGGAAGCACTGCGCGCAGTTAAAAATTTATCAATCAGAAATAAACCATATAACCAATTAACAAATTGTTATTAATCATGCAGTAATCGCACACTAGGCAGATCAATTGATCGCGTCAAGGCTAAAAATTGTAACATGGTGAAACAGTGTTACAATTTGTTACATATAATGATGAAAATCACTCTATATAATGCGTTATATGGATTCGTAGGGCGCATTATTTTTGGATCGGCGCGTCCGTTCTCGAACGCGGGGTTGGGCGTCTGCACCGTCGCGCTAGACAGGTCGTCGTAAAATATGTACATTAACACGTACATATTTGGAGGCTTGTTATGGATGCGATTACCTATACCACCGTTCGTGCAAACCTCGCCAGCGCCATGGACCGCGTTTGCGACGACCACGAACCCTTGATCATTACCCGCAATGGAGAACAGTCCGTCGTGATGCTCTCGCTCGAAGACTACAAGGCGCTGGAGGAAACCGCCTACCTCTTGCGTACCCCCGCCAACGCCAAGCGCCTTCTCGCTGCCGTCGCACAACTGAACGCCGGTAAAGGCGTTGAGCGGAAGCTGGCGAAGTGAGGCTGATCTTCTCTGACGATGCATGGGAAGACTACCTATATTGGCAGAAGCAAGACCAGCGCATGGTCGAGCGAATCAATAAGCTGATACGTGAGACACAGCGTGAACCCTTCGCGGGAGTTGGCAAACCCGAAGCACTGAAGCATGCTCTTTCAGGATTTTGGTCACGCCGTATTACAGATGAGCATCGCATGGTGTATCGAATAGAAGGTGATGCATTGATGATTGCTCAGTTGCGTTTCCACTACTGAGACGCCCAGTCGGGATGGATCCACCGCGCTTTTCAGCGGATTCACTGTGAGCCTCAGCAAGTCATTTACCAGGCGTGTCACGCTCGCCATCACCCGCTCCCCCGCACGTAAGTTGAGCGCGAATGCCGCAATTTCGGATTGGACTTCCTTCAGACCCCGCCTCGCGACGACGCCCTTGCCCTTCTCCTTGCCTTCGGCTCTGCGTAAACCTGGCCATAGGACCCGCACCTATGAAGTAACGCGCTATGCCCGGCGCACACGTTCAAGTTCAGGGGTGCGGCGCAGTTTTATCGCGCAGCGTCCCCTGCAACGCCGGGTTAGCCCGCAGATTGGCAAGCTGCGCGGCAGACCATATACTGGCACCGTTATGGTGCCATTATGGTTGGAGAAAGCTATGCCTACAACGCTGACGTTGAAGAACATTCCGGATGAGGTGTATGAACGCCTGAAGGTTGCAGCGGAAGCGCACCGTCGCAGCCTCAACAGTGAGGCGATTGTGTGCCTTGAGACCGTGCTTACGCCGACCAAGATAGCTCCCAGCGAACGGCTTGCGCGTGCGCGCCAGCTAAGGGCGGGGTTGAGCACAACGAAGTTTCTAGCGCGCGACATTGACACCCTGAAGAGGCAGGGACGTCCATGATTGTCGTGGACTCGAATGTGCTGGCGTATTTGTATCTGCCTGGCGAGTACACCTCGGCCGCAGAAGCCCTGCTCGAACACGACCCAAATTGGGCTGCGCCGGTTCTTTGGCGAAGTGAATTTCGAAACATCCTGGCTGGGTACCTTAGACGCGGAAGCCTGAGGTTCCAGCAAGCGCATAGCCTCCAGTGTGAGGCAGAAGATTTGCTCGCTGGAGCCGAATACGAAGTGGACTCGCTCAGTGTCTTGGAACTGGTGCGGGATAGCGAATGTTCAGCATATGACTGCGAGTTTGTCGCACTAGCGATGAAATTGGGCACGAAGCTTGTAACGATGGACGGTAAGTTGTTACGGGCATTTCCAGGCATCGCGGTCGCGCTTTCTGCGAGCTAATCGGGATAGGAGAAAGCCTCACGACCTCCCCCTCCCACACCACCGGACGTACGGATCACGTATCCGGCGGTTCGATGAATTGAATGCTTACCGGGCCGCAAGGCTCGGCACCTATGAAGTAACGCGCCATGCCCCGCGCACCGTAAAGTTGAGAGGCAGCCCGCTTCTGGGCTGCCCCGTTCGAACGAAGGGTTGGGCTGAATGTGTTCGCAAACGTGATGCTCCATGGGTATCAGCTATTAAACCGCTCTATCCAAATACCAGGCTCACGGTGCTGATGAAAGAATGAGACTACCAACAACTCATCTGGACTTGGTAGATAAATTAGCGTGTAGGGAAATTTGCGGAATAACACACGCCGGAACTCTTCTTCTTCGATGCGCAAATGCCCAAAGGGATTGCGAAGCGCTGACGCAACTGCCGCGTCAGCGGCACGGGCGAACTCAAAACCAAGCCCCAGCGCTTTTGACTCATACCAAATCTGCGCTTCCAGAAGCTCATGCTCTGCCTCTGGACGGAGCACGACTAACATCACGGTTTATTCGGAAATAATTTGGATCGAGCCTGTTCCCATGGGATGGCGGTGGAAGGGTCAGCACGATGCGCAGCAACGCGACGATGCAACTCATCTTTTTGAGCTTGTGACAATTCAACAGTATCAGGTGCCTCTGCAGCAATGCTATCCCATATGTCCTCAACGAGCTGGATGCGCTCGGAAACGGACAACTTCATGTATTCAATAGTGGCAGTGGGAGTAGGCATGGACCTAATATAAATCAAGGCCAACGTTAAGGTAAAGGTGGCAGGCCCAACGTGTTTAAGGGGTACGCCGCTTTTGGCGCGTCCCGCTTGAACGATGGGTTTTGGGCATCGCTGATCGAAGTGACACTGCGTACTACTTCCGTTGCGCCCAGTAGCCGGGACGACGCCTGTGATGCGCCACGGCGAGAATTCGAAGCTCCTCTGCGGTGACCTGATAGATGATGCTATATGGGAATCGACGGAGGATATATCGCCGGCGCTTGCTTCGGAACACAGCACCGAGCAGAGGGTTGTCCAGAACGAGATTGGCCGTGCGTTCAAACTCAGCCACAAGCGCGAGACCAAGCTCGACACCCGCCTTCAGCGTATAGAATGCTGCTGCGTCGTGCAGTTCGGCGAGCGCCGGTGGAGTAACGACGAGCCTCACTTCAGCGCTGCACGGACCTGTGCCAGAGCGTCAGCAATCGGAATGACTTGCAACACCCCACTTTCGATGTCAGAGATTCTGCGCTCGGTTTCGGCGGCCCACGCTTCCTCAATCTCGGAATCTTCGTCGAGACTAGCGAGCAATAGCTGAGCGAAAGCTGCGCGCTCCCCTGCAGTTAGTTTCAGGGCTTCGGCTTCGAGCAATTCGAGTTGATTTCCCATGGCTAATGTCTCCGTAAAGATAATATTCAAGTTATACCGTGAGTTTGGTGCCGAGTGAAGAGGAAACGAGATGCCCAACGTAAAAGGTAAGTGGCAAACAGCGGCGCGCTCGGCGCCAACGAAGCAAGCGGGCGTGCCTCGCCGATGTTTGTCTGCTTGACCGCCAGGTTAGGTACGCGCACGGAGATGGCCCCTCAGTTCTTCGATCGACATGCACCCGCCCCGCAGATGAATGACTGCATGGCAGTTGGGACACACAGGACGCAAATCTGCCACAGGGTCGACATTGTAATTGCCACCCTTGAGCGCAATGGGCGACAAATGATGGACGTGAATGAAGCCCGCTGCAACATCGCCGTAAACCTGCGCGAAGGAAAACCCACAGACGACGCAACTTGATCCGTGAGCTTCCACACACCGTCGCCTCGCCTCAGCATTTCGTTCGTAGGCGTTTACGGAGACCAACCGCACTGCCCCCTCGTGCAGATCGGAAGTGTCCACAACCTCATCCGCCAGCGAAAACTCAACCCGCTTCGGATCGAAGGAATCAGCGACGGGCAGAAGGTACGATTTGTTGAAGAGGTTGGAGTAGTCCTTGGTCTTGACGGAGTTTGATTGGCTGTATGTCTCACAGAAGCGCGCAATCTCCCAGTTTGAAACCAAGCGTTCGTCACCAGTTGAAGGAACGACCCTGAGCCCCCGATCCTCGACCGTGAATCGATACGCCTTCTTTTGCGACAGCGTGCGCCATTCCTCAGACTGAACGACTCTGGCAAAGGCGAGGAATTCGGATGCTGTGAATTTCATGGTGGCTTCCTGCGGACCTAACGGGGCGCGAGTTGTGCGGCACCCGC
Source organism: Acidithiobacillus sp. (assembly GCF_023255755.1). Lineage (GTDB taxonomy): Bacteria > Pseudomonadota > Gammaproteobacteria > Acidithiobacillales > Acidithiobacillaceae > Acidithiobacillus. The sequence continues at coordinate 20 of NZ_JAGDVS010000078.1, read as the reverse complement.
GTGAGGCCGGAGGGCACGAA
>NZ_JAGDVS010000198.1:15482-35549 GCF_023255755.1 Acidithiobacillus sp. | reverse complement strand
GCCAACGCCGAGCGTCGTGGTGTGGAGCTGCGTGAAGAAGCTCAGGTCAAGGCCCGTGAGGAAGCCGACCGGATTATTGCCGGAGCCCGTGCAGAAATTGATGTGGAAACCAACCGGGCCCGTGAAGTCCTGCGTGGTCAGGTGGTGGAGCTGGTGGTCGACGGCACCCAGCGTATTCTGCATCGTGAAATTGATCAGAATGCCCATCGCGACATCATCGACCGTATGGTCGGCCAACTGTGAGGATCTGAAATGGCAGATCTGATCACGGTGGCGCGACCCTACGCCGAGGCGCTTTATGGTTTGGCGAAAGAGAGCGGCCAGGAACAGGCTTGGGCGGATGCCCTGCAGGTTCTTGCCGCAGTAATCGCGGATACGCAGGCGCAGGCTTTTCTGAATGATCCCGAGCGTGCCGAGGCCGAAAAAGTGGCGCTGCTCAGTGCCGCGCCAGTGAAGGTGGATAGCAAGGCTTGGGAGGCACTTCTGACCCTGTTGATCCACCATGATCGTTGGCCCGCGACGGCCGAGATCGGCACGCTTTTCGGTGAAGCCCTGCGTCACGCAGAAGGCATTGTCGACGTTCTGGTCACCAGCGCCATCGCCCTGGACGCCAATCAAAAGACGACCGTGCAATCGGCGCTGGAGCGCCGTTTTGCCGGTCGCAAAGTCGCGTTCCGGGAATCGGTGGACGCCGCTTTGATTGGTGGCCTAGTTATTCATACGGGTGATCTCACCATAGATGCTTCCGTGCGTGGACAAGTGCAGCAACTTGCCCGAACCCTTCGCAGCTAAGTCTTGAGGAAATAGTATGCAACAACTGAATCCATCGGAAATCAGTGAACTGATCCGCGCACGGATCGCCGGCTTTGAAGGCCGTGTCGAAACGCGCTCGCAGGGCACCATCATCAGCTTGAGTGACGGTATTCTTCGCATTCACGGTCTGGAAGACGTGATGTACGGTGAAATGCTGGAGCTCCCCGGCGGCCGCTTCGCGCTGGCCATGAACCTGGAACAGGATAACGTCGGCGCGGTAGTGCTCGGCGAGTTCTCCGGCCTCGAAGAGGGCAACGTCGTCAAGTGTACCGGTAAGGTCATGCAGGTTCCCATCGGCAAGGCACTGCTTGGTCGCGTGGTGAACGCCCTGGGCCAGCCTATCGACGGTAAAGGCCCCATCGACACCAAGGAATACGACGTTCTCGAAAAAATCGCGCCCGGCGTGGTCGAACGTCAAAGCGTTGATGAGCCCATGCAGACGGGTATCAAGGCGATTGACGCCATGGTGCCAATCGGCCGTGGTCAGCGCGAGTTGATCATTGGCGACCGTCAGACCGGCAAGACCGCCGTCGCCGTCGATGCCATCATCAATCAGAAAGGCAAGGATGTGCAGTGCATCTATGTCGCCGTCGGTCAGAAGGCTTCGACCGTCGCTGGTGTGGTGCGCAAGCTCGAAGAATACGGCGCAATGGAGTACACCACGGTGATCGCCGCCAACGCATCGGAGTCCGCCGCCATGCAGTATCTGGCGCCTTACGCCGGCTGCACCATGGGCGAATACTTCCGCGACCGCGGCATGAATGCCCTGATCGTGTATGACGATCTTACCAAGCAGGCCTGGGCCTATCGCCAGATTTCCTTGTTGCTCCGCCGTCCGCCTGGCCGTGAAGCCTATCCGGGTGATGTGTTCTACCTACACTCCCGTTTGCTGGAGCGTGCGGCGCGCGTCAACACCGATTTCGTCGAGAAGTTCACCAACGGTGAAGTGAAGGGCAAAACCGGTTCTTTGACCGCCCTGCCCATCATCGAAACCCAGGCGGGTGACGTCTCGGCCTTCGTGCCCACCAACGTGATTTCCATCACCGATGGCCAGATCTATCTGGAAACCGACCTCTTTAACTCCGGTATCCGTCCGGCTATCAACGCCGGTTTGTCGGTATCGCGGGTGGGTGGTGCGGCGCAGACCAAGATCATCAAGAAGCTGGGCGGCGGCATTCGTCTGGATCTCGCGCAGTATCGTGAACTGGCGGCCTTCGCGCAGTTTGCTTCGGATCTGGATGAAATCACCCGCAAGCAGATCGAGCGCGGCAAGCGTGTCACCGAGTTGCTGAAGCAGGACCAGTTCTCGCCGATGTCGGTGGCCGAACAGTCCGTGGCGCTCTTCGCAGCCAGCAGTGGTGCGCTGGATGACGTCGAAGTGGCCAATGTGCGGCCTTTCGAGAAGGCGCTCCTGGCTTACCTGAACAGCAATAACAAGGACCTGATGGCCGGGCTTGAAGAGAAAAAAGAGCTGACGGATGACTTCAAGAAGCAGCTCGACGCGGCGGTCAAGCAGTTCAAGTCCAGCTCGACGTACTAGGAGAGTAGCATGGCCAATGCCAAGGAAATCCGCGGGCAGATCAAGAGCGTTAAAAACACGCGCAAGATCACCCGTGCCATGGAGATGGTGGCTGCGAGCAAGATGCGGCGCGCGCAGGAGCGAATGCGCGCCGCCCGTCCCTATGCGGAGAAAATTCGTGAGGTGTTGGGACATCTGGCGCAGGCGCATCCCGAGTACGAACACCCGTTGATGCAGGTGCGCCCCATCAAAAAGGCGGGCTTTATCGTCGTGACCACGGATCGCGGCCTCTGTGGCGCGCTCAATGTGAACGTGCTGCGTAATGTCGTCCACAAGATGCACGATCTCCATGAGCAGGGCATCAGCTCTGATCTCGCGGTCATGGGCAATAAGGGGCTGGGCTTCCTGCGGCGTCACGGCGCCCATCTGGTCGCAGAGCTCAACGGATTGGGTGATAAACCGCATCTGGCCGACATGATCGGACCCATCCGGGCTATGGCCGATGCTTACGCCAAGGGTGAGGTCGACGTGGTGTACCTAGTCTCCTCCCGCTTCGTGAATACGATGTTGCAGCGGGCTACGGTCGAACAGTTGCTGCCGGTGGAAAAGCCTGAAGTACTCGCGGAGCCACGCGCGGAGATGTGGGATTACATCTACGAGCCCGAAGCCCGTCCGGTATTGGATCGCTTGCTGCAGCGCTATGTGGAATCAGTGGTGTATCAGGCGGTCATCGAGCATCTGGCTTGTGAGCAGAGCGCGCGCATGGTGGCCATGAAAAACGCCTCGGATAACGCAAAGCGCATGGTGGGCGACCTGCAGTTGGCCTACAACAAGGCCCGCCAGGCAGCCATTACTCAGGAAATCGCGGAGATCAGCGCCGGTGCGGCGGCGGTCTGACGATTGTGCACAGCATTTTTGGAATTTTTGAGGGTTAAATCATGAGCGAAGCGGTTGCTAAAGAAAACGCCGTCGGCCATATCGTCCAGGTGATCGGGCCGGTGATCGACGTGGCCTTTCCTCGCGGGCAGGTCCCGGAGATTATGGAAGCTATCGTGGTCAGCGACAAAAACCTGACCATCGAAGTGCAGGCCCAGTTGGGTGACGGCGTGGCGCGCGGTATTGCCATGGGTCCCAGCGAAGGCCTGAAGCGCGGTCTGGCCGTGAAACGTACCGGTGCGCCCATCAGCGTGCCGGTGGGTCACGGCACGTTGGGCCGCATCATGGACGTCCTCGGTGACCCCGTGGACGGCAAGGGTCCGGTACAGACGGAGGAGCGCAAGGCCATACATCGTCCGGCACCGGCATTTGACGAGTTGGCGGCGAGCACCGAGGTGCTGGAAACCGGCATCAAGGTCATCGACCTGGTCTGCCCTTTCGCCAAGGGGGGTAAGGTCGGCCTCTTCGGTGGCGCCGGTGTGGGCAAGACAGTGCTCATGATGGAGCTGATCCGCAACATCGCTATCGAGCACACCGGTTACTCGGTGTTTGCCGGCGTCGGTGAGCGAACCCGTGAAGGCAATGACTTCTACCATGAAATGACCGATTCCGGCGTGTTGGACAAGGTCGCGCTCGTGTACGGGCAGATGAATGAGCCGCCCGGCAATCGCCTGCGCGCCGGTCTGACCGGCCTGACCATGGCGGAGCATTTCCGTGATGAAGGTCGCGACATTCTGATGTTCATCGATAACATCTTCCGCTACACCCTGGCCGGTACCGAAGTGTCGGCGCTGCTCGGGCGTATGCCTTCTGCGGTGGGTTATCAGCCGACACTGGCCGAAGAAATGGGCAAATTGCAGGAGCGTATTACCTCGACCAAGGTGGGCTCCATTACTTCTGTGCAGGCCGTTTACGTGCCTGCGGACGATCTCACCGATCCGTCCCCGGCGACGACCTTTGCCCACCTGGACGCCACAGTGGTGCTGTCGCGGCAGATCGCGGAGCTGGGTATCTACCCTGCGCTGGATCCACTCGACTCCTTCAGCCGCCAGCTGGATCCGGCGATTGTCGGTCAGGAGCACTACGATGTGGCCCGTTCCTGCCAGAAGACGCTGCAGCGCTATAAGGAATTGCAGGACATTATCGCCATTCTCGGTATGGACGAGCTGTCCGAGGACGACAAACTGCTGGTGTCCCGGGCGCGCAAAATTCAGCGCTTCCTGTCGCAGCCCTTCTTCGTCGCGGAAGTGTTCACCGGCAGCCCCGGTACCTACGCCTCATTGAAGGAGACGATCCGCGGCTTCAAGGCGATCGTGGCCGGTGAGTATGATCATCTGCCCGAGCAGGCCTTCTACATGGTAGGTACCATCGACGAAGCCATTGCCAAGGCCCAGAAGCTGCAGCAGGGCTAAGCCATGGCGATGACCATAGATGTGCAGGTAGTCAGTGCGGAGGGCAGCATCTACGCGGGGGTTGCCGATATGGTGGTGGCCCCCGGTGAGATGGGTGAACTCGGCATTCTGCCGCGCCACGCACCGCTGCTGACCAGGCTGCGTCCTGGTGAGTTGCGGATTATTCACGGTGCAGAGACGGAGTATCTCTTCGTCAACGGCGGTGTGCTGGAAATTCAACCCCATCTGGTAACGGTGCTGGCTGACTCGGCGGAGCGCGCGACGGACATTGACGAAGCCAAAGCCATGGCGGCCAAGCAGGCTGCTGAAGCACGGATGGCCGGACAGACTGATCGGATGGAGTATGCGGCGGCGCAGGCGGAATTGCTCGAGCAGATTGCCCGTCTGAAGACGGTGCAACGTTTGCGGGAACAGGGGCTGCTGCGCTAACATCTCGACGTATTTGCACGTTTGTTGAGTAACAACACACAGACCCCAGCGACTAAACCGTCTCTGGGGTCTGTGTATTTTATGGTCTAGCGCTTATGCTGGCAGATAATGCGGGGCATGGAGACATCATGTTAACGGATATCGTAATACTCGCCGCCGGGCAGGGCACGCGCATGCGCTCTGCTTTGCCGAAGGTGCTGCAACCTCTCGGGGGAAAACCCATGCTCGCCCACGTGCTAGCTATTGCGGCGGAATTGTCGCCACGGCGTATCCACGTTGTGGTCGGTCATGGCGGCGATGCCGTGCAGGCCGCCTTCCCGGACGCGCAGGTAAGCTGGTGGACGCAGGCACAGCAGCTCGGTACCGGTGATGCGTTAGAATCGGCGTTAGTGGGTTTCACGGGAGCGCACCGGGTATTGGTGTTGTACGGTGATGTGCCCCTCTTAACGGCGGCGACACTACGCAAATTTCTCCAACACACCCCGGCGTCAGCACTTGGACTGACGACCGCATCGGTAAGCGAGCCCCACGGATACGGGCGAATTCTCCGCGATGCGGACGGTCAGGTGCAGGGTATCCGTGAGCACAAGGATTGTCAGACGGACGAACAGGCTATCTGCGAGATAAATCTTGGGATGATGGTGCTGCCGGTAGAGCCGCTGGCGGGCTGGTTGCGGGGACTGTCTGCACGCAATGCCCAGGGCGAGATTTACCTGACGGATGTGGTGGCGGCAGCGCGGACGGGCGGCCATGTCGTCTGGCCTTTTACACTGGCTGATGCGACCGAGGCCTTGGGGGTAAATGACCCCATGCAGTTGGCGGATCTGGAGCGCGTGTTTCAGCGGCAGCAACTGCGCGCTCTGCAGATGCGGGGATTACGGGTGGCGGACCCGGCGCGGATAGACATCCGTGGTGAGGTCACCTGTGGCCAGGACTGCTGGGTGGATCCCAACGTCTTGTTTGTTGGCGAGGTTCATCTGGGTAATCGCGTACGTGTGGGCGCGGGTGCGGTTTTGCAGGACGTACAGATTGGCGATGACGTGGAAATTTTGCCCTACAGCCTCATCGAAGGTGCACGAATTGCCGCCGGGGCACGGATTGGACCTTTTGCGCGGATTCGCCCCGGAACGGAGATTGGCGAAGCCGCCCACATCGGTAACTATGTCGAGGTAAAGGCCTCAAAAATTGGTGCAGGCAGCAAAGCCAATCACCTGACTTATATCGGCGATGCGGAGATCGGTACCGGGGTGAATGTGGGCGCGGGGACGATTACTTGCAATTATGATGGCGCCAACAAGCATCGGACCATTATCGGCAATGATGTGTTCATCGGCTCGGATAGCCAGTTGGTGGCGCCGGTGACCGTTGGCGACGGCGCGACCATCGGTGCGGGCAGCACGATCACCAAAGAGGTTCCAGCGGGTGGTCTGACGCTGAGTCGCAGTCCGCAGCGTACTATTCCGCATTGGCAGCGGCCACGGCGTGAGAAAAAATAGCGCCAGGTAGTACCGGCATCGTCTTCGACTACAGGAGAGCAATAATATGTGCGGGATTGTCGGTGGGGTGAGCAAAACAGATTTGGTCCCCATGATTCTGGAGGGGCTGCGGCGTTTGGAGTATCGCGGCTATGATTCGGCTGGCCTGGCGATACTGAAAGAGGGGACGCAAGGCGCGGATTTGCTGCGGGTGCGCAGCGTGGGGCGCGTCGCCGAGCTGACTGCCGCCGTTACCGAGCGTGGCTTGCAGGGTCAGGTGGGCATCGGCCACACGCGCTGGGCCACCCATGGCGGCGTCGCCGAATGCAATGCACATCCCATGATCTCCCATGAGCAGGTCGCTGTGGTCCATAACGGCATTATCGAGAACTTTCATGCCTTGCGCGCCCGTCTGGAAGTGGCGGGATACACCTTCACCTCCGAGACCGATACGGAGGTCATCGCGCATCTGGTACACCATTATCGGCAAAGCGCGCCAGACCTGTTCACGGCGACCCGGCTGGCGGTGGGTGATCTGCGCGGCGCTTATGCCATCGCGGTGATCTCAAGTAGCGATCCGGAGACCGTGTGCGTGGCACGGATGGGCTGCCCGCTGCTGCTGGGCATTGCCGATGACGGGCATTACTTCGCCTCGGATGTGGCGGCGTTGCTGCCGGTGACCCGGCGTGTGCTTTATCTGGAAGATGGTGATGTGGCCTTGCTGCAACGGAAGACCTTGCGGATTACGGATCAGGCCGGAGTGCCGCAGCAGCGTGAAGAACATTGGAGCCAGCTCAGTGCGGCGGCTGTTGATCTGGGACCTTATCGTCACTTCATGCAGAAAGAGATCCACGAACAACCCCGCGCCCTGGCCGACACCCTGGAGGGCGCGCTGAATAGCCAGCTCAATCTGTCTGATCTCTGGGGTGCAGGCGCCGCGGACATTTTCCGGGATGTGGATAGTGTGCTGTTCCTGGCCTCCGGAACCAGTCACTACGCGACGCTGGTGGGACGCCAATGGCTGGAAAGCATTGTGGGGATTCCGGCGCAGGCCGAGCTGGGGCACGAATATCGTTACCGGGATTCCATTCCGAACCCGCGCCAGTTGGTGGTGACCCTCTCGCAATCCGGTGAAACGCTGGATACCTTCGAAGCGCTGCGCCGTGCCAAGGAGCTCGGTCATACCCGCACGCTGGCCATCTGCAATGTCGCGGAGAGCGCCATCCCGCGGGCGTCGGCGCTGCGCTTCCTGACCCGGGCCGGCCCCGAGATCGGAGTGGCTTCGACCAAGGCGTTCACCACCCAGTTGGCGGCACTCTATCTGTTGGCCCTGTCCCTGGCCAAGGCGCGGGGGCGTCTGAACGATGTGCAGCAGGCGGATCACCTGGACGCCTTGCGGCAATTGCCGGGCAGTGTCCAGCATGCCCTGAACCTGGAGCCGCAGATTCAGGGCTGGGCGGTGCGTTTTGCCGGCAAGGACCATGCGCTTTTTCTGGGGCGCGGCCTGCACTACCCCATCGCGCTGGAAGGTGCGCTTAAACTCAAGGAAATCTCCTATATCCACGCCGAGGCTTATCCCGCGGGCGAATTGAAGCATGGCCCCCTGGCCCTGGTAGATCGCGACATGCCCGTGGTGGTGATCGCGCCGAATGACCGCCTCCTCGAAAAGCTGGCCGCCAACATGCAGGAAGTCCACGCCCGTGGCGGTGAGCTCTATGTTTTTGCCGATTCGGACAGCCACTTTAACGCCAGTGAGGGCGTGCATGTGATGCGTTTGCCGCGCCACGCCGGTCTTCTCTCTCCCATCGTCCACGCAATCCCTGTGCAGTTGCTGGCCTATCACGCGGCGCTGGTGAAGGGCACCGATGTGGACCGGCCGCGTAACCTCGCGAAGAGTGTGACGGTAGAGTGATAGGGCGGTTCGGTGTGCCGAGTCGTGTTAACGGACAAAAAAGTATCATCCCGGACAAAATAGTTTCATCCTGAACAAAAAAGTATCATCCTGGACGCCCGCACTATCTGAGGAGTCAGTCCATGGAAATCAAAGCCATTCATGATGAGTGCGACTATACGGCGGCTCTGACCCTGATAGATCGCCTGTGGGATGCCCCAGCGGGCAGCCCGGAAAGTGACCAGTTGGAAGTGATCGCCATACTCATTGCAGACTATGAGCGGCAGCAGCACCCTATTGATGATCCCGATCCTATTGCCCTGCTGGAGCATGTCATGGAGGCCCGCAGTCTCTCCCGTAAAGATCTCGAACCCTGCATTGGCTCTCGGGCACGGGTTTCTGAAGTGCTGAACCGACGGCGGCCACTCACCCTGGAAATGATTCGCCGCCTGTCAGAGCAACTGGATTTACCCGCCGAAATACTGGTGCGCCCCTATCCGACCCGATCCCACGCTGCTTAGCCCACAACCAGAAACAGCCCCATCACCGGCGAACCGATTCCCGACGAAAGCGCCCGGATGCCGGTGGAGCGCTACCGGAACCCGCGCAAGGCCAGGTGGCCGCAAGCGGATTACATTATTGGCTCAGGTTTCATCGTTACGCCCGAAGGCGTCATCCATCTGGGACTCGGCAATATTCAGGGTGTGGAGCGTCATATCCGCAATTATCGGCATGGTCGGGACCTCACGGACAAGCCGCGCGGTGTCAAGGTAATTGATCTCTTCGGGCTGACTTCTGAAGATGTACGCCATCGTTACCCGGCAATTTATCAGTGGGTTTTGGAGCGTGTCAAACCGGAGCGTGATCAAAACAATCGTGCAGGTTACCGCGACAAGTGGTGGATTTTTGGAGAGGCCCGTAGCGAATGGCGAAGGATGTGCGCAACCTTGCCGCGCTACATCGCCGCAGGAATCCAAAGCGGCGCAGCTGCCTCAAGGTGGCTCACAGCTTAGATTTCGGTTCTGACGTCGGTATATCCTCCTTGGAGGAGGCGCCTTCCGTGGCGATGTACTCCAGAAAAGCCTCAGTAACCGCCGATAGTTGCTTTCCCATAGGATAGACGGCGTACCATTGGCGTAGCAAGGGAAAACCCCGCACATCAAGCACAGCGAACGCGCCGGATGCCGCGTCCAGCGCGAGCGTGTGCTGGGACAGCACTGCCAGCCCCAGTCCCCCGGCTACTGTCTGCTTCACCGCTTCGTTGCTGCCGAGTGTCATGCGTACCTTGAGACGAACGCCCTGCTTCTCGAAGAATCGTTCGGCGGCGAGTCGGGTTCCTGACCCTGGCTCGCGCGCAATGAACGGTTCGTCGGCTAACCGCGCGGGGTCAATGTCCCGCTCCCTGGTTAGGGGATGGTCCGCCGGAGCCAGGACGACCAAGGGGTTCTCCATGAAAGGTTGCGCGATCACGTTCAGGTTTTCCGGAACTTGGCCCATGATGTAGAGGTCATCTAGGTTCTGTTTCAGGCGCTCAAGGATGTGATTGCGATTGTCCACATCCAAGGAGATCTCGATACCGGGATGCTGCTTGCAAAAGGCGCCCAGAAGACGGGGGGCGAAATATTTCGCGGTGGTGATGATGGACAATTTCAGGCTGCCGCGATCTAGGCCTTGATCCCCGGCCATCTCTATCGAAAGTTTTTCCAGCCGTTCGAACACGTCCCGGCAGGCTGCATCGACCAGCCGTCCGGTGGCGGTGAGAAACAACCGTTTTCCTATTTGCTCGTGTAACGGCGCACCAACGGCTTCAGACAACTGCTTGATCTGTATAGACAAGGCGGCCGGTGTCATGTGCAACGTCTCAGCGGCGCGGGTCATATTCAGGTGTCGCGCTAGCGTCGTGAATATCTTCATTTGGTGCAGGGTTGCGTGGCGCAGTGCCATGTTTATAGTCTCATATATCGTAACATTCAGAATGCTTAACTTAAATTAATTGTTGTTGGTATGTAAAGTGCCTTTCGTCCCGTTCGTTCAGGGACGCTCATCCGGAGGGTCTTTAGCTTAGCAGGATGTTATGGATGGTCAAAAGGCACGCTTAGGGGCAAGACATGAACGTCCGTGAAAAAACGCGATGGGCGTTCCGGGAGATCCAGTTATTAACGGACGAAAAGGATGTTTTTATGTCTCTTTATAGACCCTTGGAAAAATCTGAAGAAGTATCGAAGATAGGAGTTTTCGAGATTGCGCGGGCCCTTGATTCCGGCTTGCCCGGGGCGGCAAGATCCCACGAAGGATTCACCGGCGCCCACGCCCGTGCCGCCGGGCATTACATCTGTGTGCGTTATCATCACAGCCAGGAGCCGTTTTATCTGAATATAGATGAAGCGCGCCGTTATTTGGAGTGGATCCGGGCTGGCCATGTCGGACCCCACTGGGATTTACAAGACTGATCAACCGACTATGGACTGTCCTGGCAGCCCATAGTCGGTACCTTTAAAAAGCGACAGGCGCTTTCGCCATAATTTCCCAAGCTGGAACCGGTATGAGGTAAGCAGCGCCTTCATCATGGCGCACAGCCCGGCATGGTGCATTCTGGCCAGCACGAAGGCCTCGGTCATTTTACTGAATGATGCTGCGCACCGGACGGTTGAGAATGACGAAAAACCACGCGGCAAAGGGTAATGCCTATGCTTTAATAAAATGTAACATTAAATATATTTAGCTTAACTTAATCAATCCAGATTTGTAGAGTGCTTCCGTCCCGCCTGTTTAAGGCGAGCATCCGCCCGATGTTCAACTCAGGAGAACCGTTATGAGTGTAAAAAAATACGAAGCTGGTGTGAAGGAGTACCGGCAAACCTATTGGTCACCCGAGTATGTACCCTTGGATTCGGATATCCTGGCCTGCTTCAAGATCACCCCGCAACCGGGTGTGGATCGTGAAGAAGCTGCGGCTGCGGTGGCCGCCGAATCCTCGACGGGGACCTGGACCACCGTTTGGACCGATCTCTTGACCGATCTCGATTACTACAAAGGTCGCGCCTACGCCATTGAGGATGTGCCCGGCGACGACACTTGCTTCTATGCCTTCATCGCCTACCCCATTGACCTTTTTGAGGAAGGTTCGGTAGTCAACGTGTTCACCTCGCTGGTGGGCAATGTGTTCGGCTTCAAGGCGATCCGTGCCCTGCGCCTGGAAGACGTGCGCTTTCCTCTCGCCTATGTAAAAACCTGCGGTGGCCCACCCAACGGCATCCAGGTCGAACGCGACAAGATGAACAAATATGGCCGACCGTTGTTGGGTTGCACCATCAAGCCGAAGCTCGGCCTATCTGCCAAGAACTATGGCCGTGCCGTGTACGAATGCCTCAGAGGCGGCCTGGATTTCACCAAGGACGACGAAAACGTCAACTCCCAGCCATTCATGCGCTGGCGCGACCGTTTCCTGTTCGTCGCCGATGCGATCCACACCGCCGAGGCCGAAACCGGTGAGCGCAAGGGACACTATCTCAACGTCACCGCCCCGACCTGCGAGGACATGATGGAACGTGCAGCGTTCGCGAAAGAACTCGGCATGCCCATCGTTATGCATGATTTCCTGACTGGTGGCTTTACCGCCAACACCAGCTTGGCCAACTGGTGCCGCAAGAACGGTGTGCTGCTGCACATCCACCGCGCCATGCACGCCGTAGTGGATCGCAACCCGCACCACGGCATCCACTTCCGCGTGCTGACCAAGGCACTGCGTCTGTCGGGTGGTGATCACCTGCACTCCGGCACCGTGGTGGGCAAGTTGGAAGGGGACCGTGGTGCAACACTGGGCTGGGTGGATTTGATGCGTGAATCCTTTATTCCTGAAGACCGCAGCCGCGGCATTTTCTTCGACCAGGATTGGGGTTCCATGCCCGGCGTATTCCCGGTCGCATCCGGCGGTATTCACGTATGGCACATGCCTGCGCTGGTCAACATCTTCGGTGATGATTCCGTGCTGCAGTTCGGTGGCGGCACGCTGGGCCACCCCTGGGGCAACGCTGCCGGTGCCGCCGCCAATCGCGTTGCACTGGAAGCCTGTGTGGAAGCGCGCAACGAAGGGCGCGATCTGGAGCGTGAAGGCAAGGAGATACTTACCAATGCCGCTAAGGATAGTCCGGAGCTGAAAATTGCGATGGAAACCTGGAAGGAGATCAAGTTCGAGTTCGACACGGTGGACAAATTGGACGTAGTGAACCGCTGATCCTGGGGTCGCAATTCCCTATGGTGTAAATGAAACTTCTCGCAACGTGTGGCCGTGCGGCCCACCTTGAGATTAAAGGAAAGGAACGAAAATGGCTGATATTCAAGATTACAACTCGGCTCCCAAATACGAAACCTTCTCGTACTTGCCGGCGATGACGCCGGAAAAACTGCGCCGCCAGATTGCCTACGTCGTGAGTCAGGGCTGGAACCCTGGTATCGAGCATGTGGAGCCGGCGCGCGCCTTCACCTATTTCTGGTATATGTGGAAACTGCCCATGTTCGGCGAGCAGTCGGTGGATATCATCCTCGCCGAACTGGAGGCGTGCCACCGCGCGCACCCCGACCACCATGTACGTCTGATTGGCTACGATAATTACTCCCAGAGTCAGGGCAGCGCCTTTGTTGTGTTTCGCGGGCGCTAAGCAAGGCTGTAAAGAGGCTATCCAGCAGATGCCCCTGGCGGGGGCTGGTTGAATACAGAAGGGTAAAATCATGACCGACGCTATGGCAAACAATATGGCAACTCCACGCTCGACACGCGCCGCAGCATTGGAGCGGAGGCGTGCGCTGTCGCACAGCGGCGGTGCCGTGCTTGGTGCGAAGAAGGCCGCACCGGCGCGGGCGGTAAGCAATCCGACCGCGATGGGGGCAACGGCTTCAGTGGCAAACGTTACGGGTAAGTCCCTTTCCCGTGCGCGCCGGGAGGCGTTATCGCAAAGAGGGGCAGGTCTGGCGCAGGCTCCAGTCGCGCCGGGCTCTGATAGCCGCGTGACTGCTCCGGTCATGTCTGTGCCCGCACCCATTCTATGGAAACAGGATCTGCCACCAGCGCAAGACGCGGCCACCCAAGAACGGTGTGGCTGCGGGTGCAAGGAGCAAAAGAACGCAACGGAGGTCGCCGAGCGTGAGGAAGCGATGGAAGCGGTATGCGCGGCTTTGGACGGCGAGCCGACAGCGGTGGAGGGACCCATCGCCTCGGCAGTACGCAAACTGTGTCGAGAACGGCGTCGCGCGCTTTCTAGTCAGGGCAAAATGGCATTGAGCGCTTCATCTCCAGGTAGCAAACGCAGCAACCGCAGCGGATTGAGTGGACGTGACGTGGCTCGATCTCGCCGCGAAGATCTGTGCCAGCGAGGGCGTGGCGATGGCCCCGCATGCCGACCGGCAGGTAGGGCGCGCCCCAAACCTACTGTTCCCGTTAAAGTGGAGACAGGCACCACGCTGCGCGGCACTGGTGTGACGGGCACTCAGGTAGAGCGTAGCGGCAAGGTGACGGGCAATGAGCCGGGTAGTTGCCGCGCCATCACTGGCACCGAATATATCGGTGCTGAACAGTATGGCGAATTGTGTGCCATGGTGCCGGAGCCTGCACCCGCCAAGATCAGCATCAGTAACACCAGCCGCGGTCAGCGTGTGAGCGGCACGGAAGTCGGCCTCAGCGTAAAAGTGACCGGAGACGAACACGGTGCGTGCAAGACGGTGACCGGTATCGAATATCTCAGTGCAGACCACTTCGAGTCTTTCTGCGGGACCAAGTCCGCACATGTCCCCGCCAAGGTGAGTGTCGTGACGACTGAAGCGGGGCAATCGGTAAGCGGTGCTGAAGTCGGACGCAGCGCGAAAATGACGGGTGATGAAGCTGGTGCCTACAGCAAGCTTACCGGCAGTCAGTATATTCGGCCTGATCTACCTGCCAGCCTGTATGGCAGCCGCGCACCGCGCAAAGTGAGCGTGATGCGCACGGTGAAAGAACACACCGTAACCGGCAGCGAAGTGGGTCGCAGTATGAAAGTGACTGGTGATGAACACGGCGCGTGTACTACGGTGACGGGTACCGAATATGCAGGGCTTGAGCAATACCAAGCGTGCAATCGAGCACCGGTGCCCGTGCCGGAAAAAGTCGGCGTGATGAGCACTTGGCACGGCCAGCCGGTGTCCGGCACCGCGGTCGAGCACAGCAGTAAAGTGACCGGTGATGAATATGGCGGCTGCCAGCCGGTGTCCGGCACCGAATATATCGGCCCAGACCAGTACGCCGCGCTTTGCGATGATGAACACCAAGCTGCCTCTCGTGCCCTGACAGCGGGGCACGGCGCCATGGCTGGCGCGGCGCCAAGCGGTACACGCGTTGCATCCGGCCGCAAAGTGACTGGTGCGGAACGCGGTGAGGCTCTGGTCTTGAGCGGTACGCCGTACTCCAGCCCCCAGCAGCGCGTGCCGCAGCGTGGCATGAACAGCAACCCGCATCCGCTGGCGCGCGCCCCCTTTGATGCGCCTCGCCAGCCCACACAAGTGCTGTCCGCGGCGCGTGTCCAGGGTGATTTCAGCATTGCCACACCCGCGCGTAGCGCTCAGGGCAGCGACTTAAACCGCATTACGGGCACAGCCTATGGCGCCATAGGGCGCATCACCGGCCCGGTGAATCTGGCCGCTGGCTTGGTATCCGGCACGCCTGAGTTTCGCTATCGGGACGAGGCAGTCAGGGGTGTGCCGATGGCCATGGAACGGGTTCAGGCAGTGGATGCAGCGCGTAGCCGTCTCACCGGTGACGGGCGTGAAGGTGGCTTTGCGATTACCGGCGCGGCATGGCGGAGGAATGAAAGCGTGACCGGCACCGAGGGTGTCTCCACGCGGCGCAATCCCACTTTGCGCGGTGACCAGCGCGGTATCGCGATGGGTGCTGCGCAGAACAAGGATCGCGAACGCCCCGAAGTACCGGTCAGCAAGATCACCGGTAGCAGCGGTAATGACGTCAACGGATCCGCCATCACCTATTCCGGCGGCGCGCGGGGATAGATGGAAAACCAGACCGAGCCATCTATAACGGATAGACAGAGATGAATACGAGAAACCGTCCTGGGCGTAGCATCAGCCCGCTGTCTGGAGCACCTCGCCCGCCATACGGCTTAGGTACGCCTGACGGCGCTCTGCAGGCACGCCCCGGTCAGCCAGTATTCCCAGCGCAGCGCGCAGCACCCCGCATTGGAGTAACGGCGCCGGCGGCCAATCCGGCGTGTTTGACCGACAGCGGCCGGCCGTGCCGTCATCCACTCACCAATGTAGCGGAAAACCAGCGCCTGCTGGCGCACGAGCAGGCCGTGAAGGGGCGCTTCGATGCCATTGTGCCAGTGCTGAGGCGGATTGTCGGGCTGCAGCATGAACCCGATTTTATCGAACGCGCGCAGGCCGTCGCCCGCGAACAGCTGGGCTTCGACTTGCCCGCCAGAATTCTGGAGGACGCCTGGATCGGCAGTCTGGACATGCGTGCCCTGTATGGTGAGAGCGTAATGCGGACCTTGCGCCTGATGGCGGAGCAAGCGCGCGCGGCCAGAACCCAACAAGGGGGGGATGACGTGGTGTCATTTTTTCTCGACTGCGGCTTCCACGCGGTGGACATCACGCCATGTTCGGACGGACGTTTGAAGGGTCTAGTTCGTTACATCCTGCGCTTACCAGACACCGCAGTGCGTAGCCTTAAGGCCTACGCCGGTGCCATGTTTGACGTGGAGGCCAACGTCAAGCGCTGGATCGAAACCGAGCTGATGCGCTATCGCGAAGGTCGTCCGGTGGCTGCCGACGCGGGTACACGTTACCTCAAGGTCGCTGTGTATCACTGGAGCAGTTCCGATCCGACCCATGAAGGCTGTGCCGCCCACGCTAGCAACGAGCGCCAGGCTGCGGAAGGTGCCCTGCAGCGCCTGCGTGAATTCCGTCAGGCAATCGAAAACAGTTTTTGTTGTGGGGCCTCGGTGGACACACTGCTAATCGGAGTGGATACCGACACCGACGCGATCAAGGTGCATGTACCCGATGCGGATGGGGAGATGAGTCTGTACCGGGCGGTGGACAACCTGGAGCTGTATCGGCAGACCGTCGGTGACGAACAGAACGACGCTCGGATCAAGGTGTATCAGGCGATTCAGGGAACCAGCGCCGCCACCGGCTGGGGTGTGGGCAGGGGTGAGCCGCACGAGGGGATGCGGCGATTGATTGCGACGTTATTGATCAACAATCTATCGCAGATCGAGTATGTATGCGGCACGTGGGGTGGTCGCTATCCGGACATCGGTCATGCCGAGCGTTTCATCAGCGTGGGCGACGGTTTCGAGGAGTTTCAATTGCGCAACTTGGCTTATTTCGCCCACCTGCACACGGTGGAGGAAGGGGCGCCGGACATTGACGTGGGCATCAAGATTTTCAATAGGTTGAATCTAATGCATGGATTACCGGTGCCGCTGGCGGTTCACTTCCGCTACGACGGCCGGGTACCGAGCAGTCGTGAACGCACTGTAGAGCGTTGCCGGCGGGTCAAAGCGGCGATTGAGTCACGCTACGCAGATCTGGCGCAAAAGGGTTTGCTGGTATGCACCATGACCGTACAGGACGCTCGCTCCGGCAGTCCGATCGAGTCGGTGGCAACTTATAACGGAAGCGACGCGGGATGAAGATTTGCGAAGTGGAAAAAACGCTGGTTTCGACCAACCGTATCAAGGAACTTGGGCATCGTCCGCTGCTGGTGGTGAGGGAAAAGGCAGGGGGGGCACGTCAGGTAGCGGTCGATATGATCGGCTGCGTCCCTGGTGACTGGGTGATCTGTGTGGGTTCTTCTGCGGCGCGCGAGGCAGCGGGTAGCAAGGATTACCCCAGCGATCTCACCATCGTCGGCATCATTGATCACTGGATGGGAGAGTGATGGATATCATGCGAGTGGTGTCTGATTTGGTGGCGACGCGCCGCATCCCGGGGCTGAAGAACTCTTCGCTCAGAGTGCTCGCCGATGCCAAAGGAAAACTGAACGTGGCGTGCGATCCAGTGGGTGTGCCTCCCGGGAAATGGGTTATTACCGTAAGTGGTTCGGCGGCGCGTTATGCAGCGGGCAATTACAAGATTCTGACCGACCTGACCATCGCCGGGATTATTGACGGATTGGATGATGGAGAAGTTCGAGCTGATAAGTAGCAATTTTTTAAACGCATCTGACGAAGGAGTGTTGAAATGGCGAATGTAACGGGTATTGCACTGGGCATGATCGAGACCCGGGGTTTGGTGCCGGCGATCGAGGCGGCGGACGCGATGACCAAGGCGGCGGAAGTACGTCTGGTGGGTCGCCAATTTGTGGGCGGCGGTTACGTCACGGTGCTGGTGCGTGGCGAGACCGGGGCAGTGAATGCAGCGGTGCGCGCCGGGGCGGATGCCTGCGAACGCGTCGGTGACGGCTTGGTGGCGGCGCACATCATCGCCCGCGTGCATTCCGAAGTGGAAAACATCCTGCCCAGCAGTCCCGACGTCGGCGTAGGTGGCCGCGATGGTGAAGTCAGCTAAGCCTATTGGTGAGGTTTGGCTAAGGAGTTGCCATGCATGCAGATCCACGTTTGACCGGATATCTGACGCGCGCCCTCGGCCACGAACTGGCGGCGGTGCAGCAATATCTGTTGCAGGCCACGTTGGCTGGCCTGTGGGGCTTGTCGAATATCAGCGCGCGTTTGCGTGAGGATGTGAACGAGGAGCTCGTGCATGCCGAACGGCTGATGGCGCGCATGTTGGTGTTGGGTATCCCTTCCAATGGCATCCAACTGCCGCCCATCCGTCCGGGACGCACCCTGGAGGAGATGGTGCTGATTGACCGCGACCTGGAGATCGAAGCGGTTCGCTTGTACGAGGAAGCGGCCCACTACTGCGCCAGGATGCGTGATGGCGAGACGCAAACTTTGTTCGGAGGTCTGCTGCAAGATGAGATTGGTCACTTGCGCGAGTTGGATCGAATGCTAACGGAAAGTCACCAAGGAGCGACGCCATGAGCAATGCCACTGACCCGAAGGCGGACCCTTCCGCGCCACAGGAACGTCTGTCTACGCTGAACCGGCGCTTTGACTTCGGCAGCTACACCGAGATGCGGTGTTTTCTGGATCATCTGGCGGACCTGTCCAAGCGTGAGGAATACTACCCGAACGTGAGTTTCGGTAAAACCTACGTCAACGTCAGCATTGATGGTGAAGGGCAGGCTGTGCTGAGCGAACGCAAATCCATTTTTCTCTCCGAGATGGATGCGCTGGCCACAGTGGACAAGGCGTAGGCTCGATGGGCCGGCAGCAGCGGACAACCATGGATGACAAGATCATCGCGGTAATCAACCAGAAGGGTGGCACTGGCAAGACCACCCTGGCGCTGAATCTGGCGGCGGGCTTGGCGCAACGCGCTTCCACTCACTTGGTGGACGCCGACCCCCAGCGCTCCATCAGCCAGTGGGTTGAAATGGCACCGTCAGGTGCCAGCCTGCCGCCGGTGGCATCGCTTGGCAGCGACCCTTTTGCCACGATTGTGCAACTGGCGCGCACCCACCGTTATGTGGTTGTGGACTGCCCGCCTGCGGTGCAGGGTGAGGTGGTTGCTGCGGTGATGCGCTCGGTTCATGTGGTGTTGATTCCAGTGCTTCCCTCGCCGGTTGATCTGTGGGCGAGCGTAGCCATGGCGGCGGCGGTGGGCGGGGCCAGGCAGCTCAACCCCGGCTTGCGCGCCTGTCTAGTGCTGAATCAAATGGAATCGCGCAATGCCCTGTCCCATGATCTGCGCGATGCTGTGGCGGAGTTCGACGTGCCGGTATTGCAAGCTTGCATGCAGCGGCGTGCGGCTTATCGCAGCGCCGCGGTGGAAGGGACGAGCGTCTACGGACTGGGCAAACGCGCCCAAACTGCCGTGGCGGACATAGAAGCGATTATTGAGGAGGTCTTATGTCTGTGAACAAGATAGGATCAAAACTTGCGCACGGTGTGCGTCAGGTCAAATCGCAACAGATCAAGCCCGGGCAGCCGGAAGCGGACAAACCTGAGGCACTGCCCGCATCCGCGCCAGCCGACGATGTCGCCAATAAATCGGACCCAGTGCCAGTGGTTAAGCCTTCGGCGTCCCGACCTGCACAGCAGGCAGATCAATCTGGCGGCGAACAGGCGCTCAAGGCCGTTGGCAAACTGCACCCGCGCCGAGTCTGGCCTGATTAGGCCCATCGTTCCCGCTAATAGAGGAGTTAAAAAATGCAAACAGCCATCGAGCAGTACCTCATTCGTAGTGCCCCTTATTATCGTACTGTAGCCGACGAAGTCGAGCTCTACGAGGCCGCCTACTCGGTGCGCATGCCCATGATGCTCAAGGGTCCCACAGGCTGCGGCAAGACCCGCTTTATCGAATATATGGCGTGGAAGCTGGGCAAACCACTGATTACCGTGGCGTGCAACGAAGACATGACCGCATCCGATCTGGTCGGCCGCTTCCTGCTCGACGCTTCCGGCACTCGCTGGCAGGATGGCCCTTTAACCCTTGCCGCGCGCTTGGGGGCTATCTGCTACCTCGATGAAGTAGTGG
>NZ_JAGDVS010000198.1:0-15472 GCF_023255755.1 Acidithiobacillus sp. | reverse complement strand
GACACCACCGTGGTGATCCACCCGCTGACCGACAGCCGCCGTGTGCTGCCGCTGGAGAAGAAGGGCGAACTGGTGCAGGCCCACCCCGATTTCCAGTTGGTAATCTCCTACAACCCAGGCTACCAGAGCCTGATGAAGGACTTGAAACAGTCTACCAAGCAGCGTTTCGGCGCTCTGGATTTCAACTACCCTGAGCACGCCATTGAGGTCGAGATCGTTTCTCACGAAAGTGGTGTGTCTAACGACACGGCCGACAAGCTGGTGTCCATCGCCGAGCGGGCGCGCAACCTCAAGGGCCATGGGCTCGACGAGGGTATCTCCACGCGTATGCTGATCTACGCTGGCAACCTAATCGCTAAGGGTGTGGATCCCATGGCCGCCTGCCGTGTGACGCTGGTGCGCCCGATCACCGACGACTCAGACATGCGCGATGCACTGGATGCGGCGGTGACGACTTTCTTTTAGCCCAGTACGTATAGCGGTATTACAGAGCTTGACGGAGCAAAATGATGGCGGTCGAACTCGAAAAGTATCAGAACATATTGGACGAGCTCGGAGATCACGCTGGCGAGGTGCTGCGCGCGTCTTGGGGGGAGGCCTTGCGGATATTTAGCCCGCGTGGCCTAGAGACCTATCTGCGCGGCGCGGCCAGCCTAAAGTCGCTGGGGCGCGGCACCGACCTTGTGGTGTCCTATATCCAGAGTGCGCCAGCCGTGGCGCGCGAACTGGGTGAAGACGCCGTGAGCGATTTGCTGGCGGCTGCCATCAAGATGTATTCCAAAACCAGCGCCGCAGTGATCTCCCTGCTGTTTTCCTCTAGCCCCGTCGCTGCGGCGCGGCTGGGCGACCTGGATCTGTTCCGGGGCTATCTGCACCTGATCGACACCCTGCTGGCACAGGCACCGCGTGGTGTGCGCCCGATGCTGGATCACCTTGGTATCCTGCTCGGCCAACTGACGCTGGGTGGTCTGCGGCGCTGGGCGTTGTGGGGTGCGCAGGCGCACAAGACGGATTTCGAAGCCCAAACGAAGTATTTCTCCTTAGAAAGTCCGGAATCCATCGGTGTATTACAACAGGAGCGTAAAGGCACCCTGTTCATCGATGTGCAGCGGCGCATCGGCATGTATCTACGCGCCTTGTGGGGGCGCGATTTCTTCATGCGCCCCACCAGCGGCGATTTCGAGCAACGCGAGGGCTATCAGCCCTATATTGAGGGCTACATCATCCACTTGCCCGACGCCTATGATGACCTGGAGCTTCCTTCCGGCAAGATCGGCGGCGTGGAACTTTATCGCGCAGCCTGCGCTCACGCCGCGGCGCATCAGATGTATACCCGGGAAGCGCTTTCCGCCGAGGCGCTTACACCCCTGCAAATGTTGGTTATCGGCGCCATGGAAGACGCGCGTGTGGAACAACTGGCGATTAGTGCTTTCCCCGGCCTCGCACCTTTGTGGCAAAAACTCCATTTTGTCACGCCCGACCAGAACGCGAGCGTCGGCGATTATCTCAACCGTATCGCACGTGCGCTGCTGGACCCTGACTACGCCGATCCCGACCCGTTGATTGCCAAGGCCAGGCTGATGTTTGCCGAGCGGGCAAATCAGCTTGTGAGCAATCAGCTCGCGTGGGACTTGGGGGTGATGCTTGCCCACGATCTGGTGCAGTTGCGGCTGGTATACAGCCCGCATACCGATGTGCTCAGCGCGCCCTATCGCGACGACAACCGCCATCTGTGGGATTCCGCCGAAGTATCGGACTTTGAGCACGCGGTGCCGTGGCAGGACAAGCAGGTGCGCAAGCAGGTTAGTCTCATGGAATTCGTCAACGAGCTCGAGGTCGAGACCGCCGGCGACGACGCGCAAGAAATCTGGGTACTCTCCAGCGAGCTGTTCCCCTACGAAGACCTCGGCAAGAGCTACAACGAGCTGGAAGGCAAGGAACCACCGCCCCAGCCCTACCACTACGCCGAGTGGGACTACCAGATGCAACTGGATCGCCCGGACTGGTGCACGGTGTTGGAAAAGCACGCCAAAAGCGGTGGCCTGGAGATGATTGAACAGATCGTGACGAAGCACAAACCGATCGTCGGGCGGCTCAAGTTCCTGATCGAGGCCATGCAGCCCCAGGGGGTGCAGCGTCTGCGCAAGCAGGAGGACGGCGACGAGATCGACCTGAACGCGGCAATCCGCGCCATGATCGAGATGCGCATGGGCGAGCAGCCCGACCCGCGCATCATGATGCGCAATATCCGCAAGGTGCGCGATCTGTCGGTGCTGCTCCTGATCGACCTGTCCGAATCCACCAACGACCCGGTGCTGGGCTCGGAAAATACCGTGTTGCAGCTGGCGCGCGAGGCCACGGTGCTGCTCGCCGATGCCATGGATAAGATCGGCGACCCCTTCGCCATCCACGGATTCGATTCCAACGGCCGCCATGACGTGGAGTATTTTCGCTTCAAGGATTTTGACGCGCCATACAATGATAAGGCAAAGGCGCACTTGGCGGGCATGACCGGCCAGCTGTCCACGCGCATGGGGGCAGCGATGCGCCACGCTGGCTCGATACTGAAACGTCAGTCCAGCAACAAAAAGCTGCTGCTAGTGCTCACCGATGGCGAACCCGCCGACAACGACGTGCGCGACCCTCAGTACCTGCGTTACGACGCTAAGAAAGCGGTGGAAGATTTGACGCGCAACGGCATCGCCACTTATTGCCTGAGTCTCGATCCCAGGGCAGACGAATATGTGTCGCGTATTTTTGGTGCCAAGAACTACATGGTGGTGGACCACGTGCAGCGGTTGCCGGAGAAACTTCCGCTGCTTTATCTGGGGTTGACTCAATGAAGCCGGAAGCCTCGTCGAAATTTCGGTCGGGTGGCCGAACACTTTTGATTTGGACATGGGGAGTCGTCAGCGGAAAAGACTGCAGAAACTACGTCTATGGAACGTGCCCATATTTGCGCACTTTGAGGAGGACAGGATGCCTTTGATCGATATGACGGACATGTTGCACCACGCTTATCGCCACGGCTATGCGGTAGGCGCCTTCGGCGTGGCTGGCTGGGATATCCTGGAGGGGGTGATCGAGGCTGCCGAGCATCTGCGCGCGCCCGTCATCCTGAGTTTATCCAAATCGTATCCCGGAGCAGGTGGCATTGAATCCTTGGCCAAGGCCGTAATCGAAATGGGTCAGCGCGCCACTATTCCCGTGTCGTTCCAGGTCGAGGTGGACAACGACCCCCAATTGGCGGAGGGTGCGATTGGCACAGGGTGCGGCGGAGTGGTGTTCAACGCATCGTCCTGCCTGCTGCCGGAAAACGTTGCGCTAACCAAAAAAGTGGTCAATCTGGCTGCTCCACGCGGCGTACTGGTCGTGGGCCAATTGGGCCATTTGGAGAGCGTGCAACTCGATGATGCGGCAGAGTCTGCGGCGGGTTGCCCGACTTCCCCGCTCGAAGCCAAGCATTACGTCGAGCGAAGCGGGGTAGGCTGCTTGGCGGTATCTGTGAGCAGAATAAGCAGCGGAGGCTCCAAACATGATTTTCCCCGCCTCTCGAAAATTAACCAAGCTGTTGGCATCCCCCTGGCGATTCACGGCAGTGCAGGTTTCACCGATGATCAATTCCGACGTTTGATCCGCTCCGGCGCAGCCAAGGTCAATTACTGTGAACCGCTGTTCGAGGTTGCTGCACGACGTATTCGGGAAAACACGCTGGCCCCGGAGGGAGGATATGCCGGTCTGGTGGAGGGTGTCCGGGAAGCGATTCGTATCGAAGCAGAGCGCTGCATCCGGATATGGGGCTGCGGCGGTCGTGCGGCTGAGATCCTGACCCAGTGCCGCACTTGGACTCCTGCGGTGCCCGGTTTAGACCGCAAGTCCGCTGAAACGGAGGCTTCCAGGGCGTTCAACGATACGGGAAACGCGAAAGTGCTGTTTGCAAGGTCGCGTCCATGAAACCCCATGCAGCCCTTGCTACGAAGTGGCGGTGCTGAGGGATCATCACCTGTACCATGCCTACCTTTTTATCGCGCAGATGCCAAAGATGGTGCCAGTCCCGACCTTTCCCATCGGCGAGCCGGGTAGGGTGCCAGCGACGTAGAAATCTTTAGCCGGTGCAGAAGCATAATGTAATATTACGTTTATATAATACTATAAGATAATATTCACTATACTTAACTTAACTTAATTAAAATGAGCAGTTAAAGTGGTTTCAGTCCAGCGCATTCAAGGGCGGGGCATCCGGCCGACGTTATGTCCGGGCATCTTAATGAAGCAGTATTCCGGCTGGCTGGAAAGGAGTGTAACTGGTGAGGAGTTGGCGATGGACCCACTAGCGATCATCGTACCTTTCGTGCCTGCCCTCGCGGCATTGCTGATCTTTGCCGTCCTGCGGCATAGCAAGCCGGGTGCAGCCCGGCTCAGTGTGCTGGCCACCCTGGTTACCTTTTTGCTGTCTCTGATTCTGCTTGGCAATTATGTCGCAGTTGGGCTGCCCCGGGTGGAGTATATCGGCCAGATCTGGGGGAGCATCTGGCTTGATCCTTTGACCCTGATCATGTGGGCCTTCGTCTCTGGCATTAGTCTGCTGGTGCATATGTACTCGGTACGCTACATGATTGAGGAGCCCAATTATCCACGTTTCTTTGCCATGCTCGACTTGATGACGGCAACCATCCTCTTCATGGTTTCTGCTGCTGATCTCATCACCTTGCTCGTGGCCTGGTTCTTGGTCGGAGTGCTCCTCTATTTCCTGCTCGGTCACGATACCGACCGGCCCGCTTCTGGACGCTATGCCTTCTGGACGCAGATCACCTATCGGGTTGGCGATCTTCCCCTTTGGTTGGCTGCCTTCATCCTCTACAAGAGCTATCACAGTCTCGCCCTGCCAGTGATCTTCGCCCAAATCGCGGCGGCGCCCAACGCTGTCCAGATTTGGGGGATGACGGTACCGGCCTGGACAGGGATTCTCGTGGCGCTAGCGGCCTTTGCTCGCTCGGCGCAGTTTTTGCTGCACGGCTGGTTGCCCTACACCATGGATGGGCCGACCCCGGTCTCGGCCCTGATGCACGCCGGTATCGTCAATGCCGGTGGCTTTCTCTTCAACCGTTTCGCGCCGATCTTCGAGTACACAGGCCTTGCCCTGCACATTGCTTTCGTGGTGGGATTGATCACTGCCGTAGTCGGTTCGGCCCTGATGCTCATCCAGAATGACGTCAAGCGGTCCCTGGGCTATTCCACCATGGGGCAGATGGGTTTCATGGTCATGGAATGTGGCCTTGGGGCCTTTCCTTTGGCGGTTTTCCACCTCATTGCCCATGGCTTCTTCAAGGCCTCGCTCTTCCTCGGAGCGGGCAACGCCATTGGTGATGCCCGCGCTAATGACGGGGTGCCGCCGGACCCAATCTATGTCTACATCGTCGAACGGCGCCCGACTAAGCCTTTACGCCTGCCTTGGCTCACCGCTGCCGCACTGACCATCCTGGTGCCGGTGCTGGTGCTAAGTCTCTCGCACTTCTTTGTGGCCACGCACCTCTTTTTCGAGCAGGGCGTGATCGTACTGCTCTTCTTTGCCTGGGTCACAGGTGCGCAGGCTCTCTTTGCCGCCCACAAGATGACCCATACCAACCCATGGCAGCTCATGGGGGGGATTTTGGGCTCTTTCGTGCTGGTGGTGATTGGTTACACGCTGATCAGCCACTATTTTGCCAGATTCCTTTATTCGCATGAGGCCAGTCTTCGGCTCTACGCTTCGGCAAGCATCGGGATACTTTCCTACGAAGTTCTGATGATTATCCTCGCCCTGCTCTTCGTGGGTGGCTGGGTCTTGACCTTCTTTGGAGATGCGCAGAATTTGGGTGAGCGCATTAGCCAGCGCTGGCAGGGTGGTTATCTGGCCATTTACGCCCTACTGTCCCGGGAGCTCTACATCAACGATCTCTACGTGCGAGTGACGCAGCTCCTGCTTAGTGCTTCTCGTCGTCTCAACGTCTGGCTACGCTGGAGCTGAGGCCATGGAGTGGATCGTTTTGTTGCTTGCCGCCGTCCTGCTCCCGGTCTTCCCCTTGAGCTGGATATTCAATCGTCTGATAGGCTCAGCCCCCGGCCCGTGGGGGCGAGCCCTCGCCATCCTGGTGCTCCCGCAGCTGGGAGTTTTACTGCTCTACCACACAGGTCCCTTGGCCTTGCTCCTGCTACCCCTGTCGCTGCAGCGGATCTGGCTGATGCTGGTTCTCTTTACCAGCGTGTTTTACGCCTTTCGTGCCGTCAGTGCTCGGGAAATCAGTATTTGGTCGCGGCTCATGGCGAGCTCTGGCCTGACTTTGAGCTGGCTGCTGGTGGCCAATGGTGCCCAAGTGCACAGTGTCGCGCTTTTTGTCCTGGCCTTGTCTTTGCCCGCGGCCCTGCTGATGATCTGGGCGGGGATGCTCAGTGACCGCATGGGAGGAGCTTATCTGGGTCTGCAAGGTGGGCTGGCTACGGTTCTGCCACGTCTTTCGGCACTCATCACCCTCAGTGCCCTGGCCCTTGTGGCCACTCCGATCTTTCCGAGTTTTTTCGGACTCTTGCAGGTATTTCACCGGCTCGATCTTGCTTGGCTCTGGCCTTTGCTTCTGTTACTCCTTATTTGGGGCTGGTCCGCTGGCCGTTTCCTGCAGGACCTGCTTTTTGGTATCTATCGGGGTGAGCCCATGGTTGACCTGGGTCTGGGAATCACTTGGGCCGGGGCCGTGGTCCTGTTTTTCTTCGCATTGTCTGGACTGATTTGGAGTGGAGCATGGACAGGAATCTGACTTTGGGTGACCGGCTCAAGGTCCGGTCGATGATCTATGTGGCCAGCGAGCCGATCCCGCGTTTTTGGCCCATGCGCACCTTCATTCACCACAATCCCCTTTTCGGTCTGGAGCATTTGCCCTTCGAGGAGGCTGTAGAGGAGGGATGTCGCCTTTTTAATGGGCGCGGCTACCTACCTCGTCAGCACTATCAGGGCTACCGTCGAGAAGGAAAAGTGGATGACTCTGCTCTGCGGCGCTATGTGCGCCGCTTCGTTGAAGATCAGGCGGTGGATCTGCCAGGCATCGATGTCGATGCCTGGCTCTGGACACTGATCACAGAGTGTTCTGCAGAACGACTGATAGCCAGTCACGACTGGCTCGATGGCGAGGCCTTGGCGGCCGTCCTGCGGGGGCGCTCAGCGAAGCTCGACAGCAGAGTAGTAATCGAGGGGCTCCATACCCTTCTGGCCCGCAAGATCGCTCACGACGGGCCAGTTTACGCCAATGTGGATCGTCTCTTCGGTACGGACATCGGCAGTACCCTCAATGACCTGTTGGTAAAAAGCTGCCTCGACTTTTTTGACGAGGGGCAGTCGGCGTGGCAGGCCCCGGGGCGTGAGCAGGGCTTTTACTTTGCTTGGAAGAAAGTGGCATGGCGAAATGTTCGCTTCTTCCTGCGCGGACTGCATCTGCGTGAGCTGCTCGCATCTTCTGAGAGCCCCGAAGGAGTGATTGCCCAAATCCTCGTGCTCCTCAAGATCCCCGAGGAATCCTGGCAGAAGTACATCACTCGCCAGCTCACTCGCTTGCATGGCTGGGCTGGCTTCATCCGCTTTCGCAGCATGGCCAAGCACCACTACTGGGCCACGCGCTATCCGGCAGACCTCACGGATTTCCTGGCGGTGCGTATGGTGCTGGGTCTGGCCCTCTTACAGGAGGCGGCCCGACACCATGCTTGCCCGGGCGATGCCGAGGCCGTCCAGGACTTCGTCGAGCAGGACCCTTTCGCAGCCTATCTTCGGCTCGAACTATATGGCGGGACCATCATGCCCGGCTGGGCGCAGCGGGTGGATGATGCGCTCGCCCGCCGTTCGCAGCGGGGCTACGAAGGTCTGGCTCTGGACTACATTCAGGCCAAGCTGGTCCATGAAGCGCGACAGCAGGCCCAGGCCCTGCGGGAACTGGCGCGGCGGGTTTCTCCCACGGCCGAAGAGGCCCTGAAGACCCTGGATCCAACCCAAATTGAGCAGTTCCTGCAGATCTTGCGCAATTGGGAAAGGCGCGAAGGCTTTAACTGGCTGAAAGCGATGGAGTCCCACTACATCACCGATCTGGTGCGCAAGGTGCACCTGCCGGAGTCCAAACCGGAGAAGCGTCCCTTCGCTCAGGCCTTCTTCTGCATCGACGTTCGTTCCGAACCTATGCGCCGCCATCTGGAGGCCCTGGGGGATTACCAGACCCTCGGCATTGCCGGATTCTTTGGGGTGCCCATTGGCTACCTGGAATATGGCAAGGGTAGCGAAGTCCACCTCTGCCCAGCGGTGCAGACTCCGCGAAATCTCGTCGTCGAAATTACCGTCGAGCTGAATCTCGAGGAAGAACCTCTGTATGGGGCCCTGGAGCATGTACTGCACGACCTCAAATCCTCCGTGCTCTCGCCCTTCGTGGCGGTAGAGGCGGTGGGTCTACTCTTCAGTCTGGGGCTGATCGGCAAGACCGTGGCGCCGGTCACCTATCACGAGATCCACCAGCGCCTGCATGCCGAAAAGCCTTCCACCCGTCTGCTGGTGGACAAGCTCAATGCCGAGCAGGCTGACTCCATCATACGTGCGGTGCAGCGGGCGATGATCGTGCGGGCCTTGGGTAAGGAGCTGGGCGTGAGCCGCGATCGCGTTACCGATGACGAGGTTCGGGAGTTACGTGAGATTGTCTTGGGTCATCAGGAGGGGCAGAATTCCTTGGCTAGACGTCTGGGGCTTGCGGCTGCGGCAGAAGCGGAGTTCATCGAAAAGCTGCGCACGGTATATCGGGTGGATCGGCAGGAAACCAGCCTGCAGATGGAACGCATTGGGCGCCTCGGTTTCAGTATCGACGAGCAGGTGCGCTATGTCTCCCAGGCCCTGCTCTCGACTGGACTCAATCGCAATTTCTCGCGCTTCGTTCTGATGGTGGCCCATGAGAGTCAGACCCAGAACAACCCCTACGAGTCGGCTCTCGACTGTGGCGCCTGCGGTGGTGGTAAAGGGCTGCCCAATGCCCGGGTGATCTGCGCCATGGCCAACAAGCCCGAGGTACGGCGGCGCTTGGCGGAGAATGGCGTCGTTATCCCCGATGATACCTGGTTCCTGCCAGCCACCCATAACACTACCACGGACCAGATTGATCTCTACGATCTCGACCTCCTGCCCGCTCGGCACCTGCTCTATCTGGAGCGTTTGCGCAATGGTCTTGCGGCAGCAACCCGACGAACGGCGGCAGAGCGGATGCCAACCTTGGGAGCGACAGGCAAACTTGCCGAGGACCCCTACGCCGCGGCGGCCATGGCACGCCGCCGTGCCCACGATTGGTCGCAGGTGCGACCGGAGTGGGGTCTCTCCCGCAATCTCTATGGCATCATCGGTGGCCGGCATCTGACCGAGGGGGTAGACCTACAGGGCCGATCCTTCCTGCAATCCTACGATTATCGCCTTGACCCTAAGGGGCGCTTTCTCGAAAACATTCTGTCGGCACCAGTGGTGGTGGGCGAGTGGATCAACCTCGAGCATTATTTTTCGACGGTCGATGTCCATCACTTTGGTAGTGGGAGTAAGGCGTACCACAATGTGGCTGGGCGCTTTGGGGTGATGACCGGCAATCAGAGCGATCTGCGTACCGGTCTGCCCATCCAGTCCATATACAAGGATGGTAAGCCCTATCACGAGCCGGTGCGGCTCATCGCCCTGGTCGAGGCCCCGGCGCCTTTCGTCTTGGCCGCCGTAGGTCGCCTACCCAAGGTCAAGGCGCTAATCATGGGTGGCTGGCTGCGGGTCATAGTCCTCGACCCTGAGGATGACTACCGCGCCCTGGTGTTGGAAGATGGCGAATTTCAGGTCCACCCGGATTCGGGTCGGCAGCAGAGACTAACCCTTTTGGAGGCCAGTGCATGAATACCCTCAATCTCCATCCCTTGAAGAAGGTCGAAATCATTCTTGAAGGTGCCCATCGTGACTTTGCCACCGATCTCCTCGATCGGGCGGGGGTGAAGGGCTATTCGATCGTGGGCAACCTGTCGGGCAAAGGCAGCCACGGTATCTACGAGAGTCATTTGATGTTCAATGAGGACGATGTTCTCATCATGATCATTGTCGCCGTGCCCGAGGAACTCGTCTCGCCCATCCTCGAGGGTTTCACCCCCTTCTTCGAGAAGCATCAGGGGGTAATGTTCGTTTCTGATATCCAGGTGAGCCGTTTGGTCAAGTTCAAGAATTGCGCCCCGAATGGGCGCTGGCCGGTAACGCCGCCTTCATAGCCGTCACCGCGTACCCGTGCGGCAGCACAGAACTGGGAATACTGATAGACGCGCTGTTCGTCATGCGCTGCTACATACTCTTCCCATAAAAGTTGCAGAGTCATCCCCTTGCGCCGCATCTCCGTGTGGATGGCCGCAAAATCCGGCATCACTGGCGCCGTCACAGTGGCGGACCGATGGCTGGGGAAAAGCAGTGCTTCCAGTTTTGCCGGGTCCATTTCGGGAGGCAAAGGCCAAGAGATACTGGCCTGTTCGGCCTTCTGCAAATATTTGCCAATCGCTCCCTTAGAAAGACGGCAGGCCTGCGCAATTTGCCGCTGGCTGAGGCCTGCAGCATGTAAACGGATTACTTCTTGAATTGCCTTCATGGTCATCCTCGGTGTGGGCATCCTGGATCTCCTGTAAAAAGAGCCAAGGATGCTGTTTAAGCCAATGAATGACCAGAATGTTTTCTTTTCGCCAAGGGGAAACCGGGACACCGTTCCGGCATCGTGGGCACCGATTCCGGAAAATCCACAAAAGTGCCCACGATCAATCGTAACGGGTGCCCACCATCAATCAGAATCACTGCCCACGATGCCCCGGAATACGCACCAACGATCCTCTCGCGAGGAATCCCCATCAGCGCCTGGTTTGGATGAGGCACCTGCGGCCTTGATTTTCCCTTTGGCAGGCACCACTTTCAGCCTGCTTACATTCAACCGTTCGCTCTCTGCGCGAACCCCGTTACTTCATCAGGAGAGATAATGGCCGCCAGCAAGGAAACCATGCAATTTCAAACCGAGATCAATCAGCTATTGCAGTTGATGATCCATTCGCTTTACTCCAACAAAGAAATCTTTCTGCGCGAGTTGATCTCCAATGCCTCTGACGCCTGCGACAAGCTACGTTTCGAGGCATTGGCCGACCCTGCCCTTTTAACAGGTGACAGCGAACTCAAGGTCGAGGTGGACTTCGATCCCGAGGCCGGCACCATTACCGTGCGAGACAACGGTATTGGCATGAACCGCGACGAGGTGATTGCTAATATCGGCACTATCGCCAAATCCGGAACGCGAGAGTTCTTTGAACGCCTCAGCGGCGATCAGACCAAAGACGCCAAGCTGATCGGCCAGTTCGGAGTAGGTTTTTATTCGGCATTCATCGTTGCAGATAGCGTCAGCCTGAACACGCGTCGCGCCGGCATGGAGGCCGAGCATGGTGTTCGCTGGGAGTCGGACGGTACCGGAACCTACACCCTGGAAACCCTGGATCTGCCCGCGCGCGGTACCGAAATCGTCTTGCACCTGCGCGAGGAAGAACGCCAGGACCTGCTCAGCGCATGGCGCTTACGCAGCATCATCAACAAGTATTCGGATCACATACCCCTGTCGATCCGTATGCGCAAAATAGGCGAAGATGGCAAACCTGGTGACGAATGGGAAACGGTCAATAAGGCCTCCGCTCTCTGGCAACGATCCAAGTCCGAGATCAGCGACGACGAGTACAAGGAGTTTTATCGCTACGTCAGCCACGACTATGGCGACCCTCTGACCTGGAGCCACAACCATGTTGAAGGACGACTGGAATACACCTCCTTACTCTTCATTCCTGCCAAAGCACCCTTTGATCTCTGGGATCACAACCATTCCCACGGTATCAAGCTCTATGTGCAGCGCGTCTTCATCATGGACGATGCCGAGCAGCTCCTTCCCCGCTACCTGCGCTTTGTGCGCGGTGTGATCGATTCCAGCGATTTGCCTCTTAACGTCTCCCGCGAGATTCTGCAAGGTAACCGAGTCATTGATCAGATGCGCTCCGGTTCGGTGAAACGAATACTGAGTCTCCTCGAGGAAATGGCCGGGAAAGAGCCCGAAAAATATCAGACGTTTTGGAATGAATTCGGACGGGCACTTAAGGAAGGACCGGGCGAGGATTATAGCAACCGCGAACAGATCGCCAAGCTGCTACGCTTCGCCAGCACCCACACGGACACAGACACGCAAAATGTATCGCTGGCCGATTACCTCGCGCGTATGGCCGAGGGTCAAGACAAAATTTACTACATCACTGCGGACTCCTTCCTTGCCGCCAAGAACAGCCCGCAGTTGGAGTTGCTGCGCAAAAAAGGCATCGAAGTATTGCTGCTCAGCGATCGCGTAGATGAATGGCTGACCAGCCATCTGCCCGAATTTGAGGGTAAGGCACTGACATCCGTCGCCAAAGGTGCACTTGACCTGGGCGCCATTGAAACCGAAGAAGAACGCAAATCGCAGGAAGAAACGGAAAAGGGTGCTGAGGGTTTGGTGGAACGCATCAAAAATGCCTTGGGCGAGCGGGTGGAGGCTGTGCGCGTCTCCCATCGTCTGACCAGTTCTCCGGCCTGTATCGTCCTAGGCGAGCGGGACATGGCCCTGTACATGCAGCAACTGCTCAAGCAGGCCGGCCACGAAGTATCCAGCACCAAACCTGTCTTGGAGATCAACCCGACCCATCCCATGCTGGCACGCATAGAAGGCGAAAAAGACGATACGCGCTTCGCCGAATGGTCAGCACTGCTGCTGGATCAAGCAATTCTGGCTGAGGGGGGGCAATTAGAAGATCCTGCCGGTTTCGTCGCCCGCATCAATCAGTTGATGCTTGCGCTGGCAGGCTGAGCTTGCTTAACCAAAAACAGGAAATCCCCCGGCTCTGCCGGGGTGACAGTAGATGTTTGACGTATAGCGGAGTCCATCGGAGAACCGACGTTGCGAGCCGCCAAGCACACGACGAAGGAGGTACCGATGGACGAGGGATTGAGCCTAAGGCACAGCAGGTGGGGGTGCAGGTATCATATAGTGTTTATTCCGAAGTGCCAGCATAAGGTAAGGTGTTGTACGGTCAGTTACAGAATGATCTTGGGGAGGTATTTCGGGCCTTGGCCCAGCATAAGGAAAGCCGGATAGAAGTGGGACATCTGATGGTGGACCATGTCCGTATGCTGATTTCGATTCCGCCGATCGTGGGCAGTGATTCCGCTGATGGTCGGCAGCCGCTGCCAACCTGCCACTGGAAGTAAAGAGCACCCCGAGGGGGCAGAAAATCCGCGAGACGCCAGGATGAAACATTAAATTTTATGCCAAACCCGGAGAACAAAAAATCAATGGGTTACGGTGGTCCCCCGGTGTCAGGATGAAACTTTTTTGTCACTGAACACCATCGCCGAACTCCTCGCCCACGGTCAGGCGCTTATTGCCGCTGATCTCCCCGAGGCGGTGGGAACCCTCCTGCATCCCTATCTGCAGGGCGGGCGGGCCCCATCCCCCTCTGGAAGCTGTTGGCATTGGCCTACCGCCGTCAGGGCCGGTTTGAGGCCGTACGCAAGATACAGGAGATGATCGTCGAGACCCTCCCCGGTGATCTTCCGGCGCGCGACGATCTTGCCGACACCCTGCTTACCTTGGGGGACTTCGCGCGCGGATGGGAAGCGTACCGATACCGCTACCATCTGCCGCACACCACGGCCCTCGCCCGACACATCCAGGTCGCCCCCTGCTGGGACGGACGCCCGATTCCCGGCCAAACCCTGCTCATCCACGACGAACAGGGCTATGGCGATACTTTTCAGTTCATCCGCCTACTTCGTGCCGCGCAGAAACACAGCGAGGCGAAGATTCTGGTCAAGGTCAATCACGAGTCCCTCTCCTTGGTGCGCCGGGCTTATCCCGAGTTCCCGGCATGCAGAAAAAAAAGGCGTAACTAGCCAATGACACGGAAACTTGATTTGGATGATTTTCGTGCAGTCCGGAGAGTGTTGGAGCCGGAAGATTTTTCCATCAGTGACGACGGCCCAGAATCTGCCCCGACTGATCTGATTAGCGAAAATGTGTGGCACGAAATTATGACGCTCCCAGATGATGTCGCAGTTAGGACTACCAATCACCAAGGTAGTCGAATTGCGCATTTACATGCGTTGTGGAGTGACTGGATAGAGATGTTTCCTACTGAAGGAATATTGCTGGATGGCATGCTTGATGGAAGTGACGACTTGGCAGCTGCACTTTTTAATTTAACTCATGGCTATTACAAGCAAGCAGTAGCATCTCTAAGGAATTATCTAGAGGTGATGGTCTTTGCATGCGACTGTCATGTATCCAAGAATGGAGTTAAATGGTCAGCATGGAGATCCGGTAAAGAATTGGGGTTCAAAGACATATCCAAGAAGCTTGGACGACGTAGGGGCATCGACACCAAAGAGGAAATGGCTTTCAAAGAAATGGGGGTGTCACTGACCGGCAATATAGAAGAAAGAAAGAATAAAGACTGGCATGGGAACCTGTACGAGCGGCTCTGTCGGGGGTAATGCTCATCTTTGGAATAGCAATGGGCCAATCTACAGCGCAATGGGAATGCGGATATCATATCTCGGATACCTAGAAGCATATGCGATCGTCACCCTAATCACGAAACTGGCGTGGCCTGAGCTAGCGATTGGACGCGAATGTGCTATTCTATTTGAACCGACTTTAAATGCACAGTATGCGAATGAGCCATTCAACGAGCTGTGCAAAAAGTATGCATCAGATCTTCTTATTTAAATTGTTTGTACCAGGAGTAGGTGTCCGGTTCTGGCCGATATTACTCCTCCCCAAGCTGGGGGGGAATGACCGCTCCCGCTGCAAAATCGGCCATTATTCACCTTAATCAAGCTGCGTGGCGTTCAAGCACCTCATAACCGATGCAGGCCAGCCAAACGGTCTTTGGTATCGGCCGCGAGCCGTTTTTGTAATAGGCCATCATGCGCCGAGTCATACCGATGGCTTCTGCCGCATGAGTCAGACTGAGATTGTTCCGCTCCATCCACTGGATGAAGTCCTCACGCGTTGGTAATCCTGCCTGTTTCCTCCCCAGGGCATAGAGACGGTCTGCGCCCAGATCCAATCCGCCGGGCCAACTCAGACCGTCGCCCCAGTCATCTGCATGCCCCTGAGCGAAGAAGGCCGGATCATGAAGCGCGCAAAAGGGGTCTTCCTTCCGTGGCGGACCAATAAGATCCTTGAGATCCGTGGTAAACACTTCGCCGGTGGACCAATGGATTTCTATCTGGAACGGGCCAGTAATCGTCGCCGTTTCAATTCTGGGTGCTTGATTCATGGATTCAACCTCCGATATTCCGTCAACAGGACATCCCGATGCGCCTCAATCCAGGTCCGCACCGGTTCCAATCGCTTCC
>NZ_JAGDVS010000125.1:25349-35813 GCF_023255755.1 Acidithiobacillus sp. | reverse complement strand
TTCCTGGACGAAATGCCAGTACGAGTTCCCCCGTGCGGTATTGGAAGTGCTGCGGGAGCCGCTGGAATCTGGAGAAATCCATATCGCCAGGGCGGCGCGGCGGGCTACTTTCCCGGCCCGTTTTCAGTTGGTCGCGGCGATGAATCCCTGTCCCTGCGGCCATCTCGGTGATCCGCAGCAGATGTGCCGCTGTACCCCGGCGCAGGTCAGCCAATACCGCAGTCGGCTCTCCGGCCCGCTGCTGGACCGCATCGACATCCAGATGGAAGTGCCCGCCCTGCCGGTGAGCGCCTTACAAGAGGCGGCACAGGGCGAAAGTTCTGCCTACTGGCGCGAACGCATAGCTCAGGCCGTTGATCGTCAGTGGCAACGCCAGCAGGTGCGCAACGCACAACTTCAGGGCGAACTGCTGGATCAGTGTTGCGCCCTGGATGCGGTGGGCACCCGCCTGCTCAGCCGCGCCACCGAGGCCCTGCACCTCTCCGCGCGGGGCTACCATCGGGTGCTGCGCGTCGCCCGCAGTATTGCGGATCTGGAAGGAAGCGGGCAGATCAGCACCCAGCATCTGGCAGAAGCCATCCAGTATCGGCGCTTGGCGCGGACGCTGGCCCAATAATCAGTTAGAGAAAAGGCCGCTGATTTATATATCATCGGCCCTTACCCTAGTCCTTATGGATACCCGTGTGCCGCCCAACCGCAGAACTCGCTGATGGGAGCAATGCCGTCTCTATACGGGCTATGGCCGCCATCCGGGAGAAATATACCGTTGCACGTTGCGGATTTTTGGCGACGCCTAAGCCTTCCTCATAAACCAGACCCAGGTCAAAATCCGCTCTGGCGCATCCGAGGCGAGCCGCCTGACGGTACCAGTGCATGGCCTCCGGCCAGCCTTTGACGACGGTGCTTTCCTGACGAGTAATCAGTGGGGAGTAAAGGGTACCGAGGTAGAAGGCGGCCTTGGCATCCGGCGCTGATGCGGCCTGCCGCAAACGCGCCAGCGCGGCTGGGTTCTGTTCGGCCTGATTACGCAGGGATTCCAGATCTTGTGCCATGGCTGCGAGAGGCAACAGGCCAGCTATCAACGAGAGTGTCGCACGTAGAAGCACTTCTTCTCCTCCGGCTCATCAAAGGCATTATGATCCCGCATGCTCCCGGGTGGCGTGAAATACGACCTGCGGCCAGCGCTCCATAGTAAGGTCCAGATTAACGCGGGAGGGCGCCAGGTAGGCGAGGCGATTCCCCGCGTCTTCGGCGAGCTGTTCTTCATGTTTGCGGGTAAATTCGGCGAGTATTTTGGGATCATCACACTGAATCCAGCGCGCCGCCTGCACCGCCGCCGGATCAAAAATCGCGTCGACGGCATATTCGGTTTTCAGCCGTTCCGCTACCACATCAAATTGCAGTACGCCCACCGCACCCAGGATCATATCCCCACCTTGCAGTGGTTTGAAGACCTGGGTAGCGCCCTCCTCCGCCAGTTGTTGCAGCCCCTTTTGCAGTTGCTTGGCCTTGAGAGGGTTACGCAGACGCACCCGGCGGAACAGCTCCGGCGCAAAGTAGGGAATCCCGGTGAACTGCAAGGCCTCACCCTGACTGAAACTATCGCCGATCTGAATACTGCCGTGATTATGCAGGCCGATGATGTCGCCGGCGAAGGCTTCCTCCACCAACTCCCGCTCCTGGGCGAGGAAGATAATCGGATTGTGCACCTGAATATCCCGACCCAGGCGCAAATGTTTGATCTTCATGCCCCGCTGAAAGTGCCCGGAGCAGACCCGGAGAAAGGCCACCCGATCGCGATGCTGGGGATCCATATTGGCCTGAATCTTGAACACAAAACCGCTGAAAGCCTCTTCTTCAGGCCGCACCGTCCGCCCCGTGGTGGGACGGGGGCGAGGCGAAGGCGCCCAGTCGATAAGGGCACCCAACAATTCCCGCACCCCGAAGTTATTGATGGCCGAGCCGAAAAATACTGGCGTCTGCTGTCCCTCCAGAAAATCCTCCAGAGAAAAAGGATGGGAGGCACCACGCAGCAATTCTACCTGTTCCCGCAATTCAGCCATTTCATCCGGAAAGCGCCGGTCCAGCTCCGGGTTATTGATCCCGGCAATCCGTTCCACCGTTTGCTCCCGGGTTTCCTCACCGGCAGCGAAGACCAGCACCTCGTCGCGCAGCAGGTGATACACGCCGCGAAAACGCTTACCCATCCCAATAGGCCAAGTGACGGGCGCGCACCGGATACCCAGCACCGATTCTACCTCATCCAGCAACTCCGTCGGATCACGGCTTTCGCGGTCGAACTTGTTCATGAAAGTGATGATGGGGGTATCGCGCAGGCGACAAACCTCCAGCAGCTTGATGGTCTGCGCCTCAACGCCATTGCCGCCGTCAATCACCATCAGCGCCGAATCCACCGCAGTCAGTACCCGGTAAGTATCTTCGGAGAAATCCTGATGACCCGGTGTGTCCAGCAAATTGATGACATGCTCGCCATATTCAAACTGCATTACCGAACTGGCGACGGAAATGCCGCGACTCTTTTCAATGGCCATCCAGTCGCTGGTGGCGTGACGACTACTTTTGCGCGCTTTGACCGTCCCCGCCAACTGGATCGCGCCCCCGAAGAGCAGGAGTTTTTCGGTAAGCGTCGTCTTGCCGGCGTCGGGGTGGGAGATGATGGCAAAGGTACGGCGACGCCGAATGGCGTCAATAAACGCGCCGGCCGGAGCCTCAGCAACAGGGGATGACGACATAAAAGATTAACCTTCTCTGAGTTGATTTACGGACGGCAGGAGCGACAGGGACAAGACCAGCGCATCCTCCCGATCCTCTTCATTGCGATAATAATTCAAACGCACACCGATTTCATGGAAACCTTGGGAGCGATACAATTCCTGAGCGCCGACATTGGACACCCGCACTTCGAGAAAGGCCCTTTGCGCACCCAGTTGCCCGGCCCGGCAGAGGAGATGTTGCAGCATGCGCTGGCCGAAACCGCGCCGACGCAAGGCAGGTGCTACACCGAGATTAAGGATATGCGCCTCGGCCGCGCCCGTGGACAAGACCCCAAAGGCCACCAGCACACCGGCGTCATCCTCCATAATCCAGGCATCATAACCTGCTTGCATGCATTCGCGGAAAATACCCCGCGTCCAGGGTCCCGGCGAAATGTGCGACTCCAGCGTCGCCACCGAATCCAGATCACCTACCTGCATGGGACGCAGATTCATTTTTGTTTCTCCTCCGGCAGGGAGGGACGGATATAGTGCGGCTCCAGCAGCGCCGGGATGATACCTCGATCTCCCGCCTGGTAGCGTGCCTGCGCAAGGCGTAACGCGGCCCCAGCCCGCGGAAAACTATCACCACTCCAGCCGAGGATGCTGGGGCCCTGCCAGTGGGCATGGTAGGTCTGCCAGCCCGTACCCAGCCCCCACCACTGGCCCACCGCTGGCCAACCCACGGCATCGGGAGCACAAACTTTCTCCGCGCCTTGCAGTTGGGGCATGCCCAGCGCATCCTGACAGAACACCCCGGCGTAGACCTCCCCTTTGCGGGCATCCAGCGCCGCCAGCACCTGCGGCTGGGGTACCGTCGCCGCCAGTGCTTGCAGGCTGGAGACAGGATAAACTGGCAGGCCGCGTGCCATAGCCAGTGCCTGCGCCGTACTCACGCCAATACGCACCCCGGTGAAGCCTCCAGGACCTACGCCGCAAGCGATAGCCCCTATATCGGCGAGGGTAATGCCAGCGCGATCCAGGACCCGTTGAATCATAGGGAGCAGCAACTGGCTGTGGGTGTTAACCGCCACGACAAACTCTTCAACCACCCCAGCCGGGGTGCTAACGGCCACTGAGCAGGCCTCGGTAGCCGTATCCATAGCCAGAAAGCGCGGCAGTCCCATCAGGCCTCTCTCCGCCAGAACGCATGGACCGCGTCGAGGCTGGAAACGCGCCGCATAGGCGGCAGACTGTCGAGGAAGATCCGTCCGTAGCCCTTGCTGCGCAGGCGTGGGTCACAGAGCATCAGCACGCCGCGATCCGTCTCCGAGCGAATCAGCCGCCCTACGCCCTGGCGCAAGGCAATCACCGCCTGCGGGATCTGTAGCTCACGGAAGGGTTCACCGCCCGCCGCCTGACACTGCTCCGTGCGGGCACGCAAAATCGGGTCCGAAGGGTTGGCAAAGGGCAGCTTGTCGATAATGACACAGGAGAGAGCCTCACCCTGCACATCCACCCCCTCCCAAAAGCTGGCCGCACCCAGCAGCACCGCATTACCCAGACTGCGAAAACGGTCCAGAAGACGGGGCCGCGGCATGCTCCCCTGCACCAGAATAGGGAAGGACAGCCGCTGCGGCAGGGATGCTGCCGCTTCCTGCAAGGCCCGGTGACTGGTGAAGAGGAAAAAGGTCCGTCCGCCACTGGCCTCAATGACCGGTGCAGCGGCTTCCAGACAGGCCTGGGTGTACGTGGGATGATTGGGCTCCGGCATCGCTGGCGGCAGGTAAAGCAGGGATTGCCGCGCATAATCAAAAGGTGATGCGGCTGTAAAAGTGCTGGCTGCCGTCAAACCCAGAGCACGCTCGGTGCTGGCGAAACTATCGCCTACCCGCAAGGTCGCACTGGTGAGAACCACGCTTTCCACCGGCTCCAGCAGATGCCGCTGCAACAGCGCTGACACATCCAGCGGGGTGGCATGGAGCTGCACCGTACGTGCTTTCTTTTCTTGCCAGAACACCATATTCGGGGTGTTTTGCGCGGTAAAAAAATCCACCGTCGCCAGCAACGCTACCCCTCGCGCCGCACATTGCTCCAGGCCCTTGCCACGTGCTGCAGCCGCAGTCAGGGCCTGGGCCAGCTCAGCCACGGACTGACGCAAACGGGCAAAAGCAGAGCTTTGCGCGCTATCCGGGTTCAAGGTCCAGGACCCGCGCTCCTCACCCGGACCCAAAGCCGTCCGCCACGCCGTCGTCTGCGTTTCTACCTGTGCTGCCGCTGCCAGCAGCCGCTCATCGTCCCCTGCTTCAGTCAGGGTTTCGGCCCGGCTGTCCCGTCCCCAGTCCCAGAGCTGATGGCTGCTCAGGTGCTGGCCGAAGTAGCGCCCGGCCAAATCCAGCACCTGATGGGCCTCATCCAGCACCATGGCCTCGACCTGCGGCAACAAGTCCCCCATGCCGTTGGCCTTTAGTGCCAAATCAGAAAAAAGCAGATGGTGATTCACCACCAGAATCTCCGC
The DNA here is from genome assembly GCF_023255755.1 of Acidithiobacillus sp. Taxonomy (GTDB): domain Bacteria; phylum Pseudomonadota; class Gammaproteobacteria; order Acidithiobacillales; family Acidithiobacillaceae; genus Acidithiobacillus. The sequence goes on along the minus strand of NZ_JAGDVS010000125.1, from coordinate 30,581 downwards.
TTCCTGCGCCTGGCGCCGCGCCTCAATAACGTGACAGCGCCCGTACTCCGGACAATCACTACCCAAACAGTTGTCCCGAGTCGAGGTGACCAGAGGCCAGACCGGCGAATCCTCAGGCACCGAAGTCAGTTCACCGACATCCCCCTCCCGCGTCCGTCCGGCCCAGTCCGCCACTCGTGCCAGGGGTGCGGCCAAAGCGGGCGCCACACCCTCAGCGCTGAAGCGTTGCAGACGATGCCGGCAGAGATAATTAGCGCGCCCCTTGAGGCGGCTCACCCGCAACAGTTTTCCGGTGGCTCGCAACAGCAGCGGGATATCTTTTTCCAGGATCTGATCCTGCAGGGCCTTGCTGCCGGTAGAAACCAGCACTTTGCGCCCGGAAAGCATGGCCGGCAGAAGATAAGCGAAAGTTTTGCCGGTACCCGTCCCCGCTTCAATCAAGGCGACACCGCCGTCGCGCAGAGTATGGGCCACCTGCGCGGCCATGGCCTGTTGCTGCTCCCGCGCCCGGAACTGCGGTAGCACTTGGGCCAGCGCCCCGGCTTGCCCCAACAGCACGGACCAGTCCTCCCCGATCACTCCCGACACCCCATTTCTGCTCCCGTTTTATCGCCAGTCCTGCTATTTTTACACAAATTCGTGGTGAAGAGGGCATTCATGTATAAACGGCGCGCACGCATCCTGTTCTGGCATCCGACTGATCCGGCAAAGGCCCGCTATGCCGCCACGTTGGCTGAAGCCTTGGGTGCGGACTGGCTGGAAGCGAGGGCGGACGAAACCGACCACGTCTGGCCCGATCTCCTCATCGCCCTCGACTGCCACGCCACGCCAGACATCCCCCACACGGCACATACCCAATGCAAATACTGGCCCCTGGCCCAGGATGCTTGGGAGGACGCCGTGCGCGCGCGCATCCTCGGTGTCATTGGGGGCTTTCGCCTGCTCGCCCGCATGGATCAAAGCGGGGCACCCGGCGCTGCGGCCGCGTCCTTTGACAAAACCTCCGCGCTGAACTAAACCCTCAGAATCTGATCATAACGTATGCGCTATAAAAATCCATTATAGATATGCGCAACAATTCATAGGCAGAAAAACTGTCTCTCGATCTCACTAAAGGAGAGCACTATGGAAGTCATCCATAAAGACGACCAAAGTATCACCATCCGCTTCGACAAAAAGGATCTTGCTAAAATAGTCGAACCCATTATCAAGAATGCCGAGGTCTTTGCTAAAGACACCCTGGATATCGCCTATCTGTTGGCCAAGCAGGATTACCGAACAGAGGATCATTTCAAACAACCACCCCATATTTTTGACTAAAGGAAGCCACTCATGCAAATTCGCGAAGAGCAAGAGCAGAGCGTAGAAGTCATTCTGACCGCCTATGAGGCGGCACAAATCGCCAGCAATATCTTGGCGAACCCAAAAACGGCCGGTCCAGGGGCCGTTGCACTGGCCGAACTGCTCCAGAAGGAGGGCTTCACGGCTGCCCAGACTCAGGCGCCCGATCGTTATGAGTGGAAAACGCCGGATGATATGGAGCAGAACGCCTAAGCGCTCATATACGTCGCCCCCGTCTGCGCCAACAGCCTTGCGCCTTGCAGGCCATAAAAAACCCGCGGGCTGGTTCAGAGCGCGGGTTTTTTATGGCCAATGGGCAGGTATTTACTTCGTCATCAGGAAGCGCTGGACACCGGCAGGCTACGCGCCCCGTCAAAGTGCGCCGCCCAATAAGGATCATTTAAGCTCGCCACCTGAACACCCGTGCTGGGCGTCTGGGCACTGACAAAATGCTGATGACCAATGTAGATCCCTACATGGGAATAAGGCCGATGCATAGTGTCAAAAAACACCAGATCACCAGGCCGCAGATTGACCCGGGAAACCTTCTGTAACTCGGCTGCCTGGGCATAAGAGGTGCGTGGCACATGAATATCAAACTTCGCCAATATATATTTGACAAAGCCACTACAGTCGAAGCCGGAGGCCGGGCTCATACCACCCCAGCGATAGGGGGCCCCGATAAAATTGAGCGCAGAAACCGCCAAGGAACGGGGTGAGAGCCAGGAGCCAGCGTCAGAATGGCCATCCGATGCCGCAGACTGACCTTCTTGGGCGATGTCATCCGCCAGTTGGGCAGCAGCTTGCGGCCCGACAGTGGCATTTCCACTGGCTTCCAACGCCTGCAAAGGGTGACGCGTCCAGTGATAGGCCTGGCTGGCCAACATCTCCAGCGCGAGTCGCAAATGCGACCGCTCCGAGACTGAGGTCACGGCCATTGCGTCGACCGAAGCCGCCACCGGTTTTTCGGGAAGAACGGCTGGCGTGTCATCCGTCGCCATCCCGGCTTTGACCAGCGCCAGCGACTGATCGACAAAAATGGGGCTCGTTACCTTTTCCGCATCGGCCGCAGGAAAGGATTGCATTTTAAAGTCGTAAGTCGAAACGCGCTGTGGCGCCGCACCTACCCCAGCAAATTCAACCGGCGCGAGATGCATCAACTGCAAAGCCGTCGGCGCCAACGCCATATAATCGTTTTTTAGAGCACGCAATACTGTCCTGTGGGCAGTTCGGAAAGCTACCCTTTTCGCCTGTCTGACAGGCACTAACCCATTGTCACGTGTGAACTGTATTTGGACTGTTTTCGAGTTTTTCGAAGTGCTCTTATAATGGAGCCGTGCGTGGCTGTGGCGACTGACCCGATGCAAAGCCTTGTGGCCTGCCGCATGCGGCGCCGCCTGACACACACTAATTCCACCTAAAAACGTCAATGCCGCCATGGCAACCTGCCAGCGATGTTTATTCCGCATTCTTTATCTCCCGAACTAACTGGGAATCGCCGCTGCGTAATCTGCCGATTGGCTGATTATGCAGAGACATTGCCATTTCTCATCAAGAAGAGAAACTTCGAGGCTGCCCCTACCCACAATAAAAAAGCCGAACAAGTTCGGCTCGATGTGCATACTGCGTTGTGGACGTGGGCGCACGGCGACGACCCGAGCGCAGGACGAGCGGACGCCCGTGCGATAACTCTCTCCGAATCAAGTCGAATATTAGCCATTAGTAAAATCGATGCTCCATAGTCCATGTTTGGGACTATAGGTCGTATCCATGCCCGCGGCAAGACCCAATCGCTAGTTATGACGCGCTATGGCGCTCCCCTATGAACAATGGCCCGACCATTGCCATCAACATGATTGGGTCATCCATACGCACTTCGACATCAGAGATTATTGACAGGCAGCGCTCTTTATATGAAATTGATAATCGTTCTTATTATCATAACAAGGAGCGCGCACCATGTCCCGACTTTTCCGCCCCACCGCTGCTGTGCTTGTCATCTGCGCTGGCACTTTCGGGCCCTTTTCTGATATCTGGGCAGCGGAGGATCCAGCGGCAGGGGGAAGCGGCCCCGTCCCCTATGTACCAGGCCTTTCTCCCAAATATTTGCCGGCTTACCACCATTTGACCGATGGCATCTCCTGGGCTGGACATGCCGACAGTGAACTCTTTTCCAACCTTGCGGGCGGCATTCGCCGGGGCAGGGAGGGCAACATTGCCGGCCAGTTTGGCGTTGAGTATAACACTGAGAAGGCAGGCCTCTGGAGGGGGGCAAATTTAGCCTTTCCCTCATGGGCATTTATAGCAGCGGGGCCCAGCAAAATTATAGCGGCGACATCCAGACGGCCAGTAATATCTGGGCACCCGACGCAGTCCGTTTTTACGATGCCGCCTTCCGCCAACACTGGACAGACTGGATCAACACCCGTGTCGGTTATATGGACGTAAATTATTACTTTGACGTCACTGCCAACGCCTTGCAGCTCATCAACAGCTCCTTTGGCATGACGCCGACCATGACCGTCAACGTCCCTGGTACCGCCACCTATCCTTACTCAGGTCTGGGGTTTCTGGTGGGCACCCACAGCGAGCACCTGAGTAGCAAGGTTGCACTATTTCAGGGCGACCCTCAGCACCAGACCTCCGCCTTTGAACGCGGCTACATGGCCTTGTGGGAAGGCGGCCTGCACTGGGGCAAGGAGGAGGAAGACGATCTTGAGGACAGCAGCGACAATTATGGTCAGTACATCCTCAAAGCAGGTGCCTGGCACTACCAGCCGTCCTACCCGGATCGCTATGGGCTGTCCCCCACGACCTCGGGCGTTTATGCCGTCGCCGAAGGGAACTGGAGCCTGCCCGGAGAACGTCGGCTGGGAGCCTTTGTCCAGATGGGCGGCGCGCCGCAGGACATCAATCCCGTCCCCTGGTATCTGGGACTGGGTCTGCGCCTGGGCCACCCCTTCGCCGGTCGCCCGAATGACAGCCTGTCCATCGGTATGGCGCGCGCCTGGCTGCGCCCAGGTCCCGTGGCAGAGAGCCTTGGCGTGGAAACCACCGCCATCGGCAATGCCGAGACGGCTTACGAACTCACCTACGTCGCGAAGCTCACTGAGCACCTCAGCCTGCAGCCAGACCTGCAATATATACAGCATCCCAACGGCTATTTTCCTGATGCGACGGTCGGTATGTTGCGTTTGCACGTCGAATTTTTCTGAATGCGGAGGCCGATTCAGTGAATCCATCCCTGTTCGTAGGAGACCTTAAACTGGGCGACAGTGCCAGAGTACGCGATGTCACCGGGGGCAGAGATATGCAGCAACGCATGCGCATGCTCGGCATCCGCCGGGGCACCGATACCCGCGTGGTCCATGGTCCGGGCAAGCGCGGTGCGGTATTGCAGGTGGGTGGAGCACGCATTGCGCTGGGCTGGGGCGTCATCCAGCGTATTGAGGGGGCTGGATGATCTTCTCCCTGCTTTATGGCACCGGCCTGGCCTGGGGCGCCAGCACGGTGATTTACCAGACGGGCGCCTTCGCCGAACATCCGGGATCTTCTACGGCTTGGATCGCTGGCGTGCTGGCAGCTTTTGCCTTGCTGGTCATCGGGCTGCGGCTTTATGGACAACGCAGCGACGCCCTATCAAAGCCATCTCTGAACCGGAGGGCGTTGGTATGAAACCGTTGTTCGCAATTCGGGATGTACTACAGAAACAAGACATGGCCAGCGCCAGCCAGATGGCTGCGGAATTAAAGCTCTTTGTTGGACTGGTCGAGGATATGCTGGCGTATTGGCAGCGGCGCGGCGCGGTAGAGCAAGTATCCGTGGGTACACGGAAAAGTTGTGGCAGCAGTTGCAGTTCGGGCGGCTGCGGCAGGTGCAGCAATGCCTCTT
>NZ_JAGDVS010000125.1:7427-25339 GCF_023255755.1 Acidithiobacillus sp. | reverse complement strand
GGGGGTGGGGAGAAGGCAGTGACGACAGCTCAGCCCGCCGTTCCACGGACTTGGCGTCAACCGTGAACTGGTGGGCGATCACTTAACCTATTGTCTCAATGATGGGGTCCTCTATACTTATCCCACAGGCCGGAAGCGATGTTTGATTGGCCATGACGAACGAGGTTGCAGATGCGGGTAAAAGTAGCAGCCATTCAGATGGCCGTAGGGGGGGACGAGGCTGACAATATCGCCAAGGCGCTGCGACAAGTAACCTCAGCGGCGGATGCCGGGGCCAGGATCATTCTCCTCCAGGAACTCTTCAGCACGCCATACTTCTGCAAAGATCAGAACCCCAACTTCCTGACCCTGGCGCAGCCCCGCGAGAGCCACCCCGCCCTGCTCGCCATGCAAAAGCTGGCGCGGGAGCGCGAGGTCGTGCTCCCGGTCAGCTTTTTTGAGCGCGCCAATAACGCCTTCTTCAACAGTCTTGTGGTTTTTGACGCCGACGGCAGCGATCTGGGGCTCTATCGCAAGGCCCATATCCCGGACGGTCCCGGCTATCAGGAAAAGTTTTATTTCAGCCCCGGCGACACCGGGTTCCGCGTGTTTGACAGCCGCTACGGACGCCTCGGTGTCGCCATCTGCTGGGACCAATGGTTCCCGGAAGCAGCGCGAGTGATGGCCTTGCAGGGTGCCGAAATACTGTTCTACCCCACCGCCATCGGCTCCGAGCCCCAGGCCCCCGAAATCAACAGTCGCGGGCACTGGACCAGGGTCATGCAAGGCCATGCCGCCGCCAATCTCGTCCCCGTCGTGGCTGCCAACCGGGTGGGACGGGAAATCGGCCGGGAGAGCGAAATCACCTTCTATGGCGGCTCCTTCATCAGCGACGCCACCGGCGCACTCATTGTCCACGCCGACCAGGAAGAGACCATCCTCTATGCCGATCTCGACCTGCAAGCCCTCGCTGCACAGCGGCTGGAGTGGGGACTCTTCCGTGATCGCCGCCCTGAACTGTACACGCCCATCCTAACTTTGGACGGGAATCCGCGTCGTGGATGATTCCCCCCCCTCCGCGCCACCCGTCATCGCGCTGAGCGCCTATGAGCGCAACGGAGAGGCCTTTTCCCTCGCCCCTCAGTATGCCGCCGCCGTCTGTCAGGCGGGCGGGTTACCCATCCTTTTTCCACCCCAGTGCCCCGAAGCCCGACTTATTCTATCGCGCTGTGACGCGCTGGTGCTCACCGGCGGCGGCGACATCTCTCCCGATTTTTACGGTGCGTCGCGTGACGACAGCATTCATGCCGTACATCCGGACCGCGACGCCTCTGAGATCGCGCTGGCGCGAGAAGCCATCGCCCGGCGTATTCCGGTGCTCGGCATCTGCCGCGGCCTGCAGATCATTAATGTCGCCTTGGGCGGCGACCTGCTCCAGGACCTGCCCAAAAGCATCGGTACCCGCATTTGCCATCGCAACGCCGAGCATAATCCCGTCATGCATGAGGTCATCGTCTTGGCGGACACGTTGCTAGGGCGAATCGCCGGGCGGGATACCCTGGAGATATCCTCCTGGCACCACCAGGCCATCGCGAATATGGCCCCCGCACTACGCATCAACGCCATCGCCGAGGATGGCGTCATTGAAGCCGTGGATATGCCCGACAACCCAGATGTCTTTGCCGTCCAGTGGCACCCGGAGCATACAGCCGCCGGTGACCCGCATCAGCAGGCTCTGTTTGATTGGCTGGTACAGCGCGCTGCCCGGCGCATAGCGCGCGCAACGGGGCACAGCGCGACAAAGACTTAGCGGGAAGGATGTTCGGAAGGCTGCAACCGCTGTTGCAGCCAGGCCAGCGCAGCGGGAATCAGCGAAATCACGATGATGGCGACAATCACCATATTCAGATGGCTTTTGACCCAGGGAAAGCGCCCGAGGAAATAGCCCGCGCCGAGCAAGCCCCCCACCCACAGGAAAGCGCCCGTCAGATTGAAGCCAAAGAAGCGACGGTACGGCATGGCGGCAATACCTGCCACAAAGGGCGCGAAGGTACGAATAACCGGCAGAAAACGGGCGATAATCACCGTCTTACCGCCATGTCGCGCATAGAAGCGCTGGGTCGTATCCAGGTGCCGGACATTGAGCAAGCGCCCGCCAAAAAGGTGGACACCCCAGCGGCGGCCCACCCAGTAATTCACCGCGTCACCCAGCACCGCCGCAGCCACCAGCAAACCCAGCAGCCAGGGCGCGCTCATGATGCCTGCACCGGCTAGAGTACCACAGATAAAAAGCATGGAGTCGCCCGGCAAGACCGGCATGATCACCAGCCCAGTCTCCGCAAAGAGAATCAGGAACAACAGGGCATAGACCCAGGCTCCATATTCCTGCAAAAACAGAATCAGGTATTGGTCAAAGTGCAGCAGAATCTGCACGAGATGATGAATATCCGACATTGGCGCGATCACCCGGTGCGACGTGGATTCACGCGTCTTCCGGCGCGCCGCGGTAACGCTGATAGTGACGTTCGAACATCATCTCCAATTCAACAATAACCGTCCCTGCCGCTTCCCCGCCCATCACATGCCTGGACATCAGGCCGGAGGTGTCGTTGAGCATCTCCTTGGCATCGAGCATGGCATAGCTTTCCCGCAGGCGTTTAATCGCGCCGACGACGGTCTCACCCTCTTTGGCGGGTAAGATATTCGGCTCCCGTGGCATCGGCTCTGGCGCTGGCTGTCGCCGGCTATTCAGGAATTCCGCAAAAGTAAGCACCTGCTCCTGCTCCGCACTCCCGAGCCTGCGCATAACGCGGAGAATATGGCGTTCCCGACTGTTCATACATCGTCCCCAGTGTCCACCTTGAGGGCAAATACCCGTGGTTTGCGTTTCTCCGTCATAAGAGACAATTCGCGGACCAGAGCGACAATGACCCGGTCCGTAGTTTTCTGCATCTCCGGCCACAGTGCCCGCGCCTGCCCCAGCAGTTCGCCGATATTCTCGGGCGTTTCGCGGTCCTCTTCCATGAGGATATCTTCAATCAGCCCCGGCTTCATCTCCGGCCGGAACAGTAGCCCTACCACCCCCTCTTCCGGGCGGAAGGCGATCCAGCGACCTTCGTCATCCACCACCAGCGGCTCGATGCCCTCCGGCAGGGTGGCGGTGCCCGGCGACCAGACCATCACCTGAGCGCCGTCCACCGCCTGCGCCAGCGGGTCGTTGCGGCCGACATCGGTGGCATGGGCGGTGGTGAAATAGGCGTTATGGTAGGGCTCCAGATGCAATTCGGCCCCTTCATACTGCGCCAGCAATAACGCGCCCAGACCAAAGCCCACCACTGGCCGCTTCGCCTTGCGGAAAATGGCGATGGTATTGAGTTCCTGGGTCAGCCAGGCATATTTGTCCGTCTCCAGGGGAGACATAGGCCCACCCAGCAGAAATAAGGCATCAAAGGTCAGCGCATTGCCCGGCAGTTCGTTACTGAGAAAAACCCGGAAGTAACTGAAACCGATGTCGCGCTTCTCCAGTTGACTCTCCACGATGCCCAGAAACTCGGAGTAACTGTGCTGCACGACGGCAAAATGTTTCATATTAACTCTCTCGACGCACCGGCACGGACAGCATATCCCTGCTACAGCGGTCTTTCGCGAACTCCAGAAATTCATCCATCACCAGACTACGGAATTTCTGCTTCTGATAGACGAATGAGTAGGGGCGGGCCAGCGGCGGATTCAAGGGGCGGGCCAGTAAAGTACCGAGCGCCAGCTCCTTGAGGACAGTCGCCTCGGAGACAACAGCCACCCCCAGCCCACCTTCCACCGCCCCTTTAACCGCTTCCGGGCTGCCCAATTCCATGGTGATATGCAGATCGTTGGTATCCACGCCGACCTGATGCAAGTACTCCATAGTCACCTCACGGGTGCCCGATCCTTCTTCTCGGGAAACGAAGGGATAATCCAGCAACTCTTGCGCCGTCACACTTTCGTGACTACCCAGGGCATGATCGGGGTGGGCAATCACAATCATGGAGTCCATGCAGCACTTGAGGGTGGCGAGGCTCTTGTTGGTTACCAGACCTTCCACCAGCCCCAGATCGATGCTGTTATCCTCAATCATGTGGACAATTTTATCCGTATTGCCCACATGCAGCCGTACCTGCACGTCGGGATACTTCATTTTGAAATCGCCAAGCACCCGGGGCAGCATGTATTCGGCGATGGTTGTACTGGCGCCGATAAGCAGATGCCCGCGCAGATCACCGGTCATCTCCCCTACGCGATTGGACATCTCGACGTAGAGGGAAATAATGCGCTCCGAGTACTCATAAACCACCATGCCGGCCTCGGTGAGACTGATGCGGTTATGGGTGCGGTCAAACAAACGCGTATTGAACTGCTCTTCCAGTTGCTTGACCTGGAAGGTCACCGCCGGCTGGGTCATATGCAGTGTATCTGCCGCCTTGGTAAAGCTGAGCAGCCTTGCCACCGTGTGAAAAACCTGTAAACGCCTGTCTGCCATGGAAATCCTTAAGTCGCCCGCGACTTTTCACCAGTTTATGGGTAATATCTGAGCGCTTCAATACAGTATTTACGGAGGATAACCCATGCCCAAGGCTTGGGAAAAGCTCGATCTGCAAGGCGCTGGGGTACAGAGTTTACAAATTCGTCTGCAAAAACTCCAGAAAAAATCTCTATATGGCTATCTATACTGGGGTTTGTTTCCTGTCGGCGCACATCGTATTTATCTGGAACAGGCATGGGCCTGGGCCTTTCCGCTGGTCAGCGTGGCGGTTATTATGCTGGCCTTTCTGGGTTTAATCTGGGAAGCCATTAGCCTTGCCGTTGTACTCTGCGCCCTTGCGCTCTGGGACCTCAGCCGCATTGACCTGTGGATCAGCACTTACAACAAGGAACTGCGTAAGGCAAGTTGGTTCGCCAAGCAGACGCCGGCCGCCCCCGCCAACTACCAGGGACGCGCGGACACCGGCGAGAAAGCGGCGCAATGGCAGCGCGAGTTACAAGACTATACCCAAACCAAGGAGAGCGAGCGTGCCGGCCATCCTGCCGCCAATGTCCCTGCCAAAAAGGGTTTTTCGCCGGGCCAGCGCCGCCTCTCTTTCGCGGAACAGGAGCGTCTGCTCACCGAAATGGCCAAATCTTCGAAAAGTGCGGCGGAGAAAAAGCCACCTGATTCTGCCGAAAAGTAAACGGGATTACTTACATCCGGCCTATTGCTCCTTTTCAAACATGGCCAGATAGCGCTCCCTGGGGAGCGGTGGCTGTTTGGCTACCGCCAGGAAATCGGCGAGATGCAGGGGTGTACTGAGCCCCACCAGGGTGACCCCGATGCCGGGCGTGGAGCGCACAAACTGAATGGCGCGCTGCGCGGCATCGGCCAGTTCCGGCATCGCCTCCTGCAGGGAAGGCACCTCTTCCCGCGCCAACAGGCCCTTGCCAAGGGGATGGCTCGCCATGATGGTCAGCTTGAGCTGAAAAGCCGCCTGAATGGTCGAGCCGATATTGCCCTGCCCCGTCACCTGACTGAAGCGCGTGTAGGCCTCCGGCATCAGCGCGTTGAAAGGCAACTGTACTACCCGCAGATGGTGGCGATTGCCCTGCCCCGCCGCCTTCTCGGCCAACCCGATGAGGCTGGTCAGGGACTGGAACAGGGTATTATCCGTCTCTACCCGGCAGGCATTGAAGGTGGAAATGCCGTAGTAGCGAATCTTGTTGGCCTGCACCGCCGCTTCGAGCATAGTGAACACATCCATCAGTTTGCGATACATCTGTTCTTTGCCAATCAAGGGGATATGCACCTCCGGCTGATCCACCAGAAACACATCCAGGGTTTCCAGACCGGTTTGCGCGCGCAGGGTATCCAGTTGCCAGGCAATATATTCCGGACTCAGACAGTGGACCCCCTGGACCAGATCCTCCTCTTTGCCCAGCCCCTTGGCCACCACCTCCTCACGGAAGAATCTCAGCGGATCTTCTGGCCGTCCGTCGGGGAAGGTCAGAAAGCCCCCCTTGCCGACCACGAAAAACTCCTCACGCTGGATACCTGCCGCCATCGCCTTCGCGATGCCCACACCTACCGCCCGCCCGGCCCGCCCGAAGCGGTAGTTGGCACCGGTGTCGATGACGTTGATGCCCGACTGCAAGGCCCGCGCCACAATAGCCGCCACCGCGACATCCGTCACATCGTCCACGCCACCGGGGAAGGTCCCAACTCCCAGGGAGGATAGCTTGATGCGGGTGTTCAAAAAGTCACTGAAATGTTCGTCAGCAAGGGTCCCGGCGAAGCGCGCCACATAGGCCTTGGTACCCGCACTGCTCGCGGCCCCCGGAATCAGTCCATTTTCCGCAGCATTCACGCAGCGTTACTCCTGTTGGCAAAGAGGGGATGATGGTGCAGCAAAAAATCCAGACGTTCACGCAGTTCGGCGCGCACCGGGCCGGGCCGGGCCGCATCTTCCAGACTCAGGAACTGCTGACGATAGTCTGGCGCATCCTCATCGTCCAGTTCCCATTCGACCGCCTGGAGCAGCGCTTGCCCAGGCGCGGGTAATTCCACGGGCAACAAACGTCCGCTCAGAATGGCCCAGAGACCGGTCCAGCAGCGCGCCAAAGCAACGGGATGATAACCGCCCCCGCCTAGGACCAGCAGACGCGGACTTTCCGCCACGATCTGGCGCACGACTTGCCAGAACAAGCCGTTGGAAACCCGAAACTTGCTCAAAGGATCCGGTGCGAGGATATCGGTGCCCGCCTGCAGAACGACGACATCAGGGCTGAAGCGCTGCAAAACACGAGGCCATAACTCGGCAAAAGCCAGCGCATATTCGCTGTCATTCACCTCCTTGGGCAAAGGCAGATTAACCGCCAGTCCCGGCCAGTCGGTGAGCTTACCGCCCTGAAAGGGATAGGCGTAGTCCGTATCCATGTGCAGGGAGGCCGTCAGCGTGTCCGGGTCCTCCACAAAGGCCGCCTCCACCCCATCACCGTGGTGGGCATCCATGTCCCAGTACAGCACCCGCAGACCGGCGCGGCGCAGGCGCTGAATGGCGAGCACCGGGTCGTTGAGATAGCAGAAGCCGCGCGCCTGACCCGGTGCGGCATGGTGCATCCCGCCCGCAGGGCTGAAGGCGGTTGCGCCTTCCAGCACGGCTTCCGCCGCGAGCACACTGGAACCGGTAGCCAGGGAGGGCGTATCGAAAAAACCGGGGAAATAGGGATTCTCCAGCGTACCCAACTGATAACGCTGACGATCGCTGTCCTGCACACCACCGCGAAACTGCGCCCGCTCAAAGGCCTGTATGTACTCTTTCGTATGAAAGCCAAAGAGCTCCCGATGACTTGCCGGGCGGCCCTGCCGATATTCTTCCGGTGCCATGGCCCCGTAACTGTTGATGAGGTCCAGGGTCAGGGACACCCGCGGAATCGCCAGGGGATGGTTACCCCCATAGCTCGCCCGCCGGTAACGCGCCGCCCCGACGAAGACCGCCGGGCGGGTCGCGGCGATCTGCGGGCGCAGCATCCCCCGCTCGTTCACTCTGCTGGCAACCGTCTGCGCCACACCCGTCACACGCTGTGGCCCCGCAGGCGCAGATAAATCTCCGGTAGACGCGTCGGCAGGCTGTCGAGATGGGGCAACACGAGATAGTGCCCCGGCCCGAAAACCAGCGGCAGATATTCGCCACCACGCGGATCGAGACTGATACAAAAGGCGTGAACACCCAGGTCTTGCGCCTCCTTCACCGCCATGCGCGTATCCTCCTGCAAATAGCGAAAGTCACCGCCGTCGTCATAATCTGCGGGACGGCCGTCCGACAGAATCAGCAGCAAACGTCGCTGCGCCGGACTGCGCAGCATGAGCCGCGCGCTATGGCGGATGGCTGCCCCCATGCGTGTCGCCAACCGCCCGGACAAGCCGCCGAGCAAGGCCCGCGCCCGGGAATCAAACTTGTCGGCAAAGCGCTTGATAGGGTAGAGCAATACCTCGTCATGATATTTGCTGGCGAAGCCATAGAGGGCAAAGGGATCACCCACTTCTACCAGTGCCTCGCCGAAAAGGAGCATGGCCGCGCGCAGACGATCCACCACCCGTACCCCGGAATCTCCGGCCTCTGCCATGATGGAGGTGGAGAGGTCGGCAAGAAGCAGTACGGAAGTGTCCCGCTGTTGCGGTCGTCTTTGCTGGTAAATGCTGGCTTTAGGCGAGCGCCCGGCGCGCCGTTCCACCATAAACTGCACCGCAGCCTCCAGATCCGGCTCGTCACCCTCGTACTGCCGACGGCGCGGCGCCATCCGGGTCGGCTTCTGCGCCTGCAAGGCTCGCTTCAGACGCCTTAATGTACCGTCATATTCTGCGGCAATGGCGACAGCTCTGACCTCATCCTGTTCGCGCAGGGGGCGCTCGTGCACCCGTGCCCAGTTTTCCTTATAGCTCTGCTGCCGGTAGTCCCACTCCCGGTAAGGCCAGCCGCCTTGGGGACCTTGTACCCCGCGACCACTGCCAATAATCCTAGCGGGGATGGGAATACCAACCCCGACGCGCCCGCCGGTCCCCTGAATATCCTCGGGCGGGATATCCATATCCGGATCGTTGCCCTCCGCCTGTTGCGGGGCCTCCCGGGGCTTCTCTTCGTGGCCGGCGGCACCCAGCTCGCCACCACCATCCATCTCCGGCGCGTCAGTGCCACGTTTATGGCGCGGATACACCGGTCGCGCGGCATTGGGCGAATGGCCGGGCAGATAGGCGCGGGCCCGCTCGGACAGGGATATCGGCGGCAAATCCGTCGTCGCATACAGGGTCAGCGCCGCCCGGAAGGCATCGACAATGCCCGCCTGCGCCATCGTCAACGCGGCCATATCCTCCGGCAATCTTCCGGCCATACCGTCTTCCAGCAGCGACAGCGCTGCCTGGTAATAGCATCCGGCAGCCCCTTCCGGCGGATTGTGGGCATGCGCTGCCCGCAACACCCGTGCCAGATAGCCGGGCATCTCCCGTTCCAGCGCCGCATCCACGCGCAAGTCTTCGCAGAGGTCGAAAATAAGCTGGAAGCGGATCAGGTCTTCCCCGAACTGCGCGAAGAGCGGCCGCCAGGTCATCCGCTGGTCGGGATCCAGGGGTGGATGCTCCATACCGATTTCCGCAAAAAGGGCGCGGATGGCATCCTGCTCGTAGCTGTCAAACACCAGATGCGCGCCGGTATGGTAAAAGGCGAGCAGTGCCTCTTCCCGGTCCGGCATCACCGCCGGTACGAAGAGGCTGCGCCCGTCGGTCTCCAGAAAACTGCGCCCGCCTTCCAGGCTCCAGTCGCCCTCTTCCAGGGGCAGATGCAGCCCGGTCCAGGCCTGAAGCAGGAGTCCAAAGAGCCGCCTGTGGGTCCCTATATGAAAGCCGGGCAAAACCTCCAGCAAGAAGCTGCGCGCCTCGTCACTTTCCAGCCGGAACCAGGCCTCACCGCGCACCCGCCCCGCCGCCAGCACATCCGCGCCGCGCCGCGCCCACTCTGCTACACCCTCCAGTCCGCAGATGCCACGTACCTTGATGGCACCCTCCAGATAGGTCCCCAGCCCCAGGCGCCCTTTGGCCAGGGTATCGGCGGGCGTCAGCAGCGCCCGCAGCCCCTCAGTGCCCGCGTCGCCAAACAGAATGGCTGCAGGCACCCGGAAATAGGAGGCCGCGCTGTCCACATGCCGGTCAACCCAGGCGGCACCCAAGGCAAACCACAACGCCTCTCCCTCTACACCCCAACCCCGGCGTACCGCGCTGGCCTGTTCAAAGAAGCCCACCGCCGCCCGGAAAGTACCGCGCTGACTGAGGAACCTGCGAGCCTGATCGAGCCAGGGATCCAAGCCCCCAAAGGCTTTTACCAAATCGGCGGTGGCATGAAAAAACGCCTTGCCCGCTTCCCGATCATAAAAAAACAGGTCCCGCCCGGTCTCCAGGTACCGCAAGGTCGCCACCTCACCTAATGGGGTAACCGCTGGCAAAGCCGCCCGCGCATCCCTCCCGGCCACAAAGCTGATGGCCGCCAGATGGTCGAGGATATCCTCCGTCGCCGCCGACATGGCCGTTCCTTAGCCCTGTTCCGGGAAGAAGGTCCGGAAAATCTCCAGCAGCGCCTCGGCCAATTCCGGATCGTCCGTCTGCGGATTGATGATCGCCACGGTACAGGCTTCCAGCGCGTCCAACCCCGCCACCATCAGCGCACCCGCATAGATCAGGGCGCGGGTAGAGGTCACTTCCTGCAATCCCTGATCCTTGAGATTCCGCGCCTTACCCGCCGCCGCCACCAGCGCTCTGGCCCGACGCTCATCCATGCTCGCCTCTTTCATCACAATCCGGGTTTCCACAGCGGCGGGCGGATAGTTGAAATTCATCCCCACAAAACGCTGCTTGGTCGAAGGCTTGAGGTCCTTCAGCACCGTCTGGTAGCCCGGATTGTAGGAAATCACCAGCATAAAATCGGGGTGCGCAGTGATCTCTACACCGAGCTTTTCGATGGGCAGATGACGACGATGATCGGTCAGCGGATGAATGACGACCGTCGTATCGGTACGCGCCTCGACGATCTCGTCCAGGTAGCAGATCGCGCCCTCCCGCACCGCTTTGGTCAGCGGGCCGTCCTGCCAGACCGTCTCGTTACCCTCGATCAGAAAGCGTCCGACCAGATCCGAACTGGTAAGGTCTTCATGGCAGGCCACGGTCACCAGCGGCCGTTTCAGGCGCCACGCCATGTGCTCCAGAAAGCGGGTCTTGCCGCAGCCCGTCGGCCCCTTGAGCATGACCGGCAGACGCCGACCCCAGGCCGCCATGAACACCCTTACTTCATTCGCCACCGGCTCATAAAAAGGCTCATCGATGAGCAGGCGCAAGCCGTTACTCTCTGCCATTTTCGTATCACTCATAACTTTGTCCCCATTGTTTTGCTCGGCATGACTGCGCAGGTACAGATAGATATGGCGCAGGGTATGAATCACCATGCGCTCCGGCTGTGCGGGCAGCGCGTCGGCACGCTCCGCTATCAGGCAATTCTGATAAAAAATCAGTTCACGGCAATTGTCGCGAATGGTGTTCCAGTGGGGTGCGCCCTTCACCAGCGCCCTCCACAATTCCAGCAAATCTGCATCACTGGCATAAGGCTTGTGCTCCGCTGCCAGCATAATGCGCAACATGGCTGCCGCTTCTTCCACGCCCGCCACCACCAGTTGCGGCAAGGCCATCCCCGCAGCCTGCTGCCGCGCCAGCGCTTCAATACGCACGTGCACTCCATCTAATGCGCTTATCAACCCGATTGACTGTGTCATCATCACTCCTGATGGATTTTTCGGTCGCACCCCGCTACCACTCCGGACGATTTTCGTCTAGGATAAAAGAGTTTCAGCTGAATGCGTGTACAATTCATTTTATAGCGTGATTAAGAAGGGGCTACCATGAGCATGAATCTGATCAAAATGGTCAAACTCAACAACCTGCAATACAACGCCAACCGCGACCCGCAAGTTTATCGCCGCGTGGCCGGCCATCCTTTCCGGATTCAGGCCCTGCTGGAAGGCAAGGGAACGGCAAAGATCAGCGTCACCTGCGAAGGCAAGACCATGAAGGAAACCAGCATCGAATTGCCCGGCATTTTCTCCTACGAAGTCACCTTCAAAAACGCTGGTATCCGTATCGCCACCCTCACCGTCAGCGCCGACGGCCGGAGCGAAAGCCATGACCTGCTGCTGGATACCGAAGCCCACGCCAAAGTCGGCTGACCCTGCGCAGCAGACCATCCCCATCGGTGCTCCGGCCGATGGGCGGTCCACCCCTCACCAGCCAAACTGGGCAAAAAATTCCGGCAGACGCTGCAAGCCCGTATCCCGGTCAAAAAAGCGGTCCGCCCGCGCCGAACGCGCCGCATCCCGCCGTTCCTGGCTTCCACCCAGACAAAATATCGCAATATTCAACTGGTATTCCCGCCGCAGGATATCAATCAGTTCAACAGGATCTACAATCCCCGGATCATCCAGACTGAGCAGCATGAAACGATGCAACAGCACTTCCTGCCAATCGCCGAGACCGTCCAGGTCCGTAGCCTCCGTCATCCCCCAGCCTTCGGGCGTCGCCGCCACCACGGAAGCCCGCAATTCGGGATCACCCGCCATAAGAATAAAGCGCTTGCGCATCCGGTCACTAATACTCGGCACCAGGCCACCTCCATTGCATGAATTCAGGATATCCCTAAAAGGCACGACAGATTCAATCCGTCCAGACCGCCGTCTCTGATAGTCTTTCGCCCCAGAGCGCGGCCCCGGCCCCGGCCATTTCCCGCAAGCGTTCGTCAAACCCCGCCGAACCAGGCTGCAGGCCAGTCAGCGTATCCCCCTGCCCCGCCGACCAGGCAGAACCAGCGACGCGCCGAAAGGTGTCATTTTCCGTCCACACTCGCAGCCAGTGGCCATCAGGCCAGTGCTGCTCCGTCAGGAAAGCGCCCGCCTTGAGCTTGATACCGGCAAACACCCGACGGCGGACGGGCTGGTCCCAATCCACTTCCTCCAACTCGGCCTGCCCCATCGCATACTGCTCGGTCTCAGTAGGCTCCGTCGGGAGGACCAACTCATAGCCCGCAGCCCGCAGCAACGCCGGACAGACTTCCCGCAAAGCCCCTGGATCCACCACCTTGTCCAGCAACTGCGACCAGCTACACAACCCTTCCTGCAACGCTTCTGTCAGCCAAGCACGGAATTCATGTGAAGGCGCCGCCACACAGTCCACAAAGGACGCCCACTGCGCATCCAGGATGAAGCTGCCACCGAGCACCAGACTGCGCCCAATGGTGGCCGCCCCGGTGCCGCCGATTTTGCGCCCCTGACACCAAAAATCATGTCCATCCCGCGCCTCCACCTTTAATCCAAAATAGGCGTGTACAGCGATCACCCAAGGGGCAATCAGGGCAAACAGCTCAGGCGCACGGCACACCCGCGTAGCAGGCGGAAAGATAAAGAAATAACTCAACTGACCAGGATCTACCCAGACCAAACCACCACCCAATGCCCGTTGCACAACCGGAATCCTCAGCCGCTCACAAGCCGCCCGGTCCAGCTCCGCACCCGGCCCTTGTGCGGCCCCCAGACTCAGATGGGCGTCAGACTGCGCCAGCAGCAGAATGGGCACATCCTGCTCACCCTGCGCCTCCGCCAAGCCAACATAAGCACGGTGCAGAGCCTCCGGGGCGAGCCCACCCAGATGAATCAGGCGAATTCGCACGACTTACAAAACCGCATCCAATCGAAACAACCTATCCGCCCCGATCAGCTCTGCGCAGTCTCCTCCTGCGCTTCTTTATCCTTCGGGCGATAAAAAGCGGAGAAATAGAAGTCGCGCTCATTGAGGGCCTGATGCCAGCGCACCCGCTCTTCCACGCCCGCCTGCATGATGCCTGCCATGGCCATGGACTGCTCGCCGTCGAGAATCAGGATGCCATCCTGCAAATCTTCATCCAGATCAATAAAATGTGCCGCCAGTCCTTGCGGCTCCTGGATATGTACCAGGAAAGACTTGCAGGAGGGGTCTTCCGGGTCCAGCGGTGTCATCACCAGCCGCCCCAGATAAGCCATCCGCGCCAGTTGATTGAAACGGGGGATCTCCAGCTTCTTCCCTATCTTGTATTTTTTCAGCTCGTTTTTCAGACTGCTGACATCGGTAATCGGTATCGGCTTCATGATAATCCCTAGCAATGCGCTCTACTATATTTTCCCCCAAAAACCCCTCCCCGCGCAAGGCGCCCACACAAAAAGGGAGACGGTTACCCGTCTCCCGCATGCCCTTGAGGAGGGATTTTTTAGAAGTCGTAACCGATCTGAAGACCGTAGGCATTCTCGGCGAGGGTGGCGCTGGGTGCCTGGTTTCCATAGAAAGGCGAACTACCAGCAGGTCCAGTAATCGTATTAGCAAACGCATGCATGTACGCTTCAGTCAACTTCCAACCCATACCCAGTTTCTGCGTTGCACCAAAGGTAATCGCATTCTGAACAACTGCTGGGAAAATCAGGTTGCTTGCGGTGTCTGCGTTACTGATGGGGTTGGAACCATATGTGTAACCAGCGCGCACCTGCAGCCAGTTGGTGAGATCATATTGTGTGCCGATGTTTGCCACCCACTGGTTAGTCCAATGCATCGGTAACGCGACACTGGAAGTACCCTGCCAAGGTCCGTAGATGGTGAAGTTATTCATGGTAGCATGCCAGTTGATCCATTGTCCTTCTACGCTGATCAACCACTGCGGAATAGGGCGAATCGCCAAACCAAGAGCAATTTGCTGTGGGTAATTCAAATGCCCACTATATTGCCCAGCTCCACCTTGCACATTTCCCGGACCTACTTCGCCAGACTCTTGCCATGTCATTGGTGTGAACATTACAGGTGACTTATAGGTAGCACCCAGTGTCACCATATCATTCACCTTGTACAGTGCGCCCAAAGTCACACCTACACCATATGCCCATGAGGGCGCGGCCAGATTTAAGCCCCCACCGACATAATACGCGTTCGACTGCCCTGCGAAAAAGGCATTGTTATTTGGTGTAAATGACTGAACGAATGAACCCTGCTCGGCAGAGATATTCAAAGACGCACCTACTGCCAAATGACTATTCACTTTCATCGCGAGAGAAGGAGCCATTTGCATAAACGTAATACTGCTATACGCATTGATCGTCCCCGGCGCAAACCCCGGTGAAGGTGGATTGCCACGCATGTTGTATGCTGGACCATTTACGCTAGGTTGAATGTAATTCACCCCCAAGCCGGAGGTACCATATACACCACCACCAAATACAATGCCATCTCCAAATGCCGGTGCCACCCAACCAATGGCCGGTACGCCGTAGACGTTACTATGGCTACCAATCTCGCCAAAACCAAAATTGGTTTTGCGGGTTGGATTAAAAATCTCCGCCGAGAATGCCGCTTGCGGCGTCATCAATGCCAATCCGGCCGGGTTACTCATAGCCGCAGACAAGGGATCATCCGGCGCGGCCACGACGGCACCCGCCATGCCCATGGCGTACTGACCAATACCGATCAACTGATAACCATCTGTAGCAAACGCACTGGCCGACAGGCCCATCGCCAACGTCGCGCCAACCGCAATTCCTAAAATCCGTGATTTTTTCATCTGCATCCTCCGCCCTCAGTTGTGTCGCTAATGACACGATGATTGTGTTGGAACTGGAACAGTGTTGCAAGGCCTTGGTTCTATCAATTTTTTAATCCGTTTATCAACCCATAAAATATTGGTTTATTAGCAACAATAAACATTCCGAGATTTTATGACCACAGCGCACAGCGCCCAATAAAAAAGGGGCCGAAGCCCCTATATGCGCACTACATAATACACCCCGATTCGGGGCATGACCTTGGCGCTAGCCCAAAAACTGCAAATCCTGTAACCGCATCTGGCGCCGCACGATCTCCACATCTTCCTTGTTCAGCGCAAAGGGAAAGGAGCGGATGTCCGAAGGCGACGAATCCCCATAAGGCCGATTACAGGCGCTGACTTCTTCATCATCCTTCCCTGGGCAGCCAGAGGTCTGGAAGGGCTTACCGGAGTTGATGATGTCTTCCAGTTCCGCCTGCGGATAACCGAAACCCAGTACGCGGCCATACTGATCAAATTCCATATCCTCATAACGGCCACCCGCATAATCGATGAGGAAACGGCCCAACTGCACCCGGCGCCAATGGTCCTGGGGCACTGCGTCCCAATCTTCCATCATGGAACCCTTCTCGGGGAAGAAGGCGAACATATGATTGTGACCGCCCATATCTTTCATCTTCTGGCAGACGGCGAGGATTTCCTGCTCCGTCTCGCCCATGCCGCAGATCAGATGCGCACCGAATTTTTCGGGACCGTAAATCTCCGCCGCCCATTCGATGGTCTGCCAGTACTTGTCCCAGGAATGAGGGCTCTGCACCGTCTTGCCACGGGTGCGCTCAAAGATTTCTGGCGTCACGGCGTCCAGTGCGACGGTAAAGATATCGGCACCCATCGCCTTGAGGTCGATAAGATCCTGCTTCTCCATGGTGGTCGGATTGGAAAGGATGGATGCGGGGATGTGGGGCGCCACTTCCATCCAGCGCTTCAGCATGACTTGTGTATCATGATCAGAATCGGGATGGGTGATCATACTGATGCACATACGCTGGAACTGACCCTTGTCGCTGTTCTTGGCGATACGTTCGAGCATTTCATCCACGCGCACCGTCGGCCAGTCCACCCGGATGAAGTTGCGGTCAGCGTAATCGCGGCTCTCTTCACGATGCCGGGCCAGACCGCAGTAGGTGCAGTTGGCACGACAGCCTTCCGGGTAAGTCATCAACAGATTCAGGCAATTAGTACAGGAGGTACGGTGCATCACCCCAGGCACCAGGCCCAGCGTAATCGCCGCCGCGGTGCTGAGCTGCACATATTCAGGCGACCGCATCGTCGGCGTTTTGACGAAATAATCCGGGCGATAAAAGTTCAAGGGCTGAGAATTTTCTTGCGCTACCGCACTCATGGAAGTTCCTCCTGTCATTCCGCCTCAGGCGGCGTAGTATTCATCAAAGGCGATCCAGCCGGATCGCATTACCCTGTCTTCCTGGGCCGCAGGCTGTCGCCACACGGCTTCCAAAGATTTTCTCCGCTGCACAGCCCGCGCCAGGGCTGGACCAAACTGATCCTGCATATCTTCTGCGTAGCTCTCTAACGCGTCCCCGTCGCCCGCCAGATAATCAGCAGCGGCCAATCCTGCACCCTCACCACTGATTACCGCAGCGGGGATACCCGCCCCGGTAATGGGATGGGTCAGCCCCGCTGCGTCTCCGACAAGCACCACGTTGCCATGTACCATCAGCCGAATGCCGCCCACGGGAATCGCGCCACCGGTACGTCCGAAGACGGCTTCGCCGATGATCCCGCGCTCTACCATCTGCCGATGCAACTGTTCCAGCGGCAATTTAAGATTATCCTCAAAACGCCGATCCGCACCCAGTCCGAGATTCGCCACCGACCCGCGAGGAAACAACCAGCCATAGCCGCCAGGAAAGGCGTCCGAGAGGAAAATGTCCGTATCCGCATAGGAACGCAGCAACGGCACCGTATATTGACGGGTATAAACGACCTGTTGATGCGGCAAGCCCACCGCCGCCGCCACCAGGCTATGTGGCCCATCGGCGCCAATCAACAAGCGGGGGCGCACCGTGAGCTCCTCATCTGTGCCGCGCCGCAAGCGGGCCACGGCGCCATCCCAGGCGAGGAATTGGCAACGCATCTCCACCTGCGCGCCCGCCGTCTGCGCCAACTCCGCCAACCCCTGATCAAAACGTGCCCGGTCAATCATCATGCCGGGAAAGACGCTGTGATGCTGTAGCCCGGATGGCAGTACCGTCAACATCCCTGCTACGTCCTGCACCCGCGAATCCGTTTCATGTACGGTACGCAAGAGCGGCATGGGGACAAACTCGGCACATTGCACCGGGACACCGACCTCTGCACGGCGATCCACGCAGATCACCGTAAGGCCTTTGCCCGCCGCAGCACATGCTGCCGCCGCACCGGCTGGACCAGCACCAATCACCAGTACATCTATGGCTAAAGGGTTCACGCGTCTTTTGCCGCCATCCGCAATACCGTCGCGAAGTGCTCCGGCTGTAAGCCGAAGCCATCGACAGCCTGCTTCTCGAACAACCCCTCGATAACGCCGTCCACGTCGTTCAGATGGACATTACGCAGCACCGCCTCCAGATCGACGATAGCGCGCCGCGGCTGGACAAAATAATCACCGCTGAAGTGAACCTGCCGCACTCGGTTCCCATAACTATCCCAGAGCATTTCCGCTTGCAACGTGCCACCGGGGGCGCGTAACGTCGCTTTACGCAACGGCATATCGTCGCGCGCGCGGCG
>NZ_JAGDVS010000125.1:0-7417 GCF_023255755.1 Acidithiobacillus sp. | reverse complement strand
TGCCGAGCCACTCCGCGTCACGCACCTCCGCCAACGCCTCCGGCAACAGCGCGGCTACGGCATCCGGCAAGTCGCCCTGGACGAAAGACAGCCCCAAATGCGCGCGGAAACCATCCAGCAAGACCTTCTGCACCGCCATCAACTCCGGTGCTTTACCCAACAAGGCTTTTAAGCTCGTCACCCGTTCCGCCACCGAAGAGATGGCATGGGCATCCAGTTTCTCCAGCGGTACGCGCAGTACGCGCAACATCCGCGGAATGTCCAGATCGACCAGCACCGTGCCCTGAAACAGCAAGGTGTCTCCATCCATAATCCCACCGGTGCCGGAAATTTTTCGCCCTGCCACTTCAATATCATTGCGCGGACGAAATTGCGCGGTCACTCCCAAAAGAGACAAGCCAACCGCTGCCGCTTCACAGATCTTTCGTGACAACGACGCCATATCACCCTGGGGCAGCGCGTCCCGCCGACAAACCAACTCCCAGCCTATCTGGGTGGGATCAAAAATCAGTGCACCACCACCGGTGAGACGACGCTGCACCGCGATCCCCTGCTCACGACAGAACTCCAAGTTGAGTTCCTGCTCAGGTGATTGGTGATAGCCGACTAGCGCGGATTCCTCAAAGCGCAGGAAGCGGAAAATGTTGGGAATCTGACCTTCGGACATCGCCACGAGCAACGTCTTGTCTAATGCCATATTTTCGTCGGCCGGGCGCAAGCCGGTATCGACCACAAGCCAGTCTTTGGCGTTATACGTAGTCATAACGCAAGCAGCCGGACGAACGTGAAGCCCAGAAGAAACAATGCAGTCTCAGGCTGTAAACACAATCGGGATATCCCGCAGTTGTGTACGATGCTTCGGCGCGGCGGGGACATAGTCCAAGGGCATGGTGGTCGTCTCGTCACCGAGCGCCAGGACTTCTTCACCGACAATCATGGAGCAGCAGGAAGGTGTCACAAAGACATCCCGTTCCAGGTGCTTGGCGAGGGCTAGCATGCCATCAGAGGGAAAGGCCACCCCGTTCAATCCCGCCATGACCGCATAGGTATCGGTGATGGAACGATGCACGCCGGAAGGCCGCGCGCAGCCCAGCAATACCGGCGTTTCCGGCAGCGCAGTCCGCGCATCCATAAAGAATTTACCGATTTCATCCGCCGCTGGCGTCGCGAAAGGCCGACTCGAAGCGGCATACTGCGGCATGATTACCACCAACACCAGGGCACTGGGCATATGCCGTCGGATGATTTCCAGTGCGTTCCACTCACCGAGCAATTCACCGTAATGCAGCCCGATGACAATATGCGGCACCACTTTCATCTTGGTGGCGACCAAAGCTTCCAGCGCGGCCTCAAAGTCATCCACCGAACGGCGCAAATGATAAACCTGGTTGATGGTGTCCTGCGCACCGATCACATCCATCATGGCCACATCGACGCCTGCATCCTCCATCCCGCGTGCAAACTCCGGGGTCGCAATACCCGTATGCATGGCAATCTGTAAACTCGGATATCGATCCTTGATCTTGCGCACCATCGGGAAATAGGGTTCATAATGGACCACATTCTGATGGTCAGAACCTCCTGAAAGAAGCAGCCCACGGCCCCCATCCAGGACAATCTGGTCCACCAGACGATCCAGTTCTTCTGGCGTCCGCACCGGAATCATCGGCTCCAGAATCTTCGCCTTACAGTGATCGCACTGTAACTTACAGTCCCCACCGGTGATGGAAATGGCCGGGAAGGCATTCTTCCCACAGGCGGAGACCTCCGATGTTTCATGATGCTTGAAAGAAGGTGTATAGAAATTGATACGACCCACCTGGCTACCGGACAGACCGGACCAGCGTTCGCGCATAGAGTCCACCAAATCCGCATTGAGGACCAAATCCTCCAAAGCCTCTACTTGAGAAACGGCGTTTAACCATGGGTTCATATGAATTTCCATCCTTTACACAGAGAGAAGGCTGGACGGCCGCAAATGCAGCCGTCTTCTTGGATCATGACGGGCCTTGCTAATCAGCAGCCGCCAAAACCATCAGCCGTCATCTTTTCTTCAAAGGCCGCCAAAGCGTCGGCGCCGGTCTTCAGTTCACCAGCGTCACCGTCGAAGTCGGCCGGGGTAAGCTTGGCAATCCAGCCGCTGCCATAGGGATCTTTGTTGATGAGGCCGGGATCTTTCGCAACATCATCATTGCTCGATACGACGGTGCCACTGACGGGACTCTTCAACGGGCCTACCCATTTGCCAGACTCAACGGTCGCTGCCGACTTGTCCTTCTTGATGTCCTTACCAGCGCCCTTCGGCGTATAAGAAACGATCTGTCCAGCCAACGCACAAGCATAGGAGGTCATACCGATGGTCACACTGCCATCATCTTCCTTGCGCAGCCACACGTTATTATCCACGTTGTAAAGCAGATCTTCGGGGATTTCACAGCCACGTACAGTTCCCATCATTTTCTCCTTCGGGGTTACATTTTAGGTAAACAGAGCATGCTGCCAGGCAGCATTATTTAAAAAAACAGCAATCGGTCCACGGACAAAATCAAGTCGGCGAGATCACCGGCAGACGCCACCGCATCCACTTCCTCAATCAGGTTATCGGCCTCGATCTCATAGCCTGGAAGTGCCGGGCGACATACGTGAATTTCTACCCCGGCATTTTTTGCGTCACGAATAAAGTCGATAATGCGCTTACCACCAGCCATCGCCGAGAGATTTTCCGCAACACCCGCCTGCATCAGCCTGACCGCTTCCATCGTGCAAAAAATCTTAACCTCAGCATCCATGGAAGACAACAGGGCGCCCAGATAAAAAGGTGTCGCACAGCGATGTGCCGTGCTTGGCCCACTGGTCATCACGATGACTACCGACTTTTCGCCCTGATCCTCCAGGTAGTGATCGCTCATCGCATTCCTCGTTCACAATGAATATCATCACGCAGACAGCGCTGCCGGTACAACTCAAAGGCAGCGTCTCCAGTAGACAGCTTTTCGAGCGCAACGTCTACCGAAGCCACTGGCCGTACCCGTGCGATCCATGCTTCGTAGGGTTCAATATTGAGAAGATTGGGATCTTCCAACACATCTTCGTTAGCCAAATCAATCACGCAATCAAAGACATTCGGCACCGGACCTGCCCACTTCCCACTCTCAATAGTGGCGACCGGCTTACCCACCGGACGACGTGTCCCAGGCCTGCGTACCCGGACATGCAAAATCTTTCCCGCAATCGACTGAGATATGTCGGTCATACCCACGGTAAGTGTGCCATCGCCTTCGCGTCGCACCCAGATTTGGCATTCCCGATCGTAATATAATTCGGCGCGGAATTCGCAACCGTTACATTCCATAGCCTTCCCCTGGTGTCAGCGGCAGGTAAAAAAAAGCGCCCCGCAAAGGGGCGCCTTTCTACACCGTTAGATAATACCTTTGGCAGCGAGAAGATCCATCGAGTCGCTGACATTGTCGGGGATACCGACTTTGCGCGCAGACAGACCCATGGCCAAACCGAGCAACTGGGTGAAATAAATCACCTTGACGTTCGATTTGATACCAAACTCGATCTCGGCACGTACCTGATGCATTTCCAGGCCGGAATGGCAGGTAGGACATTCGGTGGCGATCACTTCCGCACCGGCATCTTCCGCCGCCTGAAGGATATTCAGCACCAACTGGGTGGAAGTGTCCGAATCCGATAACGTATGGGCGCCGCCACAACACGCCGTTTTCAGAGGAAAATCCACACTGACGGCACCGGCAGCGGATAACAAGTCATCCATAAAATGTGGCGCATAAGAAGACTCGGAGCCAGGACCCTGATCCTTCTCCGGAAAAATCTGCCGGGGACGGGTGTACATGCAACCGTAGTAGTTGGCAATCTTCAGCCCATTCAAGCTCTTCTTGACCTTACTTTTGATGCCGTCGGTGCCCACTTCCTCCATGAACCATTCCAACGCATGCAAGCTGCGCACATCGCCTTCATAAACAGGGTCACCCGATTTGTCGGCGAGTTCCTGCACCGTCTTCATGGTTTCTTCCGAAGTAGCGCACTCATATTCGGCCTGCTTCAGATTACGATAGCAGCCATTACAAGGCGCCATCACCGTATCGCAGCCCTGCAGCTTACTGGCAATAGCCAGATTCCGCGCAGACATATACGTCTGCAGCATGGGATGAATGTTCTTCACTTCCATCGCACCACAACAGTTGTAGTCTTCGAGGTTTTCCATCTCCAGACCGAGTTCTTTCACCAGAACGCGGGTGGATTTGTCATAGGGTCCGCCGGAACCTTCCAGCGCACAGCCCGGATAATATGCAACTTTAGCCATGATGAGCGGCCTCCTTCTGTGCCTTCACATACTCAGCGAGGACTTCACCGGTTTTACCCCATGATTTGGTCTTCGGACGGAACACCGTGTTCATTCCCATTTTGGCCAACTGGCCTAAAGGCAGGTGCTTAGTCAAACGTTTGCCAAACTCCACGATCCAGGGCTGCACCATGGGCTGGCCGGAGCGCTTGAAAAACCCCATCATCACCTCAGTATCTTCAATGCGCCCATACTCGATACACTGATGCGTGAACTCTTCATCAAAATGTGTGGACAGCGTCTTGGGCGTTAAGCCGTTATCTTCCAGCCAATGCGCTGTCGCCTTCATCACTCCTTCAGGACGGACATCCTTAGGGCAGATGTTGGTGCATTTATTGCAGGAAACACACTGCCAGATGATATCTTTATCCTTTATCAGCTCGGCTTTCAGCCCCAAACGAATCAGATAAATCCAGTAACGCGGATTAAAATCCACGTTCTGCGCATACATGGTGCAGGAATTGGTACAAGAACCGCACTGCCAGCAGCGATGCACGTTCTCACCACCGCTGTAACTCTGGATGATCTCTTCAAAATGCTCTTCGTAGTCCGTCAGCGTGCGTGGGGTAATCATGGTGTTCCAGGAACCGGAAACATCCACCCCATCTACTACCAGGTGATCGTGCTGCAAAATCCGATCGGGATCGATCAGTGTTTTCTCATGAATAGCCATAGCCGCTCCTATACCCTAATTCATTAATGAATGTCGTCTCTCTTGATACGAGAGCCACCCATTCGCCGGTGTACCTCTACGCCCAGCAACTTACGAATCTGTTCCGTAAAGTCTGTTTGGCCGCCAAAATCCGAACGCAAAAAGCCTTCCGCCATAGCGCGCACATATTGCGAATACTGGTGGGCCAGGATGATATCGACCATATAAGGTACATCACGATATACCCCTAGTTCTAACAGCGCTTCCCGCATCCACTGGCGCAAGCCCTCAAACATTTCCGGGCTTTCGCCAAAAGGGAAGTCGGTCAGGTAGTCTCCCCCACGGATGAATTCCCGCACCGCGCCCGAAGTGGTACCCTGATCCCAGACCCATCGCGTCATCAGCGGATACCGCTCGGGATCGCTGAAGTGCAAAACTTCGGCCCCCATATCCCTGATAACGCGTTTCGCTTTTCCTGTGGCAGGCAAAGCCTCTTCAAAACGCGTCATGCGCTGTGCCAGATCGCCGTGACCATCCAGCAAATCGCGCATCATTTCACCTACCCGTGCAGCACCCTGCTCCTCTATGACGGGCCAGATCTTGCGTCTCGCGGTAAACATCTGCTCCACGAGATGCGCCATCTGTGCGTCCGTCAGCGGCCGTTTGTCCTCCAGCAGGAGACGACGAAAACTCGCCGTTTTCTCTGTCAGGCTACTGACCAGGTCAGCAAGACCCTGCTGCCCCTCGAATGCCTCTTCAAGCTCATAAAAAGATCTGCTGAGCAGTCCCTTATCGAGCTCAATCGGCAGTGAGGCGGGAACGATATGCTCTTCGTTCCCGTTGTGGTAGATGTCAGCTGGCAACTTTCTGCTGTCCGTAGAGATCGGCTACCGCACGCGAACCAGCGGACTGGCCCTGAGCAATGGAACTATCAATATCCTCCGGACCTGTAGCAGCGCCGCACACGTAGATACCCTTGCGCGTCGTGCCCTGACTATTCGTGTACTGTTCCGCACGATCAATAAATCCATGTTTTTCCAGACCGATACCAAAAGTCTTGGCAATTTCCGGATTCAACGCATTGGGATCCATGCCGATGGCGTGAACGACGATATCCATGGGAATCACAATAGGACGCTTAACCAGAGTATCTTCGCCTTTAACCAACAAACGGCCATCAGGGGACTTGGTAACTTCGGCAATACGCGCTTTGACAAACTTAGTCTTGTATTCTTCCTGGCTCTTCCAGTAGAACTTGTCTTCATAAAGGCCAAAGGTACGGATGTCCATGTAGTAGATGAACACGTCGGTGCTCGGCGAAATTTCCTTGATCTCCATGGCGAGATTGGTGGAAACGGTGCAGCAGATTTTGGAGCACCATTCACGACCAATCTGGCGGTCGCGCGAACCAACGCAAAGCAGGATGGCCACGCGTTCTGGAACCCGGCCATCGGAGGGGCAACGGATCTGACCTGCAGTCACCATCTGCTCCATCTGCGTGGTGGTAAGCACGTCTTCATAGGTGCCGAAGCCCCATTCCGGTTTATTGATGGAGTCAAAATGCGTGAATCCGGTACCGAGAATGATCGCACCCGCTTCGACCTTATCGCCGTTGCTCAAGGTGGCCGTAAAGTTACCTGCTTCGCCCACTACCTGGGTGACCTTGGCAGACTTGTGAATGCTGACGTTCCCGTCGCCTTCCACACGGCTGACCATACGGCCGATGGCATCTTTAGCCCACTCGCCCGAAGGTACCAGTTTGGCGTAACCGGAGATGATGGGAGCACCGCCAAGAATATCTTCCTTCTCGACAATGACGGCCTTCTTACCCATGGAGGCTATGGTGGCGGCTGCCGACAAACCTGCTGGACCTGCACCTACGACTAACACTGTATCTTGTGCACTCACTGAACTTTCTCCTTAAGCGCCCGCTTGCATGTTGATGTTCTGATTGGTGGCGAGTTCGGGGTTGTAGAGGTATTCCACATTGCCCTGTTCCACCTGCTTGAGATATTCCTGGAAGTCGGCCTTGGCCTTGTCCCAACTGATGCCCATCTTTTCCACCAGGTCTTCACAGGGTGAAGCGTGCCACTGCAACTGGACTATCTTGAAGGGATCGGCGCCACAGGCGAGGGCCGCGAGCTGCACGTCGGCGATGATAGGGATGCTGTAGTTCATGTCATGGGCTTTGCCGATCCACTGGTTTTTGTCCATGGTGGTGATACAGCCGGTGTCGATGCCGATCATCACGTCGGCGTTGGCTTCTTCCCGGGCGACCTTGATCTTGCGATTCATGGTGAAGCTGCGGGTAAACTCGCGCTCGGAGATGATGTGGCGGAAACCAAAGCCACAGCAGTCATACCAGGTGGAGTAGTCGATAACTTGGGCACCCAGGG
>NZ_JAGDVS010000180.1 GCF_023255755.1 Acidithiobacillus sp. | reverse complement strand
AATTGGTCGGGGCGAGAGGATTTGAACCTCCGACCACCTGAACCCCATTCAGGTGCGCTACCAGGCTGCGCTACGCCCCGCGAGAGTCCGTAATGTACTGCCAAAACGCCGCCCAGGTCAATGCCTGTGACCGCACAAATCCAATAATGCCAACAACTCCCGGCGCAAGTATTGCCAGCGTTTGCGGCCTTCTATAACACCCACAGAGAGATCCGCCATCTCCAGATTCAGTTGCCCATGATTTTCTTCATGGTGCTCGCCACGGTGGGCGCGCACCAGTTCTTGCAATCGTTCACGCGCACCGTGGATAGTATAGCCTTCGCCGTACAGCAGGGCGCGAATCTGTCTCGCCAACAACAGATCGTGGCGCTGATAATAACGCCGATTACCTTTTCTTTTCAGTGGACTAAGCTGTGGAAACTCCTGCTCCCAGTAGCGCAGCACATGCGCCTTCACCCCACAGAGCAGGGCCGCCTCGCTAATGGAGAAATACCGCTTTTCCGGTATCTCCGGGAGTGGCGCGAGGTCTTTGCCCGCCTTTCCCTTAGCCGTTGTCCGGTTCGCTACCATTCACGTAGGCTTTGAGCTTTTGGCTCGGATGGAAAGTCACCACGCGCCGCGCCGTGATGGTAATCTCCACGCCCGTCTTCGGGTTGCGCCCGGGACGTGGATTTTTGTCGCGCAACGTGAAGTTACCAAAGCCCGAGAGCTTCACCTCTTCGCCCTGCGCCAGATTTTCACGAATGCCATCAAAAAGAGCCTCGACAATGCCTTTGGCTTCCCGCTTATTAAGCCCCATAGTCTCGAACAGCATATCCACGATTTCTGCTTTGGTAACCGCCATATTATTCTCCCTATGCCCTGAGTTCGATGGAACCGAGTCGCCGCACGGCAACCAGCAACCGGTCCATTTCTGCTTGTACGTCTGTCTCGGTCAACGTCCGCTCAGCATCCTGCAAGAGCAGCGCAAAAGCCAGACTGTACGTTCCTGCTGTCAGAGAAGGTCCCTGATAGCGATCAAAAATCGTGATCTGTTGCACAATACCCGATGCTGCTACCCGCATGGCGCTCAGCACCGTCCCTGCCAGAATGTCCCGCGGGATGACTAAAGCCATATCCCGCCGCAATGCGGG
This sequence comes from Acidithiobacillus sp., assembly GCF_023255755.1. Taxonomy (GTDB): domain Bacteria; phylum Pseudomonadota; class Gammaproteobacteria; order Acidithiobacillales; family Acidithiobacillaceae; genus Acidithiobacillus. The sequence goes on along the minus strand of NZ_JAGDVS010000180.1, from coordinate 6,362 downwards.
AAATGGCGACAAGGACGTGAACCTGGAGACATTCGTCAAGTTACTCAACCATTCCATATCCAAATAGAAGAAGAATGGTGATTTGTCCAGGTCATACTCCGCGGCCAGCATTGGATGTAACGCACCCAACATGCCCACCCGCTGATCTTCCACACAAATTTCTGCGGCCTGCCCCGGATGTAAAGCCGGGTGATCGCCCAGCGGCCGGAAAGCGAATTCCGTATCCGGCCAAAGCGCGAGCAAAGCACTCACGTCACCTTTCAGGTCGTAGAAATCGGCGGCACGCTGCGGCTGCGCCCAACTTTCCCGATCCGCTGTCCCGACAATACATCCGCCCAGGATAAGACGTTGCCCATCGGCAGAAAACACCCGTCCCAGTTCGAAAATCCGTACCCGATCCTGCTGCCGCTTCACATTAAACTGAAGCGCCTGCATCAAACCCGGCCAGAGACTGGCGCGCATGACGGCCAAATCCGCGGACAGCGGGTTGAGCAGGGTGGGTGCGTCGGCACCCGGCGTGAACAAATCTTGCGCCTGACGGGAGACAAAACTGTAGGTGATCACCTCATGATAATCACGTGCCTGCAAAACACCACGCAAAGTGGCTGGCTGCGGCCCCCGCGCCATGGGCAAGGGTTGCAATGTGCCCTCCGGACGATGAGCGGGCAATCGCTCATAGCCGTATATTCGGCCCACTTCCTCAATCAGATCTGCCTCAATGTGCAGATCAAAGCGGTGACTCGGAGAAAGCACCTGCCAGCCATCGTGGGTCCTGTTGACACGCAGTCCCAGACGGGTGAGGGCTGCCTCGACCACAGCATCTTCGTAATCCATGCCCAGGATCCGTGCCAGTCGGGCACGACGCAAGGGGATCGGCACATGCTCGGGTAACTGTCCCAGCACGGTGCAGGATCGTTCTGTCCGAAAATGTGCCGTACCTAGCGTCGCGAGACACTGCAGCGTGCTGCTGGCCACTACCGGCCCCAAGGCGAAATCCACGCCACGTTCGAAGCGCATGGCAGCATCCGTCTGCAAGCCCAAGCGGCGTGCACGCCCCTGGATGGCCTTAGGCTGGAAGAAAGCAGACTCCAGGACAATACAACGCGTCCCTGCCGATACCGAGGTACGCCGTCCGCCGATAATACCTGCGAGAGCCACCGGACCGGCGCTGTCGGCAATCACCAGCATATCGGACTCCAGCGGCAGATCCCTGCCATCCAGGGCATCGAGAATCTCCCCGGCCTGCGCCCAACGCACGTTGAGTCCGCCTTGCAGGGTATCGGCGTCAAACGCATGCAGAGGCTGCCCCGTTTCGAGCATTTTCAGATTCAGCAAATCCACTACCGGGTGGATACACCGCTGCCCCGCACGGCGCAGACGCTCACGTAAATGGTCCGGCAATCGTTCTGGAACACCCTCTATCCACAGGGCAGTATAGGAAGGGCAGGCGTTTTGCGCATCTGCGGCAATGTGCGGAGCGAAGCCTCCATTACCAGGGGCCGCGTTGTCCGGACCCACCATCGTCCATGCCGGCATCGGGCCATCATTCACAGGGCGGGACACAACCTCTGCGCCGAGGGCGAACAAATCTCTGGCCACTCCGGTTACGGACAATGCGTCGCCGCGATTCGGGGTAATCCCCAGAATCAGTATCTGGTCATCCAGATCGAGGTAGGACCGCAGATCGGCTCCGAGCGGCGCATCCGCATCCAGGACCAGCAAACCGCTGCTGCCGTCATCGAGCCCCAATTCCGCGGCTGCACAAAGCATTCCCTCGGAAGAAATGCCACGCAACGCAGAGATAGCAATAGAACGCCCATCGGGCAACAGCGCGCCAGGTAGAGCCAGAGGCACTCGCTGACCTACAGCCAGGTTATCCGCGCCGCAGACAACAGTGCGTAGCTGCCCGTCGCCCGCATCCACCTGCGCCACCCGCAGCTTACCGGCTTCCGGATGGGGTGCAATGGACTGAACGGCAGCAACGACCACCCCGTGAAAAGGCGGAGCAGCGTCTTCAACGGCCTCCACCTCAATACCGCCCATAGTCAGGCGTCGGGCAATTTCTTCCGTATCCCAGGAGGTGTCTAACAACTCACGAAGCCATTGTATACTGACGCGCATGGTGAGCCCTCAGGAAAATTGTTTGAGGAAGCGCAGATCGTTCTCGAAGAAGAGACGCAGATCATTCACTCCGTAACGCAGCATGGTGAGGCGCTCAACGCCCATCCCAAAGGCGAAGCCGCTGAAGCGCTCACCATCGACACCGGCACCCGCCAACACCGCCGGATGCACCATGCCGCATCCCAGCACCTCCAGCCAACCGGTCTGCTTGCAGACCCGGCAGCCAGATCCACCGCAAATTACGCAGCCGATATCAATTTCAGCGGAAGGCTCCGTGAAGGGGAAGTAAGATGGACGGAAGCGTACCGGGAGATCAGGCTTTGCGAAAAACTCCTGGAGGAAGTCCGCTAATAAACCGCGCAAGTCGGCGAAACTGGCATGCTCGTCGAGCAACAGGCCCTCGACCTGGTGAAACATCGGTGTGTGGGTGACATCGGAGTCGCGCCGGTACACTCGACCAGTGGCGATCATACGCAGGGGGGGCTGGTGAGTTTCTAGAAACCGAATCTGAACCGTCGAGGTTTGGGTACGCAAGAGACGCGCTGCATCCAGATAAAAAGTATCATGCATCGCCCGCGCCGGATGATCTTCCGGAATATTGAGCGCAGCAAAATTGTGGTAGTCATCCTCTATTTCGGGACCATCGCTGGTTTCAAAACCCAACCCGGAAAAATAATGTTCGATCCACTCCAGAGTCTGGCGAACAGGATGCGCACTGCCCCATGCTTCCCGCCGCCCCGGCAGCGTCACGTCCAGCCGTTCCTGCTGTAGGCGTGCCTGAATAACCGCTGCTTCGAGCCCTGCTTTGCGTTCCTGCAGAAGCGACTGCACCTCGGACTTGCGCTCATTGAGCAACTGCCCGACTTCTCGCCGCGCTTCGGGCGACAACTGGCCAAGTTGCTGCATGGCCTGGGTAAGAACACCCTTCTTACCGAGCCATTGCAGGCGGATCTGTTCCAAGGCATCGAGGTCGGAGGCCGCCGCGATCTCTCGGGCGGCCTCCGCGACGGAGGCTATGGATTGCAAAGACATCGCCATAGCCTTCGCCACCGTCAAGCTGCCAACTGGCCTTTGACTACCTCGACGAGACGGGAGAAGGCCGCCTTGTCACGCACGGCGATATCCGCCAGCACCTTGCGGTCGAGCTGGATACCCGCGCGCAGCAGACCATTCATGAAACGGCTGTAGGTCACGCCCTCAGAACGCGCCGCTGCATTGATACGCACAATCCACAAACTGCGAAAATCGCGCTTCTTGGTTCGGCGATCACGATACTCATAGGTCAGCGCCTTCATCACCGCCTGATGGGCGATGCGATAATTGCTCTTACGCTGACCACGAAAGCCCTTCGCACGGGCCAGAACTTTCTTGTGACGGGCGTGGGCGGTTACGCCACGTTTTACTCTAGACATGGTACTGTTCCTCTATCATCAACCGTAGGGAAGCATGCGCCGCAATGCGGCCTGGTCGCTGCCCGAAGTAACCAAGGTATGGCGCAGGTGGCGCTTCCGCTTGGTCGTCTTACTCGTCAGAATGTGGTTCAAAAAAGCCTGACGATGCTTAAATTTACCGGAGCCGGTACGCTTAAAGCGCTTGGCCGCCCCACGATTGGTTTTCATTTTTGGCACGATGGTCTCCTATTTTTTCCGCGGCGCGACAATCATCACCATTTGTCGCCCTTCCATGCGTGGCCGTTGTTCAACCACACCCACTTCTGTTAAATCTTTTTCAACCCGGTTAAGCACTTCCATGCCCAATTCGGGATGCGACATTTCACGACCGCGAAAGCGCAACGTAATTTTCGCACGATCTCCATCTTCAATAAAACGCAAAATATTGCGCAACTTGATCTGGTAGTCAGCATCATCCGTACGAGGGCGGAATTTAATTTCCTTCACCTGCGTCTGTTTCTGCCGACGTTTAGCGTCATGCTGGCGCTTGCTTTCCTGAAAACGAAACTTTCCGTAGTCCATAATCCGGCATACGGGAGGATCAGCTTGCGGAGCGATCTCGACGAGATCCAGTTCAGCTTCCTCTGCAGCAGCGATGGCTTCCATAAAGGATAACACACCCAACTGTTCTCCCTCGACACCTATCAACCGGACCCGCGCTGCGGTAATTTCCCGATTGATATTCACTTCTTTCTCTGTCGCGATCGCCTTATCCTCCTCGCTAGCCTTGCCACTCCAGGGTGTTCAACCGCTCCCGATCCATTTTCTGCAGAGCGGCACCCACAGCGCCTATGGTAAGGGCGCCGAGATCCTGGCCATTTCGATCCCGCACCGCCACCGTACCCGCTTCTTTTTCCCGTTCCCCGACCACCAGCAGATAGGGCACCCTACGCAAAGTATGGGCGCGTATCTTATAACCTATCTTCTCGTTTCTCAAGTCCGTTTCTGCCCGGATGCCGCGTTTCATTAATACGTCACTTACCGACTCGGCGTATTCCGAGTAATGCTCGCTGATGGGCAGCACCACGGCTTGCACCGGAGCGAGCCAGACCGGAAACTTACCCTCATAATGCTCAATGAGCACACCGAAAAAACGTTCGATGGAGCCGAAGATGGCGCGATGCACCATGATGGGCACCTTACGCGTGCCGTCTTCCGCCACATATTCCATGGCGAAGCGCTCCGGCAGATTAAAATCGAGTTGTACGGTACTGCACTGCCACTTGCGACCGATGGCGTCCTGAATCTTCAGATCGATTTTAGGGCCATAGAAGGCACCGCCACCCGCGTCCACCTGGTAGTCCAGGCCCGCGCGCTCCAAGGCATTGCGCAAGGCCTGGGTGGCAACGTCCCAAATCTCGTCACTGCCCACCGAGTGCTCAGGGCGGGTGGACAGATTGATTTCATATTGGCTGAAGCCGAAGGTGCCAAGAATTTTCCGGACCAGCGCCAGCACCGCACCAATCTCCGCTTCTATCTGGTCTGGCCGACAAAAGACGTGGGCATCATCCTGGGTAAAGCCGCGCACCCGCATCAAGCCATGCAGGGCGCCCGACATTTCGTGGCGGTAGACTGTGCCCAATTCTGCCCAGCGAATCGGCAGATCCCGGTAGGAATGCAGCTTGTCCTTGTAAATCAGAATATGAAAAGGGCAGTTCATGGGCTTGAGCTGGTAGGACTGCCCCTCATCCTGCATCGGATCAAACATGGACTCGGCGTAAAAGTCCTTGTGCCCGGAGGTATACCACAACTGCTCATGGGCAATATGCGGCGTATAGAGCAGATCGTAACCCGCATCGACATGGGCACTGCGCCAAAAATCCTCAATGATGCGACGGACTCGTGCGCCCATGGGATGCCAGAAGACCAGCCCACCGCCGGCATCTTCCTGAATGGAGAACAGTTCCAGTTCTGTGCCGATGCGCCGGTGATCCCGCTTTTCGGCCTCCGCCAGTTGCTGGAGATAGGCGTCAAGGTCTTTTTGCTGCGCCCAGGCAGTACCATAAATGCGCTGCAACATGGGGTTACGAGAGTCACCGCGCCAGTAGGCACCCGCTACCCGCTGCAACTTAAATGCCCCCAGAGCACCGGTGGATGGCACATGAGGACCACGACACAGGTCCACAAAATCGCCCTGACGATACAAACTCAACAACTCGCCTTCCGGAATGGCGCGGATGATTTCAACCTTATAGTCCTCGCCCATCTTTTCAAAGAGGGCAACGGCGTCTTCACGGGAGAGTAATTCACGCTGCACCGGGAGATTTTCTTTGACCAGTGCGCGCATCCGCTCTTCAATGGCTTCCAGATCTTCTGGTGTAAAACCACGCGGGAAGGCAAAGTCATAGTAGAAACCGTTATCAATGACCGGTCCGATGGTGACCTGGGCTTCCGGATAGAGGGACTGCACCGCCTGTGCCAGCAAATGCGCGGTCGAATGGCGGATCACCTCCAGGCCATCTGCGCTGTCGCGGGTAACAATCGCCACTTCAGCGTCCTGATCCAACACCTCCGAGAGGTCTTTGAGGGTGCCATTGACCCGCATGGCTACCGCAGCCTTAGCCAACCCGCTGCCGATCGTACGCGCCAACGCCAGCCCGCTCACAGGCTCTGCGAACTGACGATGACTACCGTCCGGCAACTGGATATCTGGCATAGCCCCTCCAAAGAAAAAGCACCAGCGAGCATTGCCCCTCTGGTGCGGGATTTGGTAGGCACGGGCGGTTTCGAACCGCCGACCTCTACCGTGTCAAGGTAGCGCTCTCCCCCTGAGCTACGCGCCTGCAGCCC
>NZ_JAGDVS010000152.1 GCF_023255755.1 Acidithiobacillus sp. | reverse complement strand
GACCCGCCCGATGGCGGCGCCACAGCAGCCAGGCCATCAGCAGCAAAGCACTGCCCCCCGCCAGCCAGCAAGCCAGCGCGGCGTGCCGGTGCCAGTTCGGTGCCTTCGGCCAGTGTGGCGGATGGGCAGACGACTGCGCCATCTGCATCATTTGCAGGCCCGCTGACTCCCAGAGGGCACGCTGTTTGGCCGGGGTCAGGTCGATGACCATGTTGATCCACTGCCATTGCAACCAGTCCCAAAGCTGTTGAGCGCCGGGCACCACTGCGGGGGCTAAGGTCCCGGAATTGCTGCCCTCCTGACCGGGCACCGTCAGCGCAGGCGTCGCATCCAGCCGCACCCAGCCTTGTCCCGGTAGCCAGGCCTGTACCCAGGCATGGGCCATGCTCTGCCGCACAATCCAGTAGTTGCCCACCGGGTTGTACTCACCACCGTGATACCCGGTCACCACCCGTGCCGGAATTCCGTCCAGCCGGAGCAGCAGAGCCAATCCGCCCGCGTAGTATTCGCAAAAACCCGTATGGGTATGGAGGAGAAAATCCACCACGCCCTGCCCGTGGGGGTAACCCGTCGGCGCTTGCAGGCGGTAGCGGAAAGAGGGCTCATGAAACCAGTGCAGCAGACGCTGCACCACCACAGCACCGCTACCGCCCGCAAATCGTGCCGCCAACGCGCGCACGTCCGGGCTGGTGTCGGCAGGCACCTGCAGGGCCGCGGCGCGCTCCGCTGCAGAGAGCAGACGCGGTGCGGCAGGCGCAGACCAGACGATATAACGCATGGGCAAACCGGGCGCCTTGTCCAGACGCAATACGCCATCCGCCTGCTGCTGGTAGGTGACCGGGATATTCAGACGATAAGGCGCAGCTAGGGCAAACAGATAATTACTGTTATCGGGGCTTAAAACGATTTTCTGTCGAATGCCTGTGGCACCGGCGTCGGCAGATACAGCGCCCTGCACCATGGCGGCAGGTGGATCCGGCACCCAGCTCCGGCCCTCATCGCGCCAGAGGATCGCGCCCACCCAATATAAACTCTCCGGGTTAGCGGGCTGCGGACTGATCTGCGCCCGAAAAGCCGTGGCGGAGTCGAGGGCCAGATGCGCAATACGGTCTGGCGACAAATCCGCGCTGAAACCCGAATGCGCCACCCCCTGTGGCGGTGCCCAAGCCCAGAGCGGCGTCGGCGTACGCGGCAATATCAGAAAGAAAATGGCCGTCACCGGCAACAGCACCAGCAGAAAAACCAGACTGAAGACCAGCATGTAGCGGAAATCCCGCCAGTGCAGCCCTTCCGTCGTGCGCTCCACCGCTGCATCGGCTAAGGGCTGCCAGAGCAATCCCAGCAGGGACAGGTATAAGGCCGCCAACACAAAAATACCGAGCAGAACATCCACGCGCAGCCACGCTGCCACCCCCATGCCCAGCAGCACCAGCGCCGCCACCTGATAAAAGTCGCGCTGACTGCGTATTTCCAGTGCCTTCACCGCCAGCAGCACCAGCACCGCCTGACTGGCCATCGCCAGCCAGTTGCCCCATCCGGCCAGCAGCAACGCCAGCGCCAGCAGAAAAAGACCCAGCAGCAAGCGTTGCGCCGCACTGAACCAAGGCAGGCGCCCATGCCAGGCCCCATACAGCCCGAGACCGGTCGCCACGACCCAAGCCCCCATGGCCCAGAGTGCCGCCTCCGCACCCAGCGCGAGGAGCAAAAAGGCACCCATCAACGCCGCCAGTAAGGAGCCCACACTACGCGCGGGAAGCCGCAGACCAGGCATCAGCCCACCCTTCCCGGATGCGGCAAGCGCCGCAACCACTGTCCGGCAGAGCGTAGGCCCCAAGGCAGGGGAGCACGCTGATCAGCCTCCCGGAGCACCGGCAAAGGCGGCTGTTGCGCCAGCAGCAACAAGGCTTGATCCAGGCCCGAGTGTCCGCGACCCGTAATCATCCCGCCAGGCATCCGCAGTTGCCACGCCCAGCCTCGTTCCAGCGCGATGTCCAGCGCCGCGCGGAGTATTTGCAGGCGCTGCTCCACCAGCCAGCGTCGCAGCGTCGCGTCTTCCCAGTCGAGCAATATCCGTCGCTGCCCTGCCTGCTCCCGCTCACGGACAGGCAAGCGCAACGCGCCCTGCACGCCTAAAGACCAGTCCACCCGGCGCCAGACTACAGCGCCAAGCCCTTCTCCGGGCAGACGCTCCCGCACCCAGAGCAGATCACCGCTGCCGCCGGGCTCACCCCCCTCCGCCTCCTGCTGACCCAGATCTGCCGGTAGCAACGATGGCTCGCCCGCAGCGGGGGCCACCCAGGGCTGATCCGCTGACTCCATCGCCAGGTGCATACCGCGCCAGACAAAAGCAAAGGGAAAGGCGGAACCCATCCGTAGAGGGGGTAACGGCGGCTGACCGCGTAGGGGCGGGTGCCAGGTCAGGGCTACCAACGCTTCCTGGCGCGCACCTACGCGAGTCAGGGTGCGTCGCGCATCGCCTAAGCGCAGTTCCAGCAGCCACAGTGGCCAGGGGCGTGGATTATGAATGCGCAGGAGCAGATCGCCCCGCTCTCCTGCGGTAAAAATCTGGCCGGGCAGCACTGCGGCACGCACCCGCCAGAGGTTGGCGACGGCGACGAAACCGGAGAGCACCATAATGGCCAGCATCATGGAAACCAGCAAGAACAAGACATTATTACCGGTGTTTACGGCAGAAAAGCCGAGGGCCAGGGTCAGCCCGACAAAGACCTTACCAGGACGGGAAAGACGTACCTCCCGCCGTTTGCGACTCACGGGCCAAAACCCCAGGTATCCTGCATCAGCAGTGCCGTCAGTTCATCACCGCCCAGCGATGCGCTGGACAGCAAACGATGCCCCAGCACCGGCACCGTCACGGCGCGCAGATCGTCGGGCGTCACAAAATCCCGACCCGCCAGAAAAGCCCAGGCCTGTGCGCTCGCCTTGAGCGCCAGCAAACCTCGTGGCGACAACCCAATCCGCACCCGCGCATCCTCACGGCTGCGTTGCGCCAGAGCCAAAAGCATTTCCTGTAGTTCCGGACTCAGGAATAGCGCCGCAACTTCTGCCTGCCACTGGCGCAGCAATGCAGCATCGGCCAGTGCTTTCAGATCGGCAGGCCGTCGATTTTCCCCCGCCAATAATCGCCGCTCCGCCTCGTGGCTCGGATACCCCAGTGACAAACGCAGCGTAAAACGGTCCAGTTGACTCTCCGGCAGCGGGAAGACCCCAGCGTGCTCCTGCGGATTTTGGGTAGCGATCACAAAAAAGGGCTTAGGGAGCGGAAAGCTCTGCCCGTCTGCCGAGACCTGTCCTTCTGCCATAGCTTCCAGCAGTGCGGACTGACTGCGTGGCGAAGCCCGGTTGATCTCATCCATCAGCACTACGGCATGAAAAATCGGACCCCGATGAAAGACGAAGCGCTGCTCGCGCGGATCGAAGAGACTGCTCCCGAGAATGTCTCCCGGCAGCAGATCGGCCGTCATCTGCACCCGTGCGAAATCGAGACCCAGCAGACGCGCCAATCCCAGCGACAGGGTCGTCTTTCCCACCCCCGGCACGTCCTCCACCAGCACATGTCCACCCGCCAGAAAGCCGGACAGAATCAGGCGCAGCGTCCGTTCTTTATCCAGCAATACTTCACCGAGTGCATCGAGCAGAGCCGCTGGCGACACCGTCACTGCGCAGCAGCCGCTACATCCAGGCGGCGCGCCGCCAGCGCTTCATCCAAGCGCCCCACCGGCAGATGATGGGGCGCTTCACGCAAGCGTTCCGGCTGCTCCAATGCCTCCTGACGAATCTGCGCCATTACCGCCACGAAACGGTCCAACGTTGCCTTACTTTCCGTCTCCGTAGGCTCGATCAGCAAGCACTCGGGCACCAGTTGCGGAAAGTAAATGGTCGGTGCGTGAATGCCGAAATCCAGCAGGCGCTTGGCCACATCCAGCGCCCGTATGCCCGTCGCCTTCTGCAAATCGCTGACGCTCAGGATGAACTCGTGACTGGCACGCCGCTCCGGGAAAGCCGCCTGATAGCCCACCCGCTGCAATTCCCTGAGCAGATAATTGGCATTGAGCGCAGCATAAGCCGATACCCGGCCCACCCCCGCCCGACCCAGACGGCGTATATAGGCATGGGCGCGCAGCAGCACACCGATATTACCGCCATGGGCACTGAGCCGACCGATGCTCTGGGGTAAATCACCCTCGTCCAACCAGCGCAGAGCCCCCTCTTCGGCGCGGGTCACCATGGGCAGGGGCAGAAAGGGTCGCAGGCGTTCCTGTAACGCCACGGCACCCGCGCCAGGCCCGCCGCCGCCATGGGGTGTCGCAAAAGTCTTGTGCAGATTCAGGTGCATCACATCAAAGCCCATCTGGCCCGGCTGCACCCGTCCGAGAATGGCATTCAGATTAGCGCCGTCATAATAGAGCAGCCCCCCCGCCCCATGAACGCGTGCGGCAATATCCGCTATCCGCCGTTCAAAGACGCCCAGGGTGGAAGGATTGGTCAGCATAATCCCCGCCACATCCGGCCCCAGATGCTGATCTAAAAAAGCCATATCCAGATCGCCGTCGGCCAGATTAGGGATTTCCACCACCTCAAACCCCGCCATCTGGGCACTGGCCGGATTGGTGCCGTGCGCCGCCGTGGGAATCAACATCTTCCGCCGTCCGTGATCTCCGCGCGCCGCATGATAGGCGCGGATCATGGCGACGCCGGCCAACTCGCCCTGCGCGCCCGCCGCCGGGGTCAGACTCACCGCAGCCATGCCCGTTGCCGCCGCCAACCATTCCTGCAACTCCCAGAGCACCTGCAGCAGCCCTTGCATAGCCGGAGCAGGCGTATCCGGATGCAGACGCGCGAAGCCCGGCAGCGAAGCCATGGTATGGGCAATCCGCGGATTATATTTCATGGTGCAGGAGCCCAGCGGATAAAACTGGGTGTCGATGGAAAAATTTTTCTGCGACAGGCGGGTATAGTGGCGCAGCACCTCCAGTTCCGCCGGGTTGGGCAGGTTCAGGGGGGCCTTCCGCAGTAGCTCCGCCGGGATATCGGACGGCAACTCCACCGCCGGAAAATGGTGATCGTGATCGAAAATGGAATCGCTCATAAAGTCTCCAGCACAGCGGTCAGGGCATCGCGATACGCCAACAGATCGGCCTCTTCCAGCAGTTCGGTGGTACAGACCAGCAAATCGCCCGCCTCCCCCATCCTCCAGTCAGAGAGTGGGAGTCCCGCCAGCAGACCGTGGCCCAGCAGCGCATCCCGCACCGCCACGGCAGCATGTGGCAGACGCAGCACAAACTCGTGGAAGAAAGGCCCGCCATAAGGCAGGCTCACCCCCGGCACGACCGTCAACAGTTCCCGCAGCCGCACGGCACGTTCATGGCAAAGCACCGCCGTCCGCTGCAAGCCGTGCCCGCCCAGCGTCGCCATGTGGATGGTCGCCGCCGTCACCATCAGGCCCTGATTGGTGCAGATGTTGCTCGTCGCCTTACCACGGCGGATGTGCTGCTCCCGCGCCTGCAAGGTCAGACAAAAGCCCTCACGGCCCTGCCCGTCCACGGTTTTGGCGACCAGTCGCCCAGGCAACTGGCGCACGTGGGCCTTGCGGCAGGCGAGAAAACCAAAGTAAGGCCCGCCGCCGCTCAGGGGAATCCCCAGCGGCTGCCCCTCGCCCACCGCTATATCCGCACCCTCTGTACCCCAATCTCCCGGCGCCTTCAGCATAGCGAGAGCGAGCGGATTGACCACGGCTATGGCCAGCAGGCCATGGGCATGGGCCCAGTCGGTCAGCGCATCCACGGACTCCAGCAAACCCAGGGCGTTGCTCTGGGGAATAATCAGCGCCGCCGCATCCCCTGCCTCCGCAGGCAATATCAGGGTGCCCGTAGCACGGTCATAAGGCACGCTCACCAAACGGATGTTTTGCAGGCCGAGCACGCTGTCCAGCACCCGCCGCCAGCCCGGCAGCAGGTTCTCCGGCACCAGAATGGATTTGTCGCCGCCCTGAATCCGCAACGCCATCAGGCAGGCCTCGGCCAACCCCGAGGCCCCGTCGTAGAGGGAAGCATTACTCACCTCCAGCCCTGTCAGCCGCGTGATAAAACCCTGATACTCATAGATGACCTGCAGCGTGCCCTGGCTGGCTTCCGGCTGATACGGCGTATAGGCGGAATAAAACTCGCCGCGCCCGGTAATTTCCCAGACAATGGCCGGGATGTGGTGGGCATAGGCGCCACCGCCCGTAAAACAGCGCAGCGGCGCGTTGCTTAGGGCACGTTCCTCCAGTTCGCGTTGCAGGGCCATCTCCGACAGCCCTTCGGGCAAGACCATGTCATGCACTTGCAAAGCCGGCGGAATTTCATCAAAAAGCTGGTCGAGGCTGTCAACGCCAACGGCGGCCAACATCACCGCCGTCTCCAACCCATCGTGGGGAATATAGGGCATTTACTTAAGACTCCGCTAATTTACCATAAGCCGCCGCATCCAGGAGTCCGGCACAGGCCGCTGCGTCGGCCTCCACCACCATAATCCAGCCCTGACCATAAGGGTCTTCATTGAGCCACTGCGGGTTATCCCCCAGCCCGTCATTACGCTCCACCACCGTGCCATCGAGCGGCGCATACAAATCCGCCGCCGCCTTGACCGACTCCAGCACGCCGCAGACTTCGCCACCATGAATCGCCTTACCGGCATCAGGCACCTCCACATACACCAGATCCCCCAGCAATTCCTGGGCATGATCGGTAATCCCTACCCGGTAGCGTCCGCCCCCCAGGTCTTCGACCCACTCATGGGTATCGCTGTAACGCAACGTCTCCGGAATCTTGCTCATGCCTCACGCTCCTCAGGAAAAGAAAAAGTTGCCACGCCTTTCCGCCAGAAAGGCGGCTTTACCACCAGCGCCGGACGCCGCGCCCCGCGCACCACAACGGCGCATGCGGCCATCGGCTCCAGCGCCGCATCCACGCGGGCCAGCGCGATACCGCACTGCAGGCTGGGCGAGAAAATACCGCTGGTGACCACCCCACAAGGCTGCCCCGCCGCATTTTCCACCACATAACCATGCCGGGGAATGCCTTCGCGCATCGCCAAGCCGATGAGTTTGGCACCACCGCCTGCGACCAACTGCGCCTCCAGCGCCAGCCGCCCCAGAAAATCCCGCTCTGCAGCACGCAAATCCACCGTCCAGGCCAGATTACTCGCATAAGGCGAAACCGCCGTCGTCATATCCTGACCGTAAAGATCCAGCCCCGCCTCCAGACGCAGACTATCTCGCGCCGCTAACCCGGCTGGCCGCACCCCGGCAGCCACCAGCCGATCCGCCAGGCCCGGTAACAAAGTATTCGCAGCGATAATTTCGACACCATCTTCGCCGGTATAACCCGTGCGCCCGACGAAGAAATCGCCCCGCTCCAGCGCGTGAAAAACCGGCAACTCCGCCAATGCGGACATGCCCAGCACCGTCGCCGCCATCGCCCGCGCTGTGGGGCCCTGCACCGCCAGAAT
>NZ_JAGDVS010000120.1 GCF_023255755.1 Acidithiobacillus sp. | reverse complement strand
TTCAGGTCCTAGTGAGCGAAAGCTTGTGCTGGTTCGAATCCAGTCCCCGGTACCACATCAGAGTATCCCAGTAGCCCCCCAAGGGCTACTAACACACACCAAAACAAACCACTAGTCGGGGTTTCATGGACATCATGAAACCCCAGTTTACCCCTTTGCAACCCGCGTTCCACCGCGCCACTGCCCCGCCTGTGCCCCAGGCCATATTCCAAGATGCTGCAGCGATCACTGGATATTGGACAACGGAGTCCCAGCAAACGACGTCCCGTCCAGGACAAGCCCCCCCAAGCATAGCCTTTGCCGATCTGCTCAATCGCTACCTTCAATCCGATGTTCCTTCCAAGCGCAGCGCGGTGGCCGGAACCAACCGCATCCTGCGTATCTTGCGGGATGAACCTTTGCTTGTCCAACAACCGCCGACCGTGCTAAACACGGAGCATTTCGCCGCCTGGCTAATCGGCGATTAAAGGCGGCCTCCCACGCTGCCGTTTTGCGCGATGCAGGCATCCTTTCGGCGGCCTGCAATGTCGTGATGAAAGTGACAAACAGTGGTCATCTGGTATACTGGTATATTAGCTATACAACCTCATCCGTACCATTAGCGCAGGCCAAATCGCCGTTTCTGCCACAGGGCGTAAAGGGCGGGAATGACCAGCAGTGCCAGTAACGCGGCGCTGAACATACCGCCCACCATGGGGGCGGCAATACGCTTCATCACATCGGCGCCGGCGCCATGGCTGAACATGATGGGTAAGAGGCCACCCACCACCAGGTTAAAGGTCATGGCCAGAGGCCGCAGGCGCAGCATGGTCCCCTCGATGACGGCAAGCTGAAGGTCGTGCCAGCTCTGCAAGGCGTCACGGGCCTGCCGCCGGATGAGGGCCTGATCCAGGTAGAGCAGCATCACCACTCCGAATTCCACTGCCACCCCCGCCAGGGCGATGAAGCCCACGGCCACCGCCACCGAGAGTTTGTAGCCGAGCCAGTAGGTGAGCCAGAAGCCTCCCACCAGGGACAGGGGCAGAGTGAGCAGGATAATGGCTACCTCCACCCAGTTCCTGAAGTTGAAGTACAGGAGCAGGGCAATGACCAGAATGACGGCGGGAATGACCAACTCCAAACGCTTGGCGGCCCGCTCCATGACCTGATACTGGCCCACCCAGGAGAGGGTGTAAGCGCCCGGGAGATGAACGGCTTTCGCAATCGCGGCCTTGGCACGGGGCACATAGGCACCGATGTTGGTGCCGGGCTTCAGGTCGATGTAGATCCAGTTGTTCAGGCGGCTGTTGTCGCTGGTGAGCATGGAGGCTCCTCCCTCGATGCGGAGATCGGCTACCTGGGCGAGAGGGATCTGGGCACCGTCGGGCGTGGCGATGCGGCTTTCCATCAGGGTGGACAGGGATTGGCGCAGTTCCCGGGGGTAACGGAGATCCACCGGGAAGCGTTCCAGCCCTTGTACCACTGTGGTCAGGACCTCGCCGCCAATGGCCGTCTCCACGAGACGGTTCACATCCGCCACCGAAATGCCGTAGCGGGCGGCCTTGGCGCGCTCGGTGTGAATGACGATATACCGACCGCCGGTGATCCGTGCCGCATAGGCACTCTGGGTGCCGGGTACTTTCTGCAAAACTACCTGGAGTTTCTGCCCTAGACTGTTCAAGGTATCAAGGTTCGGACCTGCCACCTTGATACCAAGGGGGGTCGTCAGCCCGGTAGTGACCATGTCCACCCGATTCTTGATAGGTTGCGTCCAGACATTGGACAGGCCTGGAATGCGCAACGCCTTATTCATCTTGTTTTGCAGTTTGTGCATCGTCATCCCGACGGGCCACTGATCCGGTTCTTTGAGGGTGACCGTCGTATCAAACATGGATAGTGGCGCCTGATCGGTCGCCGTCTGGGCCCTTCCCGCCTGACCAAAGACCGTTTTCACCTCGGGGAAAGTCTTCAGGATGCGGTCCGTTTGCTGCAAGATCATGGCTGCCTCGCCGGCGGAGATGGCCGGGTCCTGAAATATGGGCATGTAAAGCATCGACCCCTCGTTCAGCGGCGGCATAAACTGCGACCCCAGGCGGTTCCAGGGGTAATAGAGGGTGGCTGTGAGCAGCAGGGCAAGGACCAAAATGATCCAGGGGGCGCGCAGAACAGCATGAATCACTGGCCGGTAGATAAAAGTGGAGAGTCTGTTCAGGGGATTCCTGTTTTCGGGAAGGATGCGACCGCGGATGAACCATGCCATGAGAATGGGCACCACGGTTATGGAGAGCATGGCGGCGGCAGCCACGGAAAACGTCTTGGTGAAGGCGAGCGGCGCGAAGAGCTTGCCTTCCTCGCCGCCCAGGGCGAAGACCGGCAGGAAGGACACGGCGATGATGATCAGCGAAAAGAACAATGCCGGACCAACCTCCTCCGCCGCCGCCATGGCCGCCGCCCAGGGATCGACACCGGGGGTTTGCTCCAGGTGCTTGTGCATGTTTTCGATCATGACCACGGGGGCATCCATCATCACGCCAATGGCGATGGCGATGCCGCCCAGGGACATGATGTTGGCGGGGATACCCAAAGCCCACATGATGAGGAAGGCCGCCAGTATCCCCAGCGGCAGGGCGACGAGGGCCACCAGCGCCGAACGCGCGCGCAGCAGGAAGAGCAGGGAAATGAGTGCTACCGCCAGGGATTCTTCCAGCAGCTTGCCGGTCAGGGTATGAATGCTGCGCTGGATGAGCGGAGCCTGGCTATAGGTCGTGACGACCCGTACCCCCTTGGGTAGGGAGAGCTGAATTTCCTTCAGCTTGCGCTCAATCTGATGGATGAGGGCATAGGCGTTGTCGCCCTGGTTCATCATCACGATACCGCCCACCACCTGGCCTTGGCCGTTGAGTTCGGCAGTGCCGTTGGGCAACTGCGGGCCCAACTGCACCCGCGCCACCTGCCGCAGCGTTATGGGCACGCCGTCGCGCACGGTCAGAGACGCATCCTCCAGGTCTTTCAGGGAACGAATGTAACCCGAGGTGCGGACGATATAACTCGCTTCTCCCATGTCCACCACCGAGCCGCTGGTTTCCCCGTTGGCAGCACGGATGGCGGCCTCCACTTCCGGCAGAGTCAGGTTGTAGGCGAGGAGTTTCTGGGGGTCCACCACCACCTGGTACTCTTGCACCATGCCCCCCACCGTGGCCACCTCCGCGACGCCGGAGATGCCTTGTAGTTCGTATTTGAGAAACCAGTTCTGCAGGGTGGTGAGCTGGGCGAGATTCAAGGTCCCGCCGGGATCGCTGAGGGCGTACTCGAAGATCCAGTCCACCCCCGAGCTGTTGGGGCCCAGGGCTGGCGTGATCCCCAGCGGCAGTTTGGACTGTACCTGACTCAAGTATTGGAGTACCAGGTTGCGGGCCTGATAGATGCTGGTGCCCCCTTTGAAGAGGACATAGACATAGGAGTCCCCGAACATGGAGTAGCCACGCACGGCCTGGGCACCGGGTACCTCCTGCAGGGTGGTCTCCAGGGGATAGGTGACCTGGTCCTGAACGATTTGCGGAGCCTGACCTGGATAGGAGGTCTTGACGATGACCTGGGTGGGAGAGATGTCGGGGATCGCTTCCAGCGGGATATTCATCACCGCCAGCGTACCACCGACGATCAACACCAGAACGGCGATCACAATCAGCAGGTAATTGGCCATGCACCAGCGCATAATCGCCCTAATCATGAAACTGGCCTCCCTGACTCATGTTCATCCCGGCCGTGGCACTCGTGGTGGGCGCCGTGTTGCCCCCCAGCATACGGGCCTTAACGGACTGGAACTGAGACTCGGAATAGAGCAGGAACTGCGCGCTCTCCACTACCCTGTCACCCGTTTTGAGTCCCTTGTCGATGGCTACCCAGCCGTCGGCCTCCGCCCCCAGAGCGACCTCCACCGGCAGAAAATGCCCGTTACTCTCGCCCAGCATCACGTAATCCCCCTGAGCGGTACGCAGTACGGCGCCGCTGGGCACCGCCAGGGTCTCCTCGGCGCTGGCTAAAATAGTGGCAGTGGCGTAGGTGCCAGGGCGCAGGTTCCCGCCAGGATTAGGAAAGCTCAGCCGGGCTGTCACCGTCCTGTTTTTGGGGTCGAGGGTCGGGTAGAGGAAGTTCAAACGTCCTTTCCAGGCCTTGCCGGGATAGGCTGGCAGATGTAGGCGCACCGAGTTGCCGATCTGTACCCAGGGCAACTGATAGGAGTAGAGCGCCACATTGACCCAGACCCGGTCGAGATTGGCGACTTCATAGATATTCGTTTGCGGCGAGACATAGCCACCCTGGCGCACATTGAGGGTCTCGACCACCCCGGAAGCGGGCGCCATGAGCGGCACGTCCCGCTCCGCTGTGCCGTGTCGGGCGAGCGCCGCGATCTGGTCTTCCGGCATACCCAGCAGTCGTAATTTCGTCCTGGCTGCCGCCAGCAGTGCGGGGTCTTCCGTCGTCCCGCCCTGGCGGCGGGCGATGAGATATTCCTGTTGGGCACTATACAGCTCGGGAGAATACATCTCGGCGAGCACCTGGCCGCGCTGCACGGGGTCACCCACGGCACGGACGTTCAAGCGTGTCACCCAGCCGGAGAAACGTGGAGTGACGGAATAGACACGATTCTCGTCCACCGCCACGGTGCCCACGGTGTGGATGGCGTGGCCCATCTGACGGTGCTGGACATCCACGAGACGCACTCCCAGGTTTTGCGCCAGGCGCGGATCGATGCTGAGGCCGGAAGCCTTTTGTGCCCTCGGACTGGAGGCATACACCGGTATATAAGACATACCCATGCTGTCCTTCATCGGGTGATCCGAATGAATCTTGGGGTCCATGGGGGCAGCCCAGTAGAGGATATGCCGTCCCTTGGGCGTGCTTTTCGGAGAATGGGTTGCAGTGGAGTTGGCGCTAGGCGCGGCGGCGGGGACCCGCAGCCACCACACCGCACCCGCCCCAAGGGCTACACCAATGACGAGTAAGCCGATACCGATGATCCAGTTGCGTGACTTCATGGTTGTGCTCCCCCTTCGGTGGTGAGGAAATCCAGTTCTGCGGCGCTGAGGGCCAGATCGCGGCGGTATTGCAGGCGGGTCAGGGCGTAATCCAGCACTTCCTTCTGGGTACGCAGCACAGCGCTCAGTTCGGCACGTCCTGCCGAGTAGGCAGCGAGCGTCGCGGAAAAGGCATTTCGTGCGGTAGGCAGCAGGCGTTGGTCGGTACGCTCCAACTCGGTCTTGAGGGCTGCGTAGCGGGCGAAGGTGGCGCGCGCCTCCTGGGTCAGGGCCAGATGCTGATCGTCGTAGCGATATTGCGCCTGCAAGGCCTTGGCCCGGGCGGCGGCGACGTTCTGGTCCTGGCGGTCTCCCGGAAATATGGGCAGGCTCAGGTCAACCCCCGCTGACAGCCAGTTGGGGCTGCCGGCGTAGAAATCCTGACCATAATCGACACTGACCGTGACTTCCGGCCAATAGCCACGCTTAGCTACCTGCACGCCCATTTGCGCCGCGCGGGTTTGCGCCTGGGCGGCCCGCAGGAGGGGTTGGCTGGAGAGCCGGGCTTCCGCTTCGGCAAGCGTGGGCGGGGGTGGCAGGTTCGGCCATTGATGCGCTATGGACGGCGGTTCCGGCAGATTCAGGATCTGCGCGATTTGCGCGAGATCGCTTGCCCGTTCCGCTTGCAACTTACTGATATCATTGGCCAGCCTGTCACGCGCCAGTTGGGCGCGGAGCACATCGGCCTGTGCCCCCTGAGCAGACCGGTAGAGCGCCAGCGCCGCTTGCACACTCTCTGCCTGTAACTGTTCCTGATGCCGGACCGTTGCCACGGCATCTTCGGCATAGAGGGCTTGCAGCCAGACGCGGCGCAATAACAACACCAGCTCGGCGGACTGGCCGCGCAGGGTGTCGGCGGCCGCCTGGGCCTCGACCCCCGCCTGCTGTCCTTCCAGCCCCAGTTTGCCAAAAGAGGGAAAAGTCTGACTCAGACCCACGTTCAGCATGCTCATCTGCTGCCGGTTCATGGAGAAGCTGTTGAGGGGCAGGTTCGCAGCGCCGAAAACGAGATGGGGATCGGGGAGTTGAGCTATCGCCACCGCCTGGTGCCGTAATTCCACAACCTTCTGCTTTATGGCGCCGAGACCGGGATTTTGCCCCAGGGCAATCGCCTCAGCATCCTGCAGACTCAATAAGGCGGCACTGGCAGGTGTCGCCGACAGGAGCAATAGCACCCCGGCCAAGAAGCGAATCCCGCCCCACGCCAGTTGGGTAAAACGACCAAGAATGTTGGTATACATGAAAAATCTCCACAGCAAATCGGTGACATATCTCCCCATTCAGAGAGGAGTGCCAGTTTGCTCAGGAGAAATTAAATGACCAACCGCACCTGCTGGAGGGGTGGAGGATGATGGGGCGGGTGGGAGAAAAAAAACTGGGCTGGTGTCGGGCTAAATCTTGCCTGGCTGGAAAATGTCACTGAACCCATCATTCCCGGGGCAGGGAAGGTCATTCCAGAGGGGCTTAATCTCCCTGACGCATGGGCTTCTGCACAGATCGACATGCACTGACCGGACATCGCCCCAGAATGCGAGCTCATATCCGTGCCGTGACCACCCTGGCAATCAGGCATGCCTGCCATCGACATGCCTGGCATATCAGCGCATGAAGCGCCGAGTGGCATAGCCACCGCCGCATTGCTCACCCATGTTCCGAGGAGAAACATGGCCAGCAAAACGAGCAGGGGAAAGCGGCGGCGGATTCTCTGCATATCGGCGTCAGGTGATCTCGAGACTTGCTTTCACCCGAACCAGCTTGGCACGCACCGCTTCACCGATCGCGGTCACCCGCGGGTTGCCAACCATACCAAGCACTGCGACCGGGTCCATGAAACCCACTGTGACCTGGCCGTTGGCCTCCTCCCGGACAATGATATTACAAGGCAGGAGCAGCCCGATGTCAGGGTCGGCTTCAATCGCTTGGTGGGCAAACTGGGGGTTGCAGGCCCCCAGGATATTGTAGGGCCGAGAATCGATCCCGAGTTTGGCCTTGAAGGTTGCAGCCACGTCGATTTCGGTCAGCACGCCGAAGCCTTCCGTTTTGAGTGCCTCCCTGACTTTTGCGAGGGCTGCCGGAAAAGATCCGGTAATAGTGGTGGAAAAGGCATACGTCGTCATGAAGGTGCTCCTTTATCAATCGCTCAGCTCAGCGTGGTGGTGGCGGGAGCCATTGTCGCAGGCCAGCCTCCCTATGGATTGACGGCCACGGGATGCTTCCTTCCGGTATTCATAAAGCATGATAAACCATGAAGTACGCTACAGAGTCAAGGTGAAAAATCGAACCCTCAGGTCAAGGTCACCGGAATCACGATGCAGCCGGACCATCGCCGACGAAAAATATACTATAATTACATAATGTAGTTGTTTATCGAAAGAAGCTATTTTATGCCTAAACTTAAAGATGCCGGTTCCTGGACCAAGGAGAGGCTGCTCGCCGACATGAAGCGGATTATCGCTGATGCCGCTGCGCCGTTGCAGGCGACCGCCACA
>NZ_JAGDVS010000053.1 GCF_023255755.1 Acidithiobacillus sp. | reverse complement strand
CGGCCTTACGCCTGCTGGACCCCTTGGCGGTGTTGCAGCGCGGTTTTGCCGTCCTTCGCGACGAGTCCGGCAAGGTGGTGTTTGGCAGCGCCTCTGTCGCGGTGCATGCGCAGGTTACCGCGACCCTGGCGCAGGGCACCCTGCTCTGCGAGGTCCTCAAAAAAAGTGATTAGCGCTTATGTCGGCTATCGACAAGGCCCGCTCTGTCGCTTTACTCTTGGTCTTCGTCGCTGCTGGTCTGAGTGGCGAATTTTTTCTAGCAGGGCGCTGGTGCCCTGAATTCTGAGGAGTGTTCATGGCAAATCCGCAAGTAGTGCTGCACAGCAACAGGGGTGATATCGTCATTGAGCTGGACGCCGACAAAGCGCCCAACACCGTCGAGAATTTTCTGAAGTATGTCGACGAGGGTTTTTTTGACGGCACCATCTTTCATCGCGTGATACCCGGCTTTATGATTCAGGGCGGAGGTTTTACGGCGGAGATGCAGCAGAAAGAGGTCCATGCGCCCATCGCCAATGAGGCGGAGAATGGTCTGAAAAATGCGCGGGGTACGCTCGCCATGGCACGGACCAATGATCCCCACTCTGCCACCGCGCAGTTTTTCATCAATCTGACAGACAATGATTTCCTCAACTTCAAGACGGCATCAGGATCGGGATGGGGTTATGCCGTTTTTGGTAGGGTCGTCAGCGGGATGGATGTGGTGGACGACATCGCGAAGACTCCGACCGGTAACAAGGGGATGCACCAGGACGTTCCCAAGGACACCATCTCCATCGACAAGGGCGAGCGTCTGCCTGCGGCCTGAGTCTATGATGGTGCAGGGTGCAGACCTTGGTAATGGCCCCGTGCTGTTTATCTCTGACCTGCATCTGAGTTCCGCACAGCCCGCGCTGATCGCCCTCTTCCGCCATTTTTGTTTGCACGAGGGCCGGACCGCGCGGGCCGTTTTTATTCTGGGCGATCTGTTTGACTACTGGGTGCATCGGGATCAGGCGGCGGAAGCGCCTTATGCAGAAATCCTTGCCCTGCTCCATGATCTGCAGAAGCAGGGCACCACGGTGTACCTCATGGTCGGTAACCGGGACTTTGCCCTGGGTGCCGCGTTTCTGGCGCAGTTCGGTATCCTCGCCCTGCCCGACCCGGCGCTGCTGCAACTGGGCGATCAGCGTATCCTGCTGACCCACGGTGACTTGCTGTGTAGCGACGACCATCGTTACCAGCGCTTTCGCCGGGTGATTCGCCATCCGCTGACTCGACTCACGCTGGGACGCCTGCCTTATGCCTGGCTCCAGCGTATCGCCCGCGGATTGCGTCGCGGCAGTAGCCGGGAAGTGCGGGCCAAGGCACCAGCCATAACCGATGCCAATCCGCAGACCATCGTCACCGCCCTCCACGGGGAGGGCGTTTTCGCACTGGATGGTGCCACTTATGACATATTGATTCACGGCCATACCCATCGCCCCGTTTGGGAGCAGCGTCCGGAGGGGCGGCGCATGGTGCTGGGTGCCTGGGGCGCCGATGGCGCGCGAATCGGGCGCTGGGAGAACGGCCATTGGTCCCTGCAGTTACTGAGTCCACCGTAATTTCGGTTTTTGCGCGACGGGAGGGAGCATCATGGGCGCCACGGAGCATGATCCAATAGCATGCGGTCTGAGCAGCGCCGCGGCCTCGGCGTTACAGCAACAATACGGGCCTAATCGTCTGCCCACGGCGCATGCACCGCGCTGGTGGCAACAACTGCTGGCGCAGTTTCGCAACACCCTCATCGCGATTCTGCTGGCCGCTGCACTCTTATCACTGGTGCTCGGACATCTGGTAGACGGCGCGGTCATCGGCACGGTGATCCTGATCAACACCCTGCTCGGCTTTGTTCAGGAGAACCGCGCGGAGAAAGCCGTGCAGGCATTGCAATCTTTTCTCGCCCCGCGGGTGTTGGTCTGTCGCGATGGCGAATGGCAACATCTGCCCGCTGAAGCACTGGTGCCCGGCGACTGGGTGCGAATAGAAAATGGGGCACGTATCAGCGCCGACATGCGCTTGCTGGAGGCGCATGCTCTGCGGGTGGACGAATCCCTGCTGACGGGGGAATCCGTCCCGGTGGATAAAACCACTTCTGGCGACGCGGGCGAGTTACTGCTGCGGGCGGGAACGCTGGTGACCGGGGGAGATGGTGTGGGCCAGGTGACCGCCACCGGCAGTGCCACCGAAATAGGCCGTATCCATCAGCTCATGGGAACCACCCTGACCATGCGCTCGCCTCTGCTGGAGCGCATCAGCCGCTTGTCCCGGACGCTCGCTTTCACCGTCGTTCTTCTGGCAGCCATTGCGGCGAGTATCGCCTGGTGGCGGGACGAAGCGCTGGAATTCGCCCTGCTCGCCGCCATCAGTCTTGCGGTAGCCATTATTCCCGAGGGGTTACCAGCGGTCATTAGTGTGACCCTGGCGCTGGGCGTGCAGCGTATGGCGCAACGCGGCGCCATTGTCCGTCAGTTACCGGCAGTGGAAACCCTCGGCACGGTTACCGTCATTTGCACCGACAAAACGGGCACCCTGACAGAAAATCGCATGACTGTGCAGGACCTGGCCCTCGCCGACGGCTCTCCCGCCCTGCTGCAACGTGCCCTGCGGGTCATGATTTTGTGTAATGACGCCCAACTACGCAACGATCAGAGCGGTATTGGTGACCCTCTGGAACAGGCCCTACTCCGCTATGCGGGCACGCATGGTGCGGACGTCGACGCGTTGCGGATGGGGTCTCCGCGGGTGGATGCCCGGCCTTTCAGCCACGAGCAGCCCTTCATGGCGACGCGCCACAACGACGGCATCGCCATTAAAGGGGCCCCGGAATGGGTCCTGCAGCGTTGTCGGTGGATGGCGACTGCAAGCGGGGTGACGGACGTCGATCCGGGCTATTGGCACAAAGTCACTGCGGACATGGCGACTGCCGGCATGCGTACCATTGCCCTGGCCAGTGCGATGGATGGACGGTGGGAAGCTCTGGACGATGGTGGCTGGACCTGGTTGGGTGTTGTCGCACTGCTGGATCCCCCGCGTGCCGCCGTACCGGCCGCCATTGCTGCCTGCCGCAGCGCGGGTATCCGGGTGATTATGGTTACCGGCGATCATCCGCAGACGGCGGCCACTATCGCCCGTCAGGTCGGCATTCTGGAAGATGGTCCAGCGGCGGTGGTCGATCATGCCCAGTGGGTCAGCGCGGATGCAGAGGGACGGCAGGCCCTGGCCCGCGATGCAGTGGTTTTCGCCAGGGTGCAGCCCGCCGATAAGCTGGAACTGGTGCAGACTCTGCAGGCCAGCGGCGAGGTGGTCGCCATGACCGGTGATGGCGTCAACGATGCACCCGCCTTGCGCCGGGCGCAGATTGGTGTGGCCATGGGGCAATCGGGGAGCGACGTGGCCCGTGAGGCTGCGGCCATGGTGCTGAGTGACGACAACTTTGCCCATATCGCCACCGCCGTAGCGGAGGGGCGCCACATCTATGACAATATCCGGCGCACGACTTTCTTTATGCTGCCGACTAATTTTGCGGAAGGGCTGGTGATTTTTTTCGCGGTGCTGTCGGGAATGACCCTGCCTATTACTCCACTGCAGATACTTTGGGTGAACACGATTACCGCCAGTACGCTGACTCTGGCTTTTGCATTCATGGGGGCGGATAAAGGCGTGATGGAGCGCAAACCGCGTCCGGCCCGGGAGGCACTCATTCCAGGAAGCTTGTGGTGGCGCATCTTCGGATTGAGTACCTTTCTGGTCATAATCGTCTTTGTGGTGTTTTTTGGCGATGCGACTCTGCACAGCGACAGCCATGCACATACTCTGGCGGTGAACGCCCTGGTGGGCATGGAGGCCGGAATACTGCTGGCCATGTATGGGCGCTGGCGTCGTGACCGGGGGGATATTGTCCTGGCGGTAGCGATGTTAGCTGCTCTGATTGCCCAGGGGCTTTTCTCCTGTCTGCCATTTTTTCAGCGGGTATTCGCGACAACGGCCATGGGGGGCGCGGATATGGGGATCATTGCCGCCTGCACGGCGTTGGCGTGGCTGGCCGGCAAGCTTGTGGCGCCTCCGCAGGCAGTTTGAGGCGCACCGCTACGCTCGTGTTCATGCTAAAATGAAGCTGTATCATCATCGACTAAGAGGAGAATCAGGTTATGAAAAAGGAGACCTTACGTATCGTCCCCAAGCGCCTGAAACCGCGCTTCGGCGTGCAGCCCACTAGGGTGGAAAGGGACCAGACGGTATACAGCCGCAAGGTCAAGCATCGCGGCCAGGCAGGTCGGGAGGGAGATTCCCATGCCGTGACGACAGGATATCGTCGTCAGGGCATGGGGATTTCGTGGCAAATGCGTGGTGGTTACCGTGCGTCGGCCTGCGAGGGCATAACGCGGCAATCAACGTACTTGCCGTTCTACCGATGTGCTCCATGTGTTGTTTTTTGCAACGGACCGACCAATAGCACTGAGCACCGCCTGTAAAGCGGCCTCGGTGGTATCCTCACCAAAGGCCACTGCGGATGCCGCATGGCCATGGTCCACACTGACCCGCGCGCAAGCCATGGCCCGAGCGCCGGTACCGCTACCGAGGGCATGCTGGTCGAACTGTTCCACCTCGGCACGAACGCCCCAACTCTGGATCAGCGCATCGACCAAGGCACCTACGGCACCGCTCCCCTTGCCCTGTAAAATATGCGGCCGTGCCTCCGGGCCAACCACCACGGTCGCTGCGACCTGCTCCCCTTCCCGGCTGAGACGATAGCGGCGCATGTGCCAGTCCTCCGCGGGATGGCAGTAATGGCTCTCGAACAGGGCGAAAATCTGCGCTGAGGTGACTTCACCGGTCTCCTGCTCGGAAGCCGCCTGCACTACGGCGCTGAAGTCCTGCGCCAACCAGCGCGGCAAGGAAATGCCGTGGTCGCGCTCCAGCACATGGGCGACACCGCCCTTCCCGGACTGGCTGTTGATGCGCACCACCTCTTCGTACTTGCGCCCCAAATCGGCAGGATCGACGGGCAGATAGGGCACCTCCCAGGCAGCCTCTTCCCGTTCCCGCCGATGGTGCATGCCCTTGCGAATGGCGTCCTGATGACTGCCGGAAAACGCCGTGTAGACCAGTTCGCCAAACCAGGGATGGCGCGGCGGCACGACCATACCCATACACGCGGTATAGATCTCCGCGATTTCCGTGCCCATGGACATATCCAATTGCGGATCAATGCCCTGAGAGTAAAGATTCATGGCCATGGTGAGAATATCCATGTTGCCGGTGCGCTCGCCGTTGCCGAAGAGGGTGCCCTCCACCCGGTCGGCACCCGCTAACACCGCAAGTTCCGCCGCCGCCACCGCGCAGCCGCGGTCATTGTGGGTGTGGACGCTGATCTGCACGTGCTCCCGCCCGCGTAAATGGTCGCAGAACCATTCAATCTGGTCCGCGAAGACGTTGGGCATGGACGACTCGACGGTGGCGGGCAGGTTGAGGATCACCGCCTGCCCCTGATCAGGCCGCCAGACCCCATTGACCGCCTCGCAGACATCCACCGCATAATCCGGCTCGGTGGCACTGAAGCTCTCCGGCGAATACTGAAAGACCCATTCCGTCTCTGGATAGCGTGCCGCTCCGGCCTTCACCCACTCCGCGCCACGCACGGCAATGGCCTGGATGCCCTCCCGATCCAGGCCAAACACCTGTTCGCGCTGGGCCGGGTTGGTGGAGTTGTAGACATGGACAATCGCCCGCCGCACCCCTTTCAAGGCCTCGTATGTGCGGTCAATCAGGGCTTCCCGCGCCTGGGTGAGCACCTGGATGGTCACCTGCTCGGGGATACGATCTTCTTCAATGATGCGCCGGACAAAGTCAAAATCGGGCTGGGAGGCAGCGGGAAAACCCACCTCAATCTCCCGAAAGCCCATACGCACGAGCAAATCGAACATCCGGAGCTTTTGCTCGACGCTCATGGGGGAGACCAGCGCCTGATTGCCATCGCGCAGATCGACGCTGGTCCAGACGGGCGCGTGGTGCATACGGCGGTTTGGCCAGCGCCGGTCCGGTTTGTGGACGGGCGCGAAGGCGCGGTAACGGCGGTGGCTGAAAGTCCCCATGATCCAATCTCCTGCGGCAAGTGACGATGGACGCAGTATAAGGAAGAAGTCGCAGCAGGTGCTTGCGAATTGGGGCCATAAAAGCGACTATGTCGCATGATTATTGCGCACTAACACCCATTAACGGAGTAATATTGTGCTATGAGGTCGAAAGCTCCTGCCATCGAATTAGATCGCTACGACCGCCGCATTCTGGAGGAGCTACAGCGCGACGGCGGACTCAGCAATCAGCGTCTCGCCGAGCGCATCGGTTTGTCCCCCTCCCCCTGTCTGCGCCGGGTGCAGGCGCTGGAAGACGCCGGGATCATCCGCAAGCGCGTAGCCCTGCTGGATCCGCAGCGTCTGGGCTTGGCGCTGATGGTGCTGATGCACATCAGCATGGACCGCCATACCCCCGAGCGTTTTGAGCATTTTGAGGCAGAAATCAGTCACTCGCCGGAGGTACTGGAGTGCTACCTCATCACCGGTCATGACGCGGATTACCAGATCAAAGTTGCCGTGCGTGATATGGCGCATTTTCAGGAATTTTTACTCAATCGCCTGACGCGCATCGAGGGGGTGACCGGCGTGCATTCCAGCTTTGTGCTGCGCAGGGTGGTGGATACGACAGAGTTGCCGGTGTATTGATCACTGTTTATCTTTTCAAGCGATGCATGAGGGCTTCCCTCAGCTTTATGTTTCAGCATGACGTTGTCGTGAGCGGGTAGCAATGGTCCACACTCCACAATCATCTCTATATCTTTTCTTTTTTCGGCTATTAGGAGTCCATTATGAATGCAAAGTATTCTGGACAGTGTCTTTGCGGGGAAATCAGCTATTCAGTTTATAATGATCCAGTGTTTACCGGAAATTGTCATTGCAAAGACTGCCAAAGATCATCAGGCAGCGCGTTCATTCCTGCGATGATTTTTCATGAGAAAGATGTTGTTGTTTCTGGTGAAGCAAGATATTTCGAGTCTCAGGTAGACAGCGGGAATATACACAAGAGAGGTTTCTGCCCGAATTGTGGTTCTCAATTGTTTGCTCAGTTCAGCAATATGCCAGGAATTCTAGGAGTAAAGGCTGGAACATTAAACGACTCATCAAGTTATATTCCAAGATTAGACTTCCATGTAGGTAGCGCTGCACCTTGGGACTTCATGAACCCAGATCTACCTAAAAAGAAGGGCGCAACAAACAGCTAAACTTATAACCATCTTGGAATCCGCCGTCGCTCGGAGGGGCATCTTTGGTATTCTGGGCCCGCAGTTACCGCAGATCCTCTTCGCATGCCCCCCTGACACAAACTCCAACTATTTGATCTATCTCTCCAGTATCTATCGAGTGAAATCGGCACCCATTGCCGCAGCGATCACATTCATATCGTGATCACTAATGCTGAAAAGTAAGCGGTAACTGAGCGGCGTTGTATTCTGGATTTTTCAGATGTGCAGAATGGT
>NZ_JAGDVS010000066.1 GCF_023255755.1 Acidithiobacillus sp. | reverse complement strand
CGCCCGGCAGAGTCAGAATCGCTTGCTGGAAAGGATCTCCAGTCAGTGGCTGGATCTGGTGGCGCCATAACGGATGACAAGAGGTATCAACGAAAAGATGAAGGCATTATCGACGTTCGCTAAATATATTGCGACCCATATGCATGACGAGAGAAATCGCTGTCAAAGTTGCGGAATGCCCATGAGATTCGACAAAAATAAATTAACTTCCAGTATATATTGTTCATATTGTCATGACGGCACATCTTTTGTTGAGCAAGATATTACCTTGCAAGATATGAAACGTAAGATAAGAAAAGTACTATCGAAAAGAAAAGTAAACAGCCTTGTTAAGCTGTATTTGATCGCGCGTCTGAGCACATTGAAGAGATGGAGATCTGCTTGACGGTAATTAAAAGTACTTCAAATATGTGCTGTATTATCTAAGCTATCCGGATCGGACCTTCTCAGAGGAAAAGCTGCCCGGATTTTAAGGCGCAGCATAACTCCTCATCTTGTTGGCACGGCAACTTCAAGGCTCGTGGAATTTACGTCATAACTGACACGGGTCGCCGCGTCTTTTATCGAGAACATCATCGAAGTTTAAATTGCACCATGCCGATGCACCGCCTTGAAGCGCCACGCACAATCATGGTGCGTCTGCACGGTCTGTGAAGCAATTCTAATGATTACATCCTCCTGTTCTATCAATGTTTTATGGAAATCTAAGAATTGGTAAGGCTGGCATACTGATTGCATAGCATATAGGTACAGGTTCCCATATGCTGGAGGTTCACCCCATGTTACGCTTATCTCTCTGTGCGATTACAGCAATTTCAGTGATTGCGGCAGCGCCCGCCTTCTCTAAAACGATAACAATAAGCATTGGTTATCAGTCCATGTGTACAGATACATATCCAGCCGGAACAGTATTAAAGGGTCTGGGATTGCTGCAAAAATATCTACCGCATACGGGAAAATATGCAGGCGTTAAATATCGTATAATCTGGCGGGACTACAGTTCGGGCGCGCCTATAACAAACATGATGATGGCCGGTAAGCTTGATTTCGGAACAATGGGCGATTACCCGTTGGTGGTAAACGGCTCAAAATTTCAACAAACATCAACAAAAAAATCTTATTTGATTACCATGACGGGCTACAATCTGGATGGTGCGGGGAATGGTATAGTCGTGCCGACCAAGTCCAATATAACCGACGTTAAGCAATTGGAAGGCCAAACAATTTCGACTCCGATCGGGAGTTCATCGTGGGGAATGCTCTACGAAATGGCGGCTGATAACCATATACCGTTCTCATCTTTTCATGTCGTGAATCAAAGTCCGATGGCCGGT
This sequence comes from Acidithiobacillus sp., assembly GCF_023255755.1. Taxonomy (GTDB): domain Bacteria; phylum Pseudomonadota; class Gammaproteobacteria; order Acidithiobacillales; family Acidithiobacillaceae; genus Acidithiobacillus. The sequence continues at coordinate 35,466 of NZ_JAGDVS010000066.1, read as the reverse complement.
ATTGCGGCTATTACCGCGGGGAAAATAGCCGCGCATGCAGATTTCTGCCCGATTTCCGAGTATGTGGAATATAAGAAAGTTGGCCGAATGATATACAACGGCATGGCTACGAATGTTCCATACCTTCATGGTGCAGTAGTAACCGCATCGTTTGCGGATAAATATCCTGCTATTGTCGTTGCATACGATAAGGCAGTAATCGATGCAGATCAATGGATATCGAATAATCCATACCAAGCAAGCAAAATGATCGCGAAGTGGACGATGATGCCAAAAGAGGTCCTCTACTTATATTTTAGTCACGGAGGGTATCTTACTCTGGACCCGGAAATTACGCAAAAATGGATAAAAACGCTACAGTATGATCACCAGATTTTGGCTAAAAATGCAAGTATACCGCCCCTGAATTTTAACGAGTGGGTGAATCCAAAATATCAGGAAACCGCTTACAAACAACTAGGATTGAAATACGGTGCAGCGAATAAAGTGGTTTATAATCCTAAGGAGAATGTCGACCTCCCTCCTGAGATTTGGGTTCAGGGCAGTGGAATACAGAAATATAGCTCAGTGGGATCTATGCTGATGGCTGCAAAAGCGGATATCAAGGCGCATAAGAAGATTGATGCTACTTATGTATATGATCATACGACTGGACTTAAGCTGTTTGGCAACTATGCATACTATGTAAAAATCGGTAATAATTATACGGCCTATATGACGGTGGCGAGTGCAAAAAGTAACGCACATGGCACGCCTGTCTATAGCTACAAGCAGATTATTTCTGCGACATAATCATCTCAAACATAAGGCCGCAGTAATATGGCGACAATATTCTGACTATCGAGCTTGTTGATGGTTGTCGCCCTAACCGTTGATGGGGCATGTGAGGGCTATGATGATTGCGTCAGATAGGAAACAAGATCGGAAAACTCGGGAGCGTGATAAGTATGCGAAGAAAAAATCATCGCTGGCCAATAAATATGGATTGGATTACATGATCAGATTCCTATTTATCGGAAGGCGTTCAGTGCGCGCTTTTATTATTCCGTTGCTGTCAATTGTGTTGGGTCTTTTGGTATGGCAATGGCTAACTCAGACTCATGCGGATGTGATTCTCGACTTTTCAAATATTCCATCGCCATTGCATGTCTACAAGTCTTTTCTAAATGTTGTTGTTACCAAGGCCTACTGGAAAGACATCTACTGGAGCCTTTATCGAATAGCTTTGGCGTTCACTATAGGATCCATTGTTGGTGTTTCCATCGGTGTTGCATTGGGTTATAGCACAGTGCTTCGACTTATAGTTGCCCCGTATATTGAGATCATGCGACCAATTCCAGCAATTGCATGGGTTCCCATGGCGATTCTTCTGTGGCCAACAACAGAGCAAAGTATTGTATTTATAACCTTTCTTGGTGCGGTATTTCCAATTGTTCTGAATACCTGGGATGGGGTAAAACGAGTACCCGTTGAATTGGTCAAGGCAGCAAGGTCGCTGGGTGCAAATCGGATAAGCGTTTTATTTCACGTGGTGGTTCCCTACGCGATTCCCAACATAACTGTTGGAATGGCATTGGGGATGGGGGCGGCGTGGTTTGCGCTTCTGGCTGGGGAAATGATCAGTGGAAGATATGGGATAGGATATTTCACATGGGAATCATATCAATTGATTCAATATGGAAATATTATTGTCGGGATGCTTACCATTGGTATTCTTAGTTCCATTACATCCGGGGCGATATATCTTCTTAAGCGTAAGATTGTCCCTTGGTCTGAATAAGCTACAGGCGCGTAATGAGGTTATCATCATGAAAGATATTGGGCATATTGAAATTCAACGTGTGTGTTTGGGATATAAATCTGGCTTGGATACCAAGACGGTAATACAAGATCTATCATTAACGCTTGACGCTGGATCATTCACGTCTTTTATTGGGGCGTCCGGTTGTGGGAAAAGTACACTATTAAATGCAATCGGAGGGCATTACAAACCATTATCAGGCAGTATCATTCTTGATGGAGTTGAGATAACAACTCCGGGTGCCGATCTTGGCATAGTTTTTCAACAGCACACGCTTTTTCCGTGGAAAACCGTTAAGGAGAATGTGCGATTTGGACCTATGCGACGGGGTGCAGGGAGGGCTGCAGCAGACAAGCTTGCGGATGAGTATATCGATCTCGTTGGGCTCTCAGGCTACGAAAGTTATTATCCAAAAATGCTTTCGGGCGGAATGCAGCATCGTGCCGAGATAGCACGTGCTCTTGCCAATAAGCCTGCCGTATTATTGATGGATGAACCGTTTGGCGCGTTAGATGCGCAAATGAGAGCATCATTGCAGGATAGTTTATCGTCTATATGGGAGAACACTCATGTCACGATTGTATTTGTTACCCATGATGTCAATGAAGCAATTCGTCTCAGTCAACGGGTCGTTATTATATCGCGGCGATCTGGCTCTATTTCCGCGATTATTGAAACCAATAGGGATCATGATGAGCCCATAGAGCAGTACATGCAGAGTAGGCGGACGCAAGAGCTTAAAAAGCGCTGTCTTGAAATGCTCCCTGCTTAGAGATGCCGAAGGTAGTCTGGATGAGATATTTGCGCGATACTAAAAGGATCAATGGAATGAACAAAATACTATTTTCAGCCGTCTTGTTTGTGTCGACATCATATCCTGTGATAGTCGCGGCGGACACGCTAACTCAATTCTTCCAAAAAAGCAAAATATCTGGTCAGGTACGATCATATTATTTCAGTCGTCTTTATGGGGCAGCGAGCGTCCCCAATCAGGATTCTTTTGCTATCGGCGGCCTGCTGAATATCAAAACCGCACCATTTCTTGGCGGTTTTGGTGTGGGTGTCAGTTTTTATACCGCCAATGATCTTGGAACACACGGATATTCTCCGTCGACGGTGGATACCACCATGATGGGATTAACACCATCGTTGAATGCGCTTGGTCAAGCGTATATTCAGTATGCTAAGCCAGAAAATCTGCTTGTGCGTGCGGGGGATCAAATCATTAACACTCCGTGGATGAATAATTCTGATGCACGTATTTTGCCAGCCACCTATCAGGCTTTATTCGCGCAATATAGTCCCCTCCCGGGAGTGAAACTGGAGGCGCTGAGAGAATTCCGCTGGAAAAGTCGTACCTCTCAAAATTATTACAAAGACAATCTATATTATGGTACGGGATATAGTGGAGACCCCATTTATGGGGGGGTCCAAAAGCTGCCAAGTTCTGCTCCCCAGGCGCAGGGCACGGTGGCTTTTGGTGCCAGTACCGCCATGGTGGGTGCCAAGGCTCAGGTGTGGTATTACGACTTCTACCATTTTGCGAAAATGTTTTATGGTTCAGCATCATACACGCTCAAGACGGCCACGGGAATTGATCCTTTTGTGGGGGCGCAATTTGTTCGCGAGTGGGAAAATAATAGTTTGCTGAATAGCAGAACGGGTGCGCAGCCTGTGGATAATATCATGGGCAATACAGTGAATGGTAGTGCCTGGGGTGTTCAGGTCGGTGCCAACTTTGACATTGTGCCCACTATATTGGGGAAAGGCCAATTAACCTGGTCATACAATGAGATCGTTCCCCATGTCGGTGCTATTGGTGGAGGTGCCGTCGTCTCACCCTATACCATCGGATATGCGACGGATCCTTTGTATACCACTTCGATGATTCGTGGACTAGTAGAAATGGGGCCTGGTGATGGTTGGAAAGTGAAGTGGATACAAAATATTCTCCACAAGCAATTTCTGTGGATAGCGGATTTTGCGCGTTATCATACGTACTACAGTGGTAACAGCAATGATGTGTACGTGGACCTTACCTATTTCCCTGGTGGTATGTTTAAAGGTTTTTCTATTCGGGATCGAATGGAAGTTGCGAACGGAGGATTGGTGCATGATGCTCCACTTAACCCAGGTAACAAGACTTTTGTTTATAATAGAGTGATGCTGACTTACCTGTTTTAACCGTACACGTAGAGTCGTGGGGAGTCTGCACTACAACTTGACCTAAACCGAGGGTGAACTCTGCGCTTCAGCGGAACTGAGAGCGGTTTAAGAGGCCACCGGGTCTGGGATAGAGATTGTAACCCGGTTTCCTATATCGCGTGATTTAGTATGTAGAGCGACGGTATGTTGAGTGTGTGGTCCGGTGGTTGACATTCGCTTATTTTGCGTTGTAAGTCAGTTACATTAGGGATTAGTTATGTCACATCATAATGCCTTCAGTAATCCCAAAAAATACAAAATCGTCTCGGTTAACATCTTGTCAAACAGGTGATCCCAGCTTTTATTTTCGATAGCCTGTATGATGGCTATAGCCAGTCCCCAATATGTCTGGGCACTTTTCACAAGGCCATTGCTCGCTCGATTTGGGGTAAGTCATGCAGCGTTGCAAATTACATTTACCTTCTTAGTCATGATTCAAACTTTTTTCTCCGCATCGCTGCACGCGCTGAAGTGTCGTAGCCAGCGCTCGCGTATGTCTTGGCGGTGTTTCTGACGGATCGTGATTCAAATACTTTCCTCCCGTAGCGTCGGCACATCCCTACCCATCGCAAAGGTTCGCGTCATGAGCCGGGGTAGGAGCCGCATGCGCTAAATCCGCTCGTACGGAGCTGTGCGGGGGGCAGTAGGTAACTGCTGTCTCTACCGCGACCATCTGTATATTTCCGCAACGTGCCTCCGAACGTTTCGGACCGTTGCGTTTTTGGAACCTATACCACACAAAAAAAGAACTTTATCGAATCCAATGATATGCCCATCATTGGGTGGAAGAAATTTTCGGGTGGATTCAAGCGGTCGCACCGTTATGGTGCAAAACTGCATTGTCTGCACTAAAAGACAGGTTGCCGGCCTGTTGGCTTTTAATAACTTTATGATTTTATTGATGGGCACGTCTAGCAAGTACCAATGGCATATTTTCTGCTCAGTCTACGCTGGATAATTTTGTTAATCACCTTGTGCTGGAGTTTATATGATCTCGTTCAGTTATCTCGTACATCTTGCCAACTATTCAGATGGTGTTCTGTACATCTTGATGCTCCTTTTCGTGGTTGAGCTTGCTGTGATTTTCGATCGGGGCTGGTATCTTCGTAACGCCATCAGCAAAGGTAAGAAAATCCTTTGGGGAATATCCGCCCGCGGCAAGTTGCGGCGCCCTGATCTGGAAGATCTGGTGGTTTTGTCTAAGGGGCTTCCCGAAGAAGCTCTGCTGGGTGTAGCGCTCCGGCATTTCAATTTGATTCATCACTACGGCAGCGCTCGTGGTGAAGCCTTCGCGAACCGTTTGGATGAAGCTATTTTCCTGACGACGCCAAGCCTGGATAAGCGCCTTTGGATATTGGACACCATTGTCACCCTGGCGCCCCTTCTGGGTCTGTTCGGAACTATTCTCGGCATGTTCCACGCGTTCTCCATCCTTGCAGTGCCTGGTCATAATCCTACTTCCGTTACTGGCGGTGTCGCGGATGCGCTGATTGCCACCGCGTCTGGACTTTTTATCGCCATGATCGGCTTACTGAGTTTTAACGCATTCAACAACGCTATCGAGAAAACCATTTTCCAGCTTGAGTCGTTGAAAGTGGTGCTCATGAACCGCTTGGATGGCGCGCCCGTGGTGTTAGAGGAGACGGCGGTCAACGCCCCGTCATCGGCTACGGCGTCTGAAATGACCGCATGATGTTTCGGAAGATTTTTTCATTTTGCCAGGCAAAGTAAGGAGTAAAACATGTTACCCCAACGCCGGCCCCGCAAAAAAGGGCGTGTCGAAATCATCCCGATGATTGACGTTATGCTGTTCCTGCTGGTTTTTTTCATCATGATTACTTTGCAGATGATTACGGATAAGGGATTAAAGCTGGACTTACCCACATCCAGTGAGACGAGAGAACTGCCGCATCCGCATTTCGTGCTCAATATCGTGAAGGATGGCGGTGTTGTGGTGAAGGGCCAAAAAATGAGCCTGCCTCAACTGCAGGGTTTCCTCGCGGGCGATGGCGATGCTAAACACACGCAGGTGACGATAGCGGCCGATAAAATGGTGCCGTTTAAAGATTTTGTGCATGTGATGGATGCTTGTCAAAAAGCGGGTGTAACCAGTATTGGTATTGCGGCGAAGCCCGCGTGAGTAGTTGCGTCTTTACTTGGGGAAAAGTGAGCGAATGCCAAACGTACAGTTGGCGAGCGCGACAGTGCTCGAAAATGGGAATAAATTTATATGACTACCACGATGCCTAGGGCCACAGATTATTCACTCATGCCGGAGCCGAAGGAACGCCATTTTAAGTATGCCGTGGGCGGTGCCGTGGCGGTTGAAGTCCTGCTCGTGCTCGGCTTGGTCTGGTACGGACACAACAGGCCTCCGGTAAATGCCGTTAAGCCCAAGGATCACGTCATTGCGGTACAAATGGTGACCTTGCCGCAACCACCGCCGAAGGTCGTACCCAAGCCTCTAACGAAACCGGTTCCTCCCAAACCGGTAGTGCATCATGTGACGCCGCCGCCGCCCCGTCCGCACCCGAAGGTGGTGATTCCGCCGAAACCGGCACCGACGCCGCCGGTGCCGCCGGTTAAGACCGCCACGCCACCAACGCCGACTCCTAAATCGGTAGTGACGCCCGCGCCTAAGCCGCTAGTGACGCCACCTCCTGCCCCGCCGCCCATGTCGACCCAACAGACGGCCTCGTTGATGGGGCGTTATGTCGGGCTGTTGCGGCCAATGATTCAGCAGAATCTGCATGTGCCTGCAGAGTTAAGAGCAATGGGGCTGAGCGGCAAGGCGACCGTTGAGTTCGAGATCTCACCTGCGGGTCAGTTGCTCTGGGCAAAAATTATCAAACCTAGTCCCCTGAGTGCGGTAAATCGTGCGGCACTTGCAGCAGTAAAGGAGGGTGGCTTCCCACCATTTCTGAAAAAGATGCCTAAGCAGAATACGGTTTTTCAAATCGACGTTGAAGTGGGTGCCGGATCAAGTTAGCGTTTATGCGTGGGAGAAAAAAGTGATGGGTGACAGGCATTCGATTAGTGCCACGACAGAGGCAGAGCGCACGAGTTCAGCGCCGCGGGTCGCTTTGATCTGGCTGGCGGCGACCATGACTGCCTCTAGCTTGCCGGTCGGGGTCTTGATCGCCCAGTTGTTTCCTTTGGCGCCATTTCTGTGGGTCGTGCTGCTGGCTTCTGCACTGTTTGTCGCCGTGGGTATCATCAGTATACCGGGATTTATCTACGGTATTCCGACTATGGCGGTTTCTGGGCGCGTTTTTGGCAAGCCGGTCAATAAACTGATTTCTTTGAGTAACTGGATGTCCCAATTGGGTTGGCAGGCCGTGGTGTTAGTACTCGTGGTGTATATCCTCCGCAGTGTTTTCGACAGTTACGGTTTGTTACCGATAAATACCAGTATTTATTATGCGCTGGTATTGGCTGTGTTGGCTAATTTTGTGGTGCCCATTATCGGATATAAAGCCATCGTTACGGCGCAGACGGCGGGGGCGCTATTTCTCGCGCTGTTTGCGATAGCCATACTGGTATATCTGCATGGTGGGCAGGCTCTTTCGATGACGCCCGCCGTAGGCCATTTTGACGGAATCCAAACCCTGGGTGGAACTTCATTAGCGCTCATGGGCGGTGCGTTCTCATGGACGATGTTTGCTTCGGATTATTCGCGGTATGTGCGGCGTGACACGAGCCTGGCCGGAATGGCGTTATGGCCCAGCCTCGGCGGATTTGCAGGTGGTGGCCTCATTCTCGCGTTAGCCATTACGCTGTATGTGCATGGTGGTATCCAGGTAGGACCCGCTGGAATAAGCATAACGGCGACCGGACTGGGCACTTCGGCACTGTATTTGGGTTTTTGCACTTTTGCGATATTAGGGTTGTTGGCATCCAATTTCCTGAACTCCTACAGCTCTGCTTTCAGCCTCGCGGTGGTAGTGGGCAAGGATCTGAACCGTAAGAAGTTTACAGCTTTGGATGCGGTGCTGGCAACGCTGGTCGGTATCTACATGCTTTTTGTGGCGCCGTCATTCTGGGATTCTTTTCAGACTTTTCTGGATTTGCTGATTATTGTCGCGGCGCCGTGGACCGGTGTGATGATCACCTACGTGTTGTGGGATGTGCTCCCGGAAGCGCGCGGAGGGTTGAGCAGGCTGTTACATAGGCGTGCTAATGTCTGGGTTTTCGTTATCGGGGTCGCGGTTACCGTATTTTTCTCAAATAATCCACTTTGGGAGGGATATGGAGCGCATCTATTGCATGGTACAGACATATCACCATTGGTGGGTGTTGCGACGACGATTGTGGCATCAATACTCTACCGAGTTTTGTTTTGTCACCATACGGCCACTGACGAGCAGGGGCAGGCGAGCGCGTTATCCAAACTGGTTGTCAGTAAGATTATACAGATGGGTACAGATGATGGAAAAAATATTTAGGGCGTCGATACTCAACCCGATAGATGCGAATACCTGGATATTTTATCAGGATGGTGCTTTAGGTGTCGATCAGGGCCGTATTGTGCGTATGGGTGATTTCACTACGATGCTGAATCAGATCGACGCCGATATGGAAGTAGAGGATTTGTATGGTGTTATCGTTCCAGGCTTTGTCGATGTCCATTTGCATTGGGTGCAACATCGTGTTAGGGGACGTTTCTCTGGCGAACTCTTGACTTGGCTGCGAGAGTATATCTGGCCGGAAGAGGCGCGCTATGTGGATACCGATTTCGCCAGGGCTGCGGCGGCGCAATTCTATGCCGATGTATTGCGTGCGGGGACCGTGATGGGCATGAGCTATTCCAGCCCGCATGCCGAGGCCACGCAGATTGCGCTGACGTCGATGCGTGGCGATTGGGTCATTGGTAATGTCCTGATGGCGATTCATGCGCCCCATGCATTGACTGATTACAGCTTGCATGATCCTGACGCGTTGCGTGCATTTATGCGCCAAACGGATATTACACACTATGCACTGACACCCCGTTTTGCACCGAATCTGACGGCAGCATCGCTAAAGGCATTGGGGCAGATTGCCGCCGAGAGTCCATGTTTAATCCAGACGCATCTCGCCGAATCGGTCGCGGAGCTGCAATGGGTTAAAGAGCTGTTCCCCGACGCTGCGCACTATACTGAGGTGTATGACCGCGCGGGTCTTCTGACGCCCCGGACGATATTAGGCCACTGTATTGAAATGCGTGACGAGGAATGGCGCTGTCTTCGGGCACGCGGCTCCTGGGTGGCGCATTGTCCTACCAGTAATGAGGCGCTGGGCAACCGACGCATGCCCTTAGAGCAAGTACGTGCTTACAACATTCCCTTTGCGCTGGCGAGTGACATAGGCGGTGGTCCCAGTCATAGCATGCTGCATGTCATGCAGCGATTTCTGGGAACACATCGGGAAGCGGGTGTTCCTGTTGCGCCGCAGGAGGCCTTGTATCGTTCTACCAAGGCGGGGGCTGAATGTATGGGCAGAGGATCCGTCGGCGGTGATTTGACGGCGGGAAAACGTGCCGATTTTGTGCTCTTGCCGCAGAAGCCTGCAGTGGATTCTGTAGAGCACTGGTTTGAGGAATGCTTAAGTGGTAAGTCGGCCGATCTGGAACAGCGTCCGCTGGGGACCTGGCTCAGCGGTGCACGGGTGGCCTAAGCGATGTATATGCATAGCCTTATAAAACATACGGAGCAACACCTTTTATGGAAAGTACGATGAACAGTAAAGGAATACTGGCAGATTTTGTGGAGGATCTGCCCAAGGTAGAGCTGCATTTGCATATTGAGGGTACTCTGGAGCCTGAATTACTCATCGCGCTGGCCCAGCGTAACGGCGTGGATATTCCCTATAAGACGATAGAGGCGGCACGGGCGGCGTATCAATTTGAGGATCTGCAAAGTTTTCTGAATGTCTATTATCTGGGGGCGTCCGTATTGCGGGAAGAGCGGGACTTTTATGAACTGACCCTGGCCTATATGTCCCGCTGTAAAGCCCAGCAGATTCGTCATACGGAACTGTTTTTTGATCCGCAGACGCATCTTGCCAATGGTGTGGCATTGGCGGCGGTGATGGGCGGCATCAACGCCGCCTTGCGGGACGCCGAGCGTGACTGGCATATATCCAGCGCACTGATTCTTTGCTTTGAGCGGGATCGCGACCCGCAACCCGCGGTGGCGCTGTTGGAGCATGCTTGTGCTTTGGGGGGTATCGCCGGCATTGGTCTCGACTCCGCTGAAATGGGCAATCCCCCAGAAAAGTTTCAGAAGGTGTTTAAGGTGGCCAAGTCCATGGGCCTGCATCGTGTTGCCCATGCCGGAGAGGAGGGGCCGCCCGCCTATATCTGGCAGGCACTGGATGTGCTTGATGTCGAGCGCATAGATCACGGGGTGCGCTGTTTGGAGGATCCGGCACTGGTGCGTCGCCTGGTGGATGACCGGATCCCGCTGACGGTCTGCCCATTCTCCAACGTCGCGCTCAAAGTGTTTAGCCGGTTATCTGAACATAATCTGGGCCGATTGTTGAAAGCAGGTTTGTTGGCGACGATTCATTCGGATGACCCGGCGTATTTCGGTGGATACCTGAGTGAAAACATTATTGGGACACTTTCCAGTCTGGATTTAACAGCGGAGGACGCATTACTTCTTGAGCGTAATGCTGTTGAAGCGGCTTTTTGTACGGACCAACGAAAGCAATCCCTACGCAGGGATCTGGATCAGTACGGTGCATCCCAGCGGAACCTATTATGAAAAACTCACCAGGGAGAATGTTCGTGAAGAAAAATACGGTTTGGAAGCATATGATGTTATGTGGTGCAGTCAGCCTCTCATGGATAGCGCCACTGGCCTACGCCCAGGCTATACCGGCGGCGGCGAAAATGCGCCCGAAAGTGATCGTGCTGACGGCATTCCCGCCCGAGTGGCAAGCATGGACAGTGCAAAAATCTTTCCAGCATCAAGCCTTGCATGTGCCAGGACTCATTAAGCCCCTGATCTGCGACAGCAAAGGCGTCTGTGTTACGGAGACCGGGGAAGGGGAAATCAATGCCGCAGTCACCGTCACCAGTCTGGTGAAAGACGCGACTCTGGATCTGAAGAAGACTATTTTTATTCGCAGCGGCATTGCGGGCGGTGTGGACAAAGAAGACTCTGCATTGGGCAGTGTGTATATCAATAGCTGGGTAATCTCCTGGGCTTTTGGACATCATTACCTGAGTGATCAAAAGCAGTTGGCATGGTCCCCTCCGGGCTGCGCGGATTATGCCACGCCGGGTCACTGCGGAAATTACACCCAGAATATCATGGAAAATTTGGCGTATAAAATCAATCCGGCCCTGCTGAATATGGCGGTAAATGCCTCGGCCCATGTCGCGCTTGAAAACTCGGCAGAAGCGAAGAAACTGGATAAAATGTTTGCTATTTCTGCGGCGCCGAAGGTGATGGTGGGCGCCACTATCACCGGCAATGATTTTTGGATCGGTAAAGCGAATCAGGCTATTGCCGAACAGATTGTGCGTCGCTATACCCATGGCGAGGTGAAATATACCAATACCGCCATGGAGGATCTCGGGGACGTGGCCGTGCTCTCGCGTTTCGGTTTGGCGGATCATTATCTGTCCATACGGGGGATCTCTGACGTGGATGTTCCGCCCCCCGGTAAAACCGAAGAAGAAATCTGGAAAACAGGCGATTTATATGCCAGTGCCCTCGCCGAGCGTAATGCGGTGATCGTCACCAAGGCCGTTATCGCGCACCTGTTAAAGGGCGCTGCATGAGCATACGGGTCATCAAAGTATCCGCTGGTGAGTTTCTGGCCCGGGAGCAAGGAGTGTCACCGTGTCTTTGACCTTGGTGAAGCAGCGAACTGACCAGCAGACGGCGAGCCCCCGCCGTGTCGATGGCGTTGCCAAAATCAGGGGGACGGCGCTCTATGTCGATGACCTGCCCTGCGCAGACGTGCTCCATGGCGCGACGGTGCGCACTACTGCGGCGGGTGGAACGCTGCAGGAGGTGGTTTTCGATCCTGCCATAGACTGGTCGGAATTTGTGGTGGTCACGGCGCGAGATATTCCGGGTATGAACGCCGTAAAGCTCCTGGAGAACGATCAGGTAGTGCTCGTTGATCGCGCATTTCGGCACGCTGGGGAGGCAGTGGTATTGCTGGCCCACGCGGATCCGGAGAAACTCGGAATGGCGCTGAAGGGTGTTTCTTTGGTGGAGTTGCCCAATACCGCGCCGATTTTTGATATTGATGCGGCACTCGCTGCGCAACAAGAAATCATACCCGGCAATATTTATACAGATTATCTTCTGGATCGGGGTGATGTTGCGGAGGGGGAGCATCTTGCCGATGTCGTCATCGAAGAGCGCTTTCTCACCCCGTCCCAGGAGCAGCTCTATATTGAGCCGCAAGGGATGCTGGCGCATTTGCAGAAAGACGGCAGCATTCTGGTAGAAGGTTCCATGCAGTGTCCCTACTATGTGCTGGACGCGTTGGTTCAGTGTATGGGGATGGATAAGGATCATCTGCGGGTGGTGCAAAGTACCACTGGTGGGGCCTTTGGCGGCAAGGAAGATTACCCCTCGGTGATTGCTTGCCATGCGGCGTTGCTGGCGCTCAAAGCGGGGGGCCGTTCGGTAAAACTTGTTTATGAGCGGGGCGAGGATTTGCGGGTGACGCCCAAGCGTCATCCTTCCCGTACCCTGATTAGTCTGGGGGCCAACAAGGCCGGAGAATTGCAGTTTATCGATATGGATTTCGCCATTGATGGCGGGGCTTATCGTACCCTCAGTCCGGTAGTGCTCTCCCGTGGTGTTATCCATGCACCGGGACCATATAAGTGCCCCCACATTCGGGTCAGGGGGCGCGCCGTCGCGACCAACCATCCGCCCTTTGGTGCATTTCGCGGATTTGGTGCGCCGCAAAGCATTTTTGCCATGGAAGTGGCCATGGACCGGCTGGCGAGAAAACTGGCTATGGACCCTGCCGAATTGCGCCGGATAAATTTGTTGCGCACCGGCGATGTGAATCCCACGGGTGATGTGGTGGGTGCTGACTGTTTTGCCCATGCCACCCTCGATGTGGCATTGGAACATACGCATTATTACCAGCGGCTGGCGGAGTACAGGGCCTGGAATGCGGCCGGACATCAGACCCGCAAAGGCATTGGTCTGGCGACTTTTGCCCATGGTGCCGGTTTTACCGGCAACGGTGAATTGCATCTGGCGTCCCGGGTCTCTCTGCAAGCCCTGGCCAATGGGCACGTCGAAATTCTCTGTTCCAACACCGAAATGGGGCAGGGTGCGGCGACCACGCTGGTCCAGATTGCGGCTGACGCGCTGGGCCTGCCCATGGATCGCGTGCATCTGGCGCAGGCGGATACCTCCAGGGTGCCAAATTCCGGACCGACGGTCGCCTCCCGCACCTGTATGGTGGTCGGGGAGCTCATCCAGAAGGCGGCGGGACAATTATTGCAACGGCTACGGGAAACGGCGGAGTTGGCGGCGCCTCATGACGCACAAAGTTTTGCCGCAGCGTGTGCCCGGCTGTGCGCAGTCGCCGGGGATACGCTGGTGACCGCACAGTACCAGCCGCCGACGGACATGCGTTGGGATGAGCAGGCCTTTTTGGGGCGGGCTTACGCCAGTTATGCCTGGGCGGCTTATATTGCCGAAGTGGAAGTGGATGTGTTGACGCTCGAAACGCGGGTGCTTGATTTTACCGCGGTACAGGAAATCGGCGATGCGGTGCATCCGGTGATTGTGCAGGGCCAGATTGAGGGGGGTGTTGCCCAGGGTATTGGTTATGCCCTCTATGAGGATGTGCTCTGGAATGAGCGCGGGGTCATGGCCAATGACCGTCTGACCAATTACATCATACCCACCAGCGCGGATTTGGGATTTATGCATGTGGTGTTGCTGGAAGGCGGCTTGGGAGCTGGTCCTAAAGGGGCGAAAGGCGTCGGTGAATTACCCATGGATGGTCCAGCACCCGCTATCGTCAATGCGATTCAGCAGGCCTTGGATATCGATATTTGCCAGATTCCGGTCAAGCCCGAAATGCTGCTGGAGCTGACGATGAGCAGAGGGAATTGATCATGTCGACGACGATGCGCATCAATGGTAAAGCATTTCAGAGCAGCTCAGCGCCGAATGCCCGTTTACTGGATGTATTGCGTAATGAATGCGACCTCAAGGGGACCAAAGAAGGTTGCGGCGAAGGAGAATGTGGCGCCTGCGCGGTGCTGGTGAATGGCAGGCTGGTGAATAGTTGCCTGGTTCCTCTTGGGCAGATGGAACGGGCGGAGATTACCACGGTAGAGGGCCTTCCCGAAGATAGTGCTCTGGCACAAGCTTTTGTTCAGTGCGGTGCTACCCAGTGCGGAATTTGTACACCGGGTATGATGCTCGCGGCGACCGCTCTGTTGGCGGAGTATGCGAATCCGACCCTGGAGGAGATTCGCTGGGGCCTGAGCGGCAATCTCTGTCGCTGTACCGGGTATGGGCGCATTTATGCGGCCATCGCCCAGGTCGCCGGAGGGTTTGCTGATGTCTGATTGGATAAGGCCGCGACATTTGCCGGAAGCCCTGGAGATATTGGCGACAGCCCCCGGCCCATATCGGGTGATTTCGGGCGGGACCGATCTTATGGTGGAGTGTCATCTCGCCCCGGAACGGCGCCCGGAGTCCTGGCTGGACATCAGCGGACTGCGGGAGTTGCAGGGGCTGCAAATTACCGAAGAGGGCATCCGGATTGGCGCCGCTACTTCCCTGGAAGCGATTCGTCGGCATGCGGAAGTAGTCGCCCACTGGCCGATGCTGGCCGCCTCGGCGGCGGTGACCGGGGCGCCGCCCATTCAAAACCGCGCCACGCTGGGTGGCAATGTTTGCAATGCCTCCCCCGCGGCGGACAATGCGCCGACGTTGCTGGCTTATGGCGCACGTCTGGAGATCGTCCATCATCACGGCTCGCGCTGGTTGCCTTATGGAGATTTCCATCTGGGGTATCGCAAGACGGCCTTGCAACCCGGAGAGTTACTCAGCGCGCTCTGGATTCCTTACCCCCCTAAACACAGTCGCGGCTATTTTCGGAAGGTCGGAACACGGGCAGCGCAAGCTATTGCCAAGGTGAGTATCGCGGCGCTTATCGAAGTAAATAGTGATGGAATTATTCAGAGCGCGCATTTCGGCATGGCGAGTGTGGCGGCGACTCCCTGTGCCTTGCCATCCGTGAGCCAATATCTGCTGGGGCGTGCGTTGTGTGATATTGCTGACATGCAGGTGCGTCAGAAGGTAAAGCAGGATATTGCACCCATTCAGGATATCCGCTCGACGACGGCATATCGTTTGGAGATAGCTTCCCGGCTGGTGCTGGAGGCCATACATAAACGCAGTGAATCAAAAAAGGAGAATTAAAATATGGGTGCCTATGCAAAACAGACAGAAGCGGTTTATGTAGATGTCCCATTGCTGGATGCTACGCCGGAGAACCTCGCGGAATACGGGGTGATGATTGGTGAGGCGGTACACCGGCCCGGACTTTCCATCCCCTTTTATAAGGGGAGTGTGGAAGAGGGGCAAAATCTCGATTTTGAATATACCGGTCGCGCGGTGGTCCGCACGGCGCGGATATCGCGCCGCAGTCCCGAGATTACCTGGCTGGAACGGCACCTCAACATGACGCAGATTTTTGTCGGGTTGGGCAGCATTCCCTTTGCCATGGTGCTGGGTAAACCCAATCAGGGCAGCGGGGAAAATGCCCCCCGCCTGGAAGACGTCCGCGCTTTTCGCATTCCAGCGGGGCAGGGGGTGATGATTCATGCGGGTACCTGGCACGATTTCCCAATGTCTATTGGCGATCCGGTGACGGTGATGACCATGAATTCTGATGAGGTGGTCACTGCCTTGGCGAACGCTCAGGCAGCAGATGAGATGGATGACGGTGACGTGTTCAAGATCGACATCCAACGTCGCACCGGGCGGGTACTCCGGGTTCCCTTTTAATCGCAGAAGGCGAAGACCATGCGTACCTCCGTCTACCGGTTTTTTACGACAGACCCTGCCGACGTTTCCGGACTGGCCCGGGCGATTGCCGAGGGGACGATAGATCCCCAGAGCATCGTCGCGATTATAGGCAAAACCGAGGGTAATGGCGGCATAAACGACTTTACCCGGGCTTTGGCGATGATGGCTTTGAGCCAGCTGCTGGCAACGCATTTGGATTGCCGTCCAGAGTTGGTGGAAGAACGTGTGGTGTTGTCCTTTTCGGGCGGTAGTGAAGGGGTTGCGGCGCCGCATATTCTGGTGTTTTCGGTATCAGGTCGGGCGGCTAAGCAAGCGTATCCGATAAAACGTCTGGCGCTTGCATCCGCCCATACCCGCCCTTTTAGCGCGCAGGAAGTGGGGCGGATGGCGATGGTGCGGGAAACCGCCCGCGCGGTCACCTGGCTCATGCATGCCTTGCAGGTTGAGCCTGCGGATGTGCATCTGGTGCAGATCAAAGGGGCGATACCAGCGCTGGACTCGACAACGACCGGAAACGTCCGTGCCGAGCACCTGCGCTGTGACATGGCCTGGTCACGCGGCGCTTCTGCCCTGGGGGTGGCCCTCGCTTTGGGTGAGGTGACCGAATCCGAACTGTCGGATGACGCCATCAACCGGGACTGGTCCTTGTACTCCAGTCGGGCCAGCGTTTCCGCCAAACCCTTATTGCAGCGCTCCGAAATAGTGCTCTTCGCCAATTCGTGCTGGTGGGACGGTGATCTGGTCATCGCCCACGGGGTGATGCAGGACATCATCGATGTACCGGCGATCCATGCTGTGCTGAATCAGTTGGGACTGCAGCCCGTCAACGGGCAGTTAGCGACTGTCGATGCGGAGAAGGTGCTGGCGGTCTTCGCCAAATCCGATGCCGACCCGCGAGGCCATATCCGCCATCGTCGTCATACCATGTGGACAGACGCGGATATCTCCGATATGCGCTATTCCCGCTGTGTAGTCTCCGCCTTGTTGGCCGGGGTCACGGGGGAAACCGGCGTCTATGTCTCGACGCGCGCGGAGCATCAGGGTCCCCAGGGGGGCGGGCCGGTGGCCGTGATCGGGTACGCCTCATGAATGCCCTCGCCAGTCGTCAGCGGCCCTTGCTTCCGGTCCGGGAAGCGGTTGTGACCCGGGTGCGGGGATCTGCGCCCACGGCGGTCGGGGCCAGTATGCGTCTGTTGGAAGATGGCTCCCTGCTGGGCACGGTAGGTGGTGGTCGCATGGAATATCAGATCTGTCAGGTGTTGCGCACGCCCCGTTCTGAAGCATCCCCGGCATTGCTGAATTTTACTTTGGGCACGGCGGATGATCAGTGCTGTGGTGGGCAAGTAGAAATCTGTGTGCTGGATGTACCCCGGTTTTTTTCCGAGCTGTACCAGTCTGGCGCCTCCCGTCTCTATCAACGGGATTCAGCAGGCCGGTTGCAGCTCCTGGCCGGGATTACCCGTCTGGGACGGCAAATCGGTCCATTTGATGCCATGACCGTGCTTTTGCATGCTGACGTTCCCGGTATGGATGTAGAGGAGCGGCACTTCGCGCTGCCCGCTGCCCACCATCAGCCGCTATGGATTTTCGGTGCGGGGCATGTAGGACGGGCGATCGCCAGCATGGCCAGCAAACTGGATTTAGCGTCATTCGTATTCGATCAGCGCCCGGAATGGGCCGATCCTGCCGCCTTTCCGCCAGAAGTTACCCTGGTGGACACTTGGACCTGGGCAGATCTGCAGGCTCCGGCAACCGATGCCATGGTGCTCATCATGACCTACAGCCACGCCATGGATTACGCGTTGCTGGAGCATTTTATCGGGAAACCCTTGGCTTATCTCGGGGTCATTGCCAGTCGGTCCAAAGCGGCGCGTTTTAGTCACGCCCTGTCCCGCGCCGGACAGGATATTCCGGACTGTTTGCACATGCCCATGGGTTTGCCAGGACTCGGTAAAAAGCCCCCGGAGATCGCGATCAGTGTATTGGCAGAGTTGCTGCAATTACGGCAAAAAAAAGCTGATTTTTAACAAAAGGAAAAGCAGGATGAATCCGCCCGGAACAGATGCTGATACGCCCGTGGATACGTATATGAACTATCTCTTCGATTCTATGGGGCTCAGTGTGCGCGAAGAATGGCGTGCAGAGGTAAAACATTATTTCATGCTGAGTGCGCGGATGGCCAAGGTGCTGGAAGCGCATCCGGTGGATATGACGGAAGATTTGGCCCCGGTATTTCGTCCATGAAGCCAGAGAACGACGCATTTCCGCAGGCGCAGGAAATTGCGCAACGGGTCCGTAGCGGCGAGTGGCGTGCCGCGGAGGTGGTGCAGGAGACGCTCCGGCATATCCACGCCCATAACGGCGAGATCAATGCCTTCACCTGCATCACGGAAGCGCGTGCCCTACGGGAAGCAGAGGCAGTGGACCAGAAGGTGGCGCGGGGCGAAGACCCCGGGCCTCTGGCGGGGGTGCCCTTTGCGGTCAAAAATCTTTTTGATTTGCAGGGCGAGATTACCCTCGCTGGGTCCAAGATCAATCAAACAGATGCCCCCGCCGTAACGGACGCCACCGCCGTAAGGCGGCTCACGGCAGCGGGCGCCATCGTGGTGGGCGCCCTTAATATGGGTGAGTATGCCTACGATTTTACGGGTGAAAATATTCACTATGGGCCTTCCCGCAATCCCCATGACCGCTTGCGAATGACCGGCGGGTCCAGTGGTGGCAGCGGTGCCGCTGTAGCGGCAGGCATGGTGCCCATCGCCCTGGGTTCTGACACCAATGGTTCTATTCGGGTGCCGTCTTCCCTTTGCGGTATTTTTGGGCTGAAGCCGACCTATGGCCGCCTGTCCCGGGCCGGGGCCTTCCCTTTTTGTCCTAGTCTCGATCATGTCGGCCCGCTGGCGCGTAGCGTGACGGATCTCGCTCTGGCCTATGATGCCATGCAAGGGACCGATGCCGCGGACCCCGTTTGCGCGGATAGGGCGAGTGAGGCGGTCAGTGGAAGTCTGGCAGACGGTGTCGCCGGCCTGAAAATCGCCATTGCCGCCGGCTATTTCACCCAACAGGCGACGCCAGCAGCGGAGCAGGCACTGGCGCGGGTCGCGGCGGCATTGAATGTGACTGACCTCGTCGAATTTCCCGGAACCGCGCAGGCACGTGCCGCCGCCTATCTCATCACCAATGCCGAAAGCAGCAACCTGCATCTGGACCGTTTGCGTCATCACGCTGCCGATTATGATCCGGACGTGCGGGACCGCATGCTGGCCGGTACGCTATTGCCCGCGTCCTGGAATATTCAGGCCCAACGTTTCCGGCGCTGGTATCGGGCTGAGGTACTCAAGGTTTTCGCGCGCTATGACCTGCTGCTGGCACCGGCCACGCCCATGTCGGCGCCCGCCATCGGGCAGCGCTATATGGAACTGGATGGGGAGCAAATGATGGTGCGACCGCATCTGGGCTTGTACACCCAACCCCTCTCCTTCATTGGTCTCCCGGTGGTGGTGGTGCCCGTGGCCAGTGCGGGGGCGATGCCTATCGGGGTCCAGATTATCGCCGCACCCTGGCAGGAGGCGCGAATATTCAAAGTCGCAAGACAGCTTGAGTTGCACGGATTTACCAGTCCAATCCCCACCCGCTAAGAGGAAAAATCCCATGGTTCACGCCGAAATCAATGCGCCCGAAGTCTTACAAGAAGTGCAGGCCGCTTTTTTCCGTTATGAAAAAGCATTGGTTGAAAACGACGTTCATGTATTGGACGAGTTATTTTGGAATAGCGTACACACCTTGCGCTATGGAGTGGCAGAAAATCTCTACGGCTATGCGGCCATTGCCGAGTTTCGGGCATCCCGTCCAGCCCCGGCGCTGCATCGGGAGTTGGTCAATACGACGATCACCACCTATGGACAAGGCTTTGCGACTGCCAACACGGAGTTCCGGCGCGAACAGGTGCATGGCCGACAAAGTCAGACCTGGATACGCACGCCAGAGGGTTGGCGTGTCGTCGCGGCGCATGTGAGCTTGATGCCGAAGGCAACTTAAGCCGCAGCATGGATGCAGCCATCATTCTGGCGGGCGGCCAGTCCCGGCGCTCCGGACGACAGCACAAAGCGTGCAGAGGTCTGCCCGGCGATGGCCGGAGCTGGATTGACCGGCAGGTGGATATCCTGCGGCAGGCGGGGTTTGCCCCGGTGTATCTGGTGACGGGGTACCGGCCACGGCGGGTTTTGGCTTGTCTGCATCGCCGTGCCATGAGACGGCATAACTTTCGGGCAAGGCATGGGCCTTTCTCGACGCTCCAAGTGGGGCTGCATAATCCATCTGGCCCCGCACTAGTGGTGCCGGTAGACACGATTTTGCCACCCGCGCCGTGGCTCAGGCAACTGCGGCGCATCGCGCATGCTCCGAATATTGCGGCAGCAAGTCCGATAGATCGCTGGGGTGGCGGCGGGCATCCGCTGATGGTGTCGCAGTGTTGGTCACAGTCACTCTGCGCAGTGCCTGTGAATGCAGCCGATGCAAGGTTAGATCGGCAACTGGGTTATTTGTCGGCGGCAGAGCATATTCGCTTGCCGTGGAACCACTTTTTACGTTATTCCCGGCTAAACACCCGCCGGGAATGGTGTTCAGCGCGTCACAAACTGAGGTCCATTCTGTGAAATCCATTCAAATCTCCTTATCGGCGAGCTCGGAGGGTGGTGCCGTGAGTGCTCCGCACGCGCTGGCGGCCGAGGCCGGGGCCGCTATTTTGCGCAGCGGTGGTAACGCCATAGAGGCGGGTATCGCGGTGGCATCGACCCTCTCTGTGGTCTATCCCCACATGAACGGACTGGGGGGTGATGGGTTCTGGCTGATATCGGACGGCGATGCGCACACGGTGCGCGGACTGGCCGCCGCTGGTCCGGCCGGGCGACACTATTCGGCGGCGCTGTTTCGTGACCGGGGGCTGCGCGAGATTCCGTTCCGTGGTGGCTTGTCCGCTTTGACGGTGCCGGGTGCGGTGGGCGGCTGGGGGGCGGCGTTTGGGTTCTCCAGGGATCGCTGGCGGGGCCGTAAATCCTGGTCCGATTTGCTGGAGAGCGCCTATTGCCACGCCGCCACCGGTTTTCCGCTCAGCCCTAACCAGAGCCATACCCTCACCAGATTTGGCGACGCGCTCCGTCAGCAGCCGGGTTTTGCAGCGCAATACATGCCGGGGGGGGAGATAATGCCAACCGGGCGACTGTGGAGTCAACGGGCGCTGGCACAAACTCTCGGGACTCTGGCGGAGAATGGTGCAGAGGCTTTTTATCACGGTCCGCTCGCCTGGCAAATGGCGAAGGGTCTCAAAGCCGCCGGCAGTCTGCTGACAGAAGCCGATTTGCGGGCCTTCAAGCCCCGCTGGGTGGAACCGTTGCGCACCGCCTTCGGTATCGGCGAGGCTATCAATATGCCGCCGCCCACCCAAGGGGTAGCCTCACTCATGATCCTCGCCCTGCTCAATCGCGTTGGACTCAACAGCGGGGACCATCTGGGCGCGGAACTGATTCATCACACGGTAGAAATCACCAAACTGGCCTTTAAGTACCGGGACCAGCTAGTAGCGGATCCTGACTTTTGCGATGTGGATATTGCATCATTGCTGAATCCGGATTTTCTGGATGACTGCGCCAGAGAGATACATCCCCTTATCGCGATGCCTCTGCCGCCCATTGGACTCGCCAAAGGTGACACGGTCTGGTTTGGGGTGGTGGATGGGCAAGGGCGGATGGTGAGCGTGATTCAGAGCCTCTACCACGAGTTTGGCACTGGCGTGGTGGCGGGCAATACCGGGGTGCTGTGGAATAATCGCGGCTGTGCCTTTTCTCTGGAACCGGGACACGTCAATGTACTGGAGCCTCGGAAACGCCCCTTCCATACCCTTAATCCAGCGCTCTATGCCGAGCAGGGGCGAGTGCAACTCGCCTACGGCAGCATGGGGGGGGATGGCCAACCCCAAACCCAGGCAGCGCTGCTCATGCGCGTCAAGCAATATGAGCTTTCCCTCGCCGAGTCGGTAGCCAGTCCGCGCTGGCTATACGGGCGTACCTGGGGGGAAGCTTCGGCGGGTTTGCGTCTGGAGCGGCGATATCCCCGCGCCGTTTTCGAGGATTTGCGCCGCTGGGGACATCAGCTATCGTGGGTGCCCGATTACAGTGATTTTATGGGTCACGCGGGTATGGTAGCGCGTGACCCGCAGGGCGGATTTGCCGGTGCTGCTGATCCTCGCAGTGATGGCGGCGTGGCGGTGCCGTGAGATAACCTTTTCAAATGCACACTTTTGATGTCTAACCCGTATGCTGTTCGGCCAGGCTCATATTATTTAGCTCCTCTGCTATGTAGTTGGAAAAACGGGCGGCAGAGACTGAAATCCCTCGGCTTTTGAGTTGTGCACATACTAATGGCACGGGGCGGATGTCCACGGCAGAAATCGGCCGATACACGATATTTTCGTTGACGCGATTTTTGGGTATCCCCGTTGAAATGACGAAGCCAACGTTTTGCGTGCCGTACAGTAGGCCACGCATCACCTCATAGGAGTTGGTCTCGGCGGCGACATGGGTTTCTGATCGTCGACTATGGAGCACAGACTCCAGCATTTCGCGCGAGGTAAGCCCCGGGGTCGGCAATACCAAGGGATACTGGATGCAATCGCTCAAGCGAAGCGTACCCTGGCTGGCAAGAGGGTGCGTGCAGTCCATAACCGCCACCAAAGGCTGCTCGGATATGGCGAGGTCGATAACGTCTGGGTGTCGGGGCGGCGCCACGATGACCACCAGATCGGCTTCAAATGCGAGCAGCGCACGAATCGCATCGCTGTGTTTCGCTACAGTCACCGAGAAGGAAACCCCCGGATACTGCTCCCTGAATGTATTAATAATTCTCGGGATGAAATCGGCCGCCAATGCG
This sequence comes from Acidithiobacillus sp., assembly GCF_023255755.1. GTDB lineage: Bacteria > Pseudomonadota > Gammaproteobacteria > Acidithiobacillales > Acidithiobacillaceae > Acidithiobacillus. The sequence goes on along the minus strand of NZ_JAGDVS010000066.1, from coordinate 12,516 downwards.
GGGCTGACCGCGAGGGCAACATGGCCGCGGCGAAGACCGTTGAGGCTATCTATTTCTGAGCGTAAGCGCTGCATGTCGGAAAGGTGGCGGCGCACATAACCCAAGAAAACCTCTCCTGCGGCCGAGAGGCGCATTCCGCGCGGATGCCGCTCGAAAATGCCGGTGCCCAATTCTTCTTCCAGATCCTGAACGCGGCGGTCCAGTGCCGATGCCGTGATATGCAGCTTTTCGGCCGCGCGACGGACTGAGCCTTCCCTGACAATCGTATCAATGTAATTAAACAGGCGCAGGTGTTTCATGGCGAACCCTCAAAGCGTTGAGTTTTATGTAACGCATTCGCAAGAAAATAACACTTTAATCGAAAGTTGTATATGGCCAGTATATTCGGTCAGGCAAGAGCAGCCAATCAATAAGAGGATAGCCGATGCCTCATTTTGGGGCAAAAAATATGGTTGCGCCCCATTATGGGGCGAACAAAGAAAACACTTTGCATCTCGGATCAATATACTGGTGGATAGGCATGGCATGTATGCTGCTTCCCGATAAGGCGGTATAACTACTGGAGTCTATAATGAACAAAGCCAATAAATATATTTTGAGACAGAGCTTGTTGGTGGCAACAGGGTTACTGGGTGCCTCACTTATGCCGGTCTATGCAGAAGTGACCACCGCCACGCCGCCCCCGGCCAAAAAAATATATAAGATCAAATCCGTCTCCAAGAACTTACTGCGAACCGTAGAGAAGGCGGCACTCACCCATATAAAGCCGGTGTTCGGTGCAGAAACGGCGCTGATTCCCAAAAAATTCCTGGAAGGTCAGGAATCGACGCAAAATGCCTCGACCATTCTGAGTTTCGTACCTGGGGTCAATGCCACCAGTACGAACCCCATCGGCGTCAAGACCCATATTTCCGTACGTGGCTTCTCTCAGACACAAGTGGGCTACACCTTTGATAATCTGCCCATTGCTGATTTGTTCAATGGCGGCTTATCCGGAGGCAATAACAATTATGCAGATTTGACGAATCTCATCCCGGTCACGCTGGGTGAAACTTCGGGCATCCGGGTGACCTATGGCACTCCATCACCAGATATCAACGCCGTCGGGGCTATTGGCGGGAATATTGATTATCTGCCGAAGATTCCTTCGGCAAAACGTTACGAGTCGGTATTTGCTGGCTATGGTTCTTTTGACACGCGCAGCTATGGCGCCGAGATCAACACCGGTGCAAACCCTGGCTATGGTAACCTCCTGCTGAGATTTTCTTCGCGCCAGACTGCAGGCTACCTGGACCACAGTCCTGATCGCGAATATTCCTACTATGCGGCCTATGATTTGCCACAAATTTCGCCGACCTCCAAGTGGTCAGTCATATTTTTGTTGAACAAAAATAAGGGCGCCACCGCAGCGCGAATGCCGGTCGCGCTGTTGCAGCAATATGGACCCAATTACCAATGGCCGCTGTCCTTCACTTATGCGAATAGCACGGCGGAACACATGATGACTATTGTGCAGAATAAAACGCTCATATCTTCTCACGCCGTTTTTGGATTTAAGGGGTTTTATGCCTACACCAATTCCAATCGTTTGGAATATGTGAATCCCAGTGTCAATACGCCGTATAACAGCTTTGTCACCTTTTATCTTAACCCGGCCCAAACTGTCTGCCAGTATTCTGGTAACGATTTTTCGGGTAACTCTTCTGCGGCGTGTCAGGCGCAAACTATTAACGGGGATAATTACCATAGTTATAGCTACACGACAAATACCTTCGGTTTTAATCCCTCTGTCGAATGGCTCAATCATTATGTGGACTTGAAAGCGGGAGGACTGGGCGCGGTCTCTCAGTATCATTCACGGGACTATGTCTACGGTAGCCCAAATGTCCCTGAACTGGCTGGTTACAATGATCTCTGGGACGAGCATGCATGGCGTCTGTACGGTAAACTCTATGCGCAGGCCAAAATCAAGCCGACACGTTCTTTGGCGATTACCCCTGGTCTGAAATATGAGGCGGTAAGCACGCATATCAATGATGTACCGGGATACTACTACACCGTAGGTGCGAGCAGTGGCCGCTCTTACAGCGAGGTGAGCCCATACGTTGGCATTCAGTATAAGCCGATAAGATCGGTAACTCTTTATGCCAACTATGCGGTCGGGTACAAGTATCCGAATATCACTGCATTTTATGCAGCGGATAGTAATGCCACATCGACGTCACCAGCGACGCCGGTGACGATAAAACCAGAGCAAGTCAATACGTATCAATTTGGAGCGGCATACAGCCATGCTGGTATTGATGCGAGTATTTCGTTCTATCGATCGGACTTTATGCACACGTTCAGCTCCTACTATGATACAACAACAGGGCTGACTTATGAATACAATATTGGCTCGTCGTCGTATCAGGGCATCAATATTGCGACGGCTTACGCGTTGGATAATTATCTGTCTGTTTATGGCAACTATTCGCTTCAGGATGCGCATTACACCTCAAACTCGTCAAGCGCCTATGGCGTTGCCACCAGCATTGGAGAGCCGCGGGCAAATACGCCCACCTATCTGGCGGGTATCGGGATATTAGGGCACTACATGAACACGCGGGCGAGACTATACGGCAATCTGGTTGGGCCGCAATATATTGAGGCAAGCACCGGTGCGCCAACTTCTATTAGTATGCCTGCCTACGCAACCATGAACTTCAATCTCGCGCATACCTTTCAGATACATCAGTACGGGTTAAAAAGTGTGACGCTCAGCTTGAGCGGGGTGAATCTCCTGAACTCCGAAGCGTCGGTTCTGGAAAAGCAGTTCCCCTATATTAATAATCAGCCCGGCAATTACCTCGTCGCAGAGCCGATGATGCCACGCTCGTTCTTTGGTACAGTGAAAATGGTATTTTGATGACCACAGTGCGGACTGACCCTGTGAGTAGCACCCCGGCGTTGGATATCCACCATGTGGAAACCTTGGGAGTAGCCCCAGTCCCCGACCGGGACCGTTGCATGCGACCCGGTATGCTCTTCCTGATCTGGGCGCTGGCCTCCGCCTCGGCGACGACGCCGGTGATCGGATTGCTTCTCCACGGGATTGGCTTGTGGAATTTCGCCCTGATCGTTCTGTTCGCCACGCTGATCGGTCTGGTTCCCGCTATGTTGCTATCGCATATGGGCCGCCAGGTTCCCATCATTTCCATGGTGATGGCGCGACGTACTTTCGGTATGGGGGGCGCTACTTTTCTGGCCATTTTATACACCATCGTTGGCGCGGGATGGTTTGGTCTGAATACCGATGTGGGTGGGAAAATTCTCGACACGTTGTTTCCAGACCTCGGTATGCTCTGGTATATCGTTTTGGGCGTGCTGCAAATCACATTGGTATTTTTCGGTATGGAGGTGCTGGAAAAATTTTATAAATACACGGCTCTGCTCTTTCTGCTTTGCTACGCGGTGCTCGCCTATTACCTCTTTACCCAGCATGCCTTCGTGCTTCCGGTAACGACACGAACAGTAGATTGGGGCAAGGATATTGATCTGGTGCTGAGTTTTAGTCTGTTGGCCTGGTCGTATGATTTTCCGACGGTCACCCGTTTTTGTGTGCCTCCTACGGCTCAGGAGAAGGCATCAGATCGGGTGCTTTATCTGCTTGCCCCCGCGATCGGCGTGATGTCTGCGGTGCTTTTTATGGGTCTCTTGGGTCTGGTAGCACTACAAATGACCGGGGACTGGAATATCGCCTTGCTGGGTAAAAACCTACCATTCTGGGGAGAAATCTCTGCCATCGGCGTGATCCTGGCTATCGCTCATACCAACGCCATGAATCTGTATCCAGCGGTGACCAAGCTGCTCGCGGTCATCAATGTTACCGGTAAACCACATCGATTTATGCAACCCGCTATCGTCGTTCTGCTCGGTGTATTCTCCACCTTGCTGGCTGTGGCCGGAATTTTGGAGTTTATCGAGGGCTTTCTTTCCATTCTGGGATCGTTGCTCTTTCCGTTCAGCTTCATTTTGGTGATCGATTGGTACCACGGTAAGTACTATAGCGATGCTGTTTCTCTGTTCTATCTGCGCGTTCATATCTGGACGGACTATTTCCTATGGCCTGCACCCTGGGCTATCAGCATGCTGATTTTTGGGGTGGTGCTGGCTCAGTTGGGTTTCCTGATGGGGCCGGAGATAATTCATCTCATACCCTGGCAGATCTGTTCTGCGGCGATCACCGGAGGAATTTATTATATGGGAATACGTTTCATGGAGCAGCGCGGGCAACCGCGAAAAATAGCAGGACTCGTTCGTTGATCTTCTCGGACATTTCGGTGGCGACGCTCGCCCAGTTACGCCAGGCTGCAGAAGCGATTCTGGAACACGCTTACGCACCTTACTCCCATTTTCCGGTGGGCGCGGCACTGCTCACCGAGTCTGGGCGTATTTTTCAGGGCTGTAACATTGAAAATGCAGCGTATCCTTCCGGCCTCTGTGCCGAGGCGGTGGCGATCGGCCAGATGGTCGCCACTCTTGGCAGGACACCTATTCGGGCAGCCTACATCGCCTGCAAAGGGCACTCTCCGGCGTGGCCGTGTGGGACTTGTCGTCAGCGGCTCAATGAATTTGCCGGGCCATCGATGTGGGTCTACACGTCGATGCTGGCGGGCAGTCCGCAACGAATGACGTTTAGCGAGTTGTTGCCCAATAGCTTCGGGCCAGCAGACTTGCAAAGGCCTGGCAAGTGAGTGCCGCCATCGCCCAGCGCAAGCGGAGCGTCACGCTTCCTTTTCGTCCTATATGCGGCGGGCTTTAAAGATATCTGAATCACCCTGCTGAATCCACTGATGAAAACAATCTGCAAGACTTGATCACCCTGATACATCGGGCCGACCGTTGATGGTGGTCGTCCGTTGGCGATATCTCCCAGAGCGGCGAGCGCCTTCTCCTTGGGTCATGGTACGCCTGATCATGCGGGTCGCGAACGGCCCTTCTGTGTTGCGTTTTTTGATGCATGATCACAAAAAAATAGCACTTTAATAGTACGAAACATACCGCGATTATAGTCGAAAGCTAAATTTTCGAGATACACCGCAGAGGTGTATGGGATCGAAGGCACCACCGCACCCGACTTGTGCCAGGCATCTTCGGGTGCAGCGAAGAGAAAAGGTGGCCCCGTTTAACTTGGACTTCAAAGCTGAATCACGATTTTTTTAAAATATATAGGAGCTAGGAACTTATGAAATTTGTGCGACGTATTATCTGTATTTTATCGGCTTTTTGTTTTTTATGGCTTTCCGTTGGCAGTGCGCAGGCCGATCAAAAGCTTTCGGGTCTGGGCGGTAGTGGGTATTTAGGCCTGCTCATTCCCGTCGGTCCTGCCCATTATGCCGTCATCCTTAAAAAGTTTAAAAAGATTAAATCCGTTCACATAGGTCAATTTGATTATCAAATTGGAAGTATTTATAAGATTCCTGTAGTTATCTGCATCCAGCCGTTTGGCGGAGAGTATACGCGCGCGCTTACCGCGCAAGTCATGGTCGATCACTTTAATATAAAAGCTCTGCTGTACCCTGGGACATCTGGCGCTCATATTCCGCCAGGACAGATGCATGTAGGAGATATTGTTATAGGAACAAAACAAGTAAACTTTGCAAATTTTTACATGTCGCCAACAGGTGGCCTCGTCCCAGATGAGTTTTCTGGAAAATCCAGTCTTCAGGATTATCAATATTTTTACCTAAACAAAAAGTTGGAAAAATATACCGCTTGTGCGGCGCAATATGTTGCTGACAGAGAAAAGTTACCGTCTTGGATTAACGGTGAATTCAAAGTACAAAAGCCAGAAATCTATTATTATGGAATACAGGGGACGTCTTCAATGTGGCTTGCCGATAAATCGTTTATTAAGAAAACAGACGACGTTTTTCATGAGGTAGATGAAGATGGGGATTGGTTTTCCGCTACAGTTGCAAAATTGGCCAACATTCCTTTCATCGAGGTGAGCACCATATCCGATAGTGTATTTGAATTTAGCGGAAACGGCGTTCCTTTCCAAGGTGCGCATCGGAAGACGGCGTCGCAAATAACACAGAACATCAGCGATAAGATAATGCTAATGGTGATAAAAATTTACGGCAATAATCTACTTCACGGGAAATATGGTTATCCGTCTGGCGATCCGTATCCGAACTATTTTTACCAAACCCCAACGGATCCCCGTGGTTTGGTGGATGGTTGTGAGAGATAGCAACGATTGTCCATTCTGGCGACAAATGTATGCGTACATTCTGTGGCTATGCTTGGCGCCGTCAATAGCGAGTTATTATGTCATTAATTAGAGATGGAGAATGTAAGATGTACACTGAATACAGTACAAAGATCTTTGCGGATAGAAAAGCAGTGGCCGCGGTAACTCACATGGCGCCGGCGGTTCTCTATGCGGCTATACTCGCTACAGTCAGCCTGTCGGCTAGTACATTCGCTGATGCCGACGATATGGGTGTCGTTGCCTCTACCACGAGTTCAAGTGTTCTTGGAAAGGTCACCTCCGTTGGTGCTGTTAAAAAAGTCGCACCGCCAGAAAAGGCAGTAACCTCAGTGAGCAAAAAGACGGTCACCCATGCATCGCCGGCCCAGAATTTTCAGTCTGTACTGAAGCATGTGCCCGGGATGAATGTAGTCTCCCAAGGCCCTGGTAATCTTTCTTCGGTAAATAACGAATTTACTTACCAGGGATTTACAAGCAGCCAGATGGCATCCAATTTTGATGGCGTACCCATTATCAACACCTTTCGCGGTGGCGCCGGTGGAACAGGTGATGATCACGCCTACACGCCGTTAACGATGGGTCAGATTTCGACAGTGAAGGTCTATAGCGGTGCAAATCAGCCCTCGCAAAATGGTATAAACTCGCTCGGCGGCACGATTTCTTACGAGCCCGCATTACCCACATCAAAGTATTATCTGGATGTCGATGCCTCTGGTGGAAAGTACGGGTATCGCGGTGGCAACTACACAACGGGTATTGCGGTGAATAGCGGGGCGTTGCCAGGAACTGGCACCGAGATGCTGTTCAAATATTCCTATACGCATGCCCCCAGTTTCATGAACGACATCTTCGCCAAGATAAATTCGTATTATTTTGCGTTACTTCAGCCGTATAATAACGGGTTATCTCAATTAAAGCTGATCGCGGTTTATAACAATGAGTCGGCGCGTCAGCCATCTTTGGTGCCCCTGGCCCTGCTTGCGCAGAACGGGCGCTCCTACCAGCCACCGATGGATGTGGCATCCAGTAGCACGAATACCCATGCGTTGAATGTGATCTTGTCGTGGAAAAGCATATTAAACGACTATATGCTTGCCAAGACGAAAGTCTTTATTCAGCAACAGGCAGCGAATAGGACGTCATTCACCAATGTGGCGTACTCCAACCATAGTTATTATGGCTACGCGACTTATGAGGGATACCCGGTGGGGACTAATCTCGAACCGTGGACAGCGTATCCCTCCGCAAACAATAGCTATGATCCGGTAGCGTTGTTTGGATCGGGAGCTGCCGGAACGCAGTTCCACAATTATATCGATGACATTCAAAGTATAGGTTTCTTGCCATCGATGACGTTCTTTGCGCCGCATAACACCATCGAGTTGGGTGCAATGGTGGATTACAGTCAGGATCATAGTGCCGAGTATTGGTACGGCAGCAGCCCGGTTCCGAATATCGACGGATACAATAATGCCTGGAATGAGCATGATGCGCGTAATTATAACTATATCTATCTTCAGGATAATATCAATCTGCTGAACGGTGCCCTCCATATATACCCCGGTGTAAAATATAACATCGTCTCAACTAGTTGTGATGATGTGACTGGTTATTATTACAACTATGGCGGCCATGTCAATAATACTTACTACTTCTGGGAGCCGTCCCTGGGATTCTCCTATACACCGATTCATAATGTGAATCTGTATTTCAGTGTAGGTAAGACAAATAAGGTGCCGAACATTAGCGCCTTCTACTCGGCTATAGGAACATCCCCCACGCCAGCGCCCATTACCGTTCAGCCGGAGAGTGACATCAGCTACGATGCCGGCGTGCGTTACACGAGCGATGTAGTATCGGGTAATTTATCCGTATTCAGGCGTAACTTCAGCAATATCTTCAGCGAGTACTACGATCCTGCTACCGGAATGACTTATGAGTACAATAATGGCAATGCCCTGTATCAGGGGGTTACTCTTGGTTTGGATGTACCCATTAAATACCATGTGTCATTTTTCGGGTCATACAACTACACCAGCGCTAAATACAGCAGCCTATCTACTGGTGTGAACGGCACGGCCTATCCCGGAGAATACCGGCCTTACATCCCGATGTACACGGCAACGACAGGTGTCCGCTACGAGCACGGCGGCCTGTATGCGGCGCTGACCGGCCATTTTGTCGGACGTCAATATATGGCGACCAACAAGGGCGAAACGATAGGTAGCACTTTACCGGCATATGAGACGCTCGATTTTACAACGTCCTACGAGATGCCGATCAAATCGACCTACGTGAAGTCGGTTAAGTTCAGTCTTTACGCCGACAACATTCTTGACAATAACTATCTGGTCTATGCAGAGCAAGTACTGAAACCGTTCTCCTATTACCGGGGACAGGTTGGCGCGCCGGTGTTTGTTGGGAGCAACGTGAGCTTCCGCTTCCAGTAAGCGCTCATAGTTTATCTGGTTGCCTTCTGGGGCACTGCATAGGGGGCATTTACGCCGATGCAGTGCCCGTATTGTTGTTGGTCAAGTGTAATACCATTTTGCGCACAGGTACTGGGGGGTAAAATAATGCGGTTTTTTAGTATATTGGCATGTGGATGCTTCAGCGCGATATTGACCGTGTATGGTTCTATTGCTCATGGCGCGGATAGAGCAGGGAAAGACCTCGCGCTTCCTCAGGCGGAACCTGCCGCAACAGGACTGACGGTGGGTATTATGTTGCCAGCCAGTCCCGATACATATCGACAATACACGTCTGTCATGACGCATAAGAAGCAGTATCACGAAGGCATGTTTCAATTTACGACGGGAGACATTGATGGTGTACATATCGTGTTGTCCTCACCGCCGCCGATTGGTAGTTTCAGCCTGACGGCAATCGACACCTATTTGTTGGAGCGCATTTTTAGGCCTGGTATTATGATTGATCCGGGCACTGCGGGATCCCATCTGTCACAACTGTCGATGGGCGATGTCGTGATCGGCGCAAGGGTGGTGAATTTTAGTAACTACATGACCAAGGAAAATGGCGCCATCGTACCAGGTCAGTTTAGAGCTTTGGTGGCAGATGACGAGGGGTACACCATAGGGAATCCCAATCCCGAATATATTTATGCCGATCCTGTTCTGGTCAAGCTGGCGGAGCGCGCCGCAAGTGAGTGCCCGGATACTCCGGGAAAAATCCTTTCGGCCCCAATGGGGCGTAAGCCGTGGATTATGACCTACGGTACTCAGGGTTCTGGTGCGGCCTGGTTGCGCAATGTTCAACAAATCCGCCAGAGTACCCGCATATTCCATGAGGCGGACGAGGCTGGTAATTATCCAATCGCGCTGATATCGACCTTAAATAAGGTACCGTTTGTAGAGATCCACACTATTTCTGATGCCGCTATGAACGTGCCGACGAAAATGAACGCGTACTTTCACCAGTGTTCGGTATTTGCGCAACTGCGATCCAACAAAATTGCGTTGCAGATGATTCACTATCTTACTGGTGAACCATATCGCTACATTCCGTTCTCCGGGGGGTTCCGCGATCCCTGGCAGGCGGATACCTTCGTGAAAGCGGCGGTCCCACCTGCGTTCGTGCAGGTATGCACAAAAAAATATGGGGTTAAACGCGGCTAACGCCGTTTGTTGGTGGTGTTGACCATGCATTGTCGTACGGTTGTACGGAGGAGTAAAAGTAATGGAAAAAAGGCGTCGGAATCTGACGGTGTGCGTGGTGACGCTGCTGTTGAACCTGTTTTTCTCTGGCTATGCGTGGTCTGACGCCGCATCCCCGGTCATTACCCGCATCAGCAATGGCCCGACGCACAGCACTCCAGAATACAAAGGCTGGGTGACCCACGTCCTGCCTACCGGGCGTATCATTAGGCCGGTTGGCCTAGTCAACGGTGCCCCCAACTTCGCGACTGACGTGGTGCCGGTAGGGAATCATGTCGCCGCTATGGCGAATGGCGCGACCCGTGCGCAAACCATCACCCTCTACGATCAGAAGAGCCTGGATCGCGTGGCAGAGATTGCTGCCTACAAAAAAGATGCCGGGAAAGCGGCCCCCAACTCTACCGATGTCACCGATCTGCATGGTGATGTCATCGGTCATCAGAGTTTTTTTCAGGGTATGGCGATTGGACCTGACCAAACCCTCTACGCCGCGGGCGGAGACAGTGGTGATATTGCTGCGTTCACCCTAAAAGGCGGCAAGCTCACGCTCTTGCGCCGCTACCCACTGATTTGGCAGCCCTTCCCCAAGGACCAGTATCCCTACGTATATCAGGGGCACTATGTGAATCAGCCGAGGCTGTTTTACCCCGACGCCGTGGCGGTAGGTCCCCACGGTAAATATCTCTATGTGGCGGGTATGTTGTCCAACAGCCTGGCGCGAGTCGATATTCAGAGTGGGCAGACCGATTACCTCAATGTTGGACCCTACCCCTATGCGGTCGTTTTTGCCGATGGCGGCCAGAAGCTGGTAATCAGCCTCTGGGGCGGTAACGCCGTAGCAGTGGTTGATCCCGTGACCATGCGGTTATTGGGTACGGTGCGCGTCGGTCCTTCTACCGGTCCCGACAAGACCGCTGCCGGTGTCCACCCCACGGCATTGGTCGCCGTCCCGCATTCCCCGGATGTTTTTGTAGCCCTCGCCAATGTCGACCGTGTCGCCGAAGTGGACACCGTCGGTCTCTGCGTCAAAGGCTTCCTCGATGACAGCCCCTATCCCGACGCCCCGCCAGGCAGCTATCCCGACGGCCTGACCATTGCTGGCGGTAAACTCTTTGTGGCCAATGCGGGCAACAACGATGTCGCTGTCTATAACGATCAGACTGGCAAAGGCCTCGGCCTCATCCCGACGGGCTGGTATCCGACGGCAATCAGCCATGCGGACAACGCCCTCTACGTGGTGGCCGCCAAAGGCCTGGGCTCCGGCCCCAATGTCGAACACCAGTGGGTGGGCGACATGATGGACGGGCTCATTCAGAAAGTTGAGCTGAATGACCTTGCGACCCATCTCCCGGCCTGGACCCGGCAAAGCCTGCGCAATGATGGTTTTACTGATGCCCAGCGCGAAGCCCGTCATCTGGAAGACGTCAAAACCACCGCCTTTCTGCGCAAACACATCCACTACGTGGTCTTCATTTTGCGCGAAAACAAGACCTTCGACGAAGACCTGGGCGAATATAAACGCGCCGGGGCCTGGGCGGAGCCGCATCTTGACCTATATGGGCCCAAGGATTTGCCCAATCTCTATCATCTCGCCCGTCATAACACCTTGTTTGTGCACTTTATGGCCGATGGCGAAGTGACTGCACAGGGCCATCAATGGACGACGGCTGCTTCAGATTCAGACTTTGTGCAGCGCACGTGGCCGGAGTATTACTCCGGGCGGGGGCTAGTCCCCAATCCGGGCTGGACGCAATCTTTGGTACCCGGTGGTGCAGCGGGGACTGGTGGTATGCCTCTCGGTGTGGATAACCCTTATGCGATTTATGAAAATCTCTCGGTACTGGGCAAGTGGTCTAATCCGTGGATCAGCTATCCGCAGCGACTTTTTCTCTTTAATGACCTGCTCGATCACAAGGTCTCCTTTGAGGACTTCGGCGAATTTGTCTCGCGGTCTCAGGCGGGCAATATCTCCACGGTGATGAAAAAACATCTGGCCACCGGTTTCCCCGGCTGGGACCGGATGATGCTCGATACCTACCGGGAGAAAACGGCGGTACACTGGCTGAAAGCCCATCCGGGTGCCCAATTCCCGCATTTTATTTACATCTGGTTGCCGGATGATCATACGGCAGGTCGTTCGCCCTGCTATTACACCCCAAACTACTACGTGGCCAACAATGATTACGCGACGGCCGGGTTTATTCACTATCTGTCCACTACGCCGGAATGGAAACACATGGTCGTGTTCCTGACCGAGGACGATGCCCAGTCCGGCGCGGACCATATCAATGCACACCGGACCTTCGCGCTGGCTATGGGACCCTGGGTGAAGAAAGGGTATCTGGACACTAAGCTCTACTCGCAAGTGAATATTTTGAAGACTACGGAAGCGATTTTTGGTCTGCCGCCGATGTCGCAATGGGACGAAAATGCCAGAGTATTCTCCAGGGCATTTCGAATAACAAAAATTTCACGACTTGAGAATGGAATATTCCCCTTTCCTCGCCACTTTCAGGCGATTTTTACGCATTATCCCTACTTTATCTGCGTATTTCCAGTATTTTTAGCCTTTTTCGTGGGCTT
>NZ_JAGDVS010000158.1 GCF_023255755.1 Acidithiobacillus sp. | reverse complement strand
CAATCGGCTCCCTACATTTTACTGGAAATGGGGAGTTTTTCGAACTTCCCTATAGATGATACAGTTCTAGATGGATGATGTTTGGGCTGAGAGGTATTTTATCGCCTCGCCGAATTTCCGATTTAACGGCGTCTGGTCTCCATAAATAAGGGGCTGTTCATGATCAGGATCCCCGATGTGATGAAATTATCGCTACGACAGCGATTTTTTCGCTTCGTGGCCAAGGCGCAGGCGGTTTTGCATCTGAATGTGTGGTTTCCGCAGATACCGATGGCTATTGCTGTAGGGCTGCTGGGCGTGCTGGCCATACTGGATGCATTGCCCCATCTCACACAACTCTTCCCTGAATTGGCCGCTCTTGCACCTTCCACCAGTCTGACCCAGGCGCCGCTGTTGTCCGCTTTGGGTACAATACCGGAAGCGGCGGCCGGGGTTGTGCTGCTGCTGATGGCCTTCGGATTGCTGTTTCGCTCCCGCTTTTCCTGGGCCATTACGTTGGTGCTGGCGGCAGCGATGCTGGCCATATTGCTGCATCACTATGGTTTTGTGTGGAGTGGCGTCGTCATTTTTAATGCCGTGATACTAGTGGCATTGCTGCTGTTTCGGCGCCATTTTGCGCGTTCGAGTGTGGCCGCAGGTACCCTCTTTGCGGCGATTTCTATTTTACTCCTGATGAGCTATGCGGTACTGGGCAGTTACGTGTTGGGTGCAGGATTTTCGCCGTCTATCCAGAATCTGGTAAGTGCCTTGTATTTCGCCGTGGTTACCATGTCCACCGTGGGTTATGGGGATATTGTGCCGAAAAGCGAAGATGCCCGACTTTTTGTTATCTCCATCATCATCCTGGGTATCACCGTTTTCGCAACTTCTATTTCTGCGGTCGTTGTACCGTTGGTAAATGGCCGGATGCAGCGCCTGCTGATGGGAGAAAAAAAACGTAGTCACCGTAATCATTATCTGATTATTGGTGATAATGCGTTGGCACAGAACACCTATCGCGCGTTGCGCGCCCGCCATTTGCCGGCACTGGTGCTGGTTCCCGTGATGCCAGAGCATGGATGGATGGCTGAGGAAGATCTCATGATTGGTGATGCTACAGATCTGGATATTTTGCGTAAGGCGGGGGCTGAGTGCGCGCTGGGTGTTCTCGCATTGCGGGTCATAGACAGCGAAAACGCCTTTATCATTCTTGCGGCTAAAGAGTTGGCTGTTCCCGGAAAAACCGTGGCGGCGGTTCAGAATAGTAAAAATCTGGAACGTCTGCGACAGATTGGTGCCGACCTTATTATCTCCCCGGAGGTCTTGGGCGGCGAATTGCTGGCGCTGACGCTCAGTGGTGAAGAACTGGCAGGAGATACCATTATCAGTAAACTATTTACCGCTAAGGCGGAAGGAGTTGAGGCTTGAGTACTTTAATGGTGATAGGCATCGTGGTGTTGACTCTGATAGGGCTGGGCATTGCGGCGGTGTTTTTGCACGTGGTGGTATGGTTATTAGGTGCCATACTTGGTTTGTTTATCTATTTTATCCCCAGCATTATTGCCGCAGCACGTCACCACGAACATTTTCTGTGGGTACTGGTCCTGAATATTGTATTGGGCTGGTCGGGCATTGCCTGGATCATCCTGATTGTCTGGGCTATTCTCGGCGAGCGGAGGGAGCCACCCTTGCGCAAATTGGGCGCGGATGTCTTCAACCCTCCTGCTCGCTGACCACAAAGGTGCCGAGGCGCAGGCGTTGCAAACTGGCCGCATAGTCTTCCGGGGCGGCGGTGGGGGCCATCGGACCGATCTTGATTTTATATAACCCGCCCGCGGTCGTGGAGGATACTGGTACCATGTGCGCGGTGCTGATCCCGAAATCTTGCAGTTTGCTGCGCTCGCGGACAGCGGTCTGCAACTGCATGGGGCTTGCCGTTTCCAGATAGATTTGCCCGGACCGCGGTGTCTGCCGCCACTGCCGTAAGGTGTGGGCGGCCTCCCGAGGCGGCGGAACAGGGACGGGAGGGGCCTTCTGGACGGCGGCAGGTATGGCGCGGACCGGGCTGTTGGAAAAAGCGTCGTTTACCACGGCCGTCAGGTTGGCGCTGGCAGTGGAGGGAGGTGTATAGGCGGGTACCGGTATCGCCGTCGGCGTGTGCAAGACCGGTACGGGTGCCATCCTAGGCACGATACGTTGGGCCACCGGTAGCACTTGGGGAAGCGGTGTGCTGGGGCTTGGGCTGCTGGGAATCACCTGAATATGCACCGGCGTTGTGCCCTGGTTGAGCATGCCCAACTGGCTGGCGGCACCATAAGACATATCCATGATGCGACCACTCACGAAGGGACCGCGATCATCGACCAGCACCACAACGCTGCGTCCGTTCTTCAGATTCGTGACGCGCACGCAGGAGGGCAGCGGCAGCGTTCGACTCGCGGCCGTCATTTGCCGGGCGTGGAAGGCGGTACCCATGGCGGTCACGTTGCTTGAGGATTGCTGGTCGTACCAGGAGGCAATACCATTCTCTGAAAAGCCTGTATCACCATGCATGGGATGATACCACTCTCCATTGATTTCATAAGGTTGATTGTAGGCTGCATTGAGGTCGGGGGCTGGCGCGTGGCAATCCTGCCCGGTGGAATAAGCAGAACCCACCATCGCCGAACCGTAGCCACCACCTGACGTGCCGGCCATGTGGCTGGGCATACTCGCGCAGCCCGCAAGTGCCGCTGCGGCGGCGAAGCCGAAAGCCCCCAGCCTGTAACCCCGAAGATGGTATCGTACGCGCATGCTGATGCACGGCCTCCGTCTGGAAATACATTTGCATTCTAGGTCATAGTCTCCAGAAAGTTCAAGTAAGGCTGAGGGTTGGCTGTTTATTCTCAAGCAGTAAACGAGAAATATCGGCAAGCGGGGTGCGCTGCCGGAACTTCTGCTGCCATAGGCCACCTCAGCTCTGTCGAAGTTCCATCAGAGCTTCCTTTGTCCTGCAATGTGGTCCGTGCCTTGCCGTCCGGACGTGCCCGCTGGTTGGTCGCTGTCACCCCAGCGCTCCTGTATACGTTGCAGCGGGGCACGGGAACCTCATGGCGGACTTTTGGACCGGCGTCATGCGTCAGCTTATCGGGGGTAGCAGGTATATCCTGGCGGACAGGCAGGTGGTTGCTGGTATTGAGGCGCCGTCGGCGTACACACGTAGCCGGGCGGGCATGGTACGCCGCCCTGTGGTGCTGCATAGTAACCGGGCTGTGGTGCCGGCGCCTGCTGTTGGCTCCTGGAGATGCCATAGCCCGCAAGTCCGCCTAACCCGGCGCCAATGGCGGCGCCTGCCAGCGGCGAGCCGGTTTGATTTCCGATGACCGCGCCAGCGACGGCACCGAGCAGCGAGCCTCCCGCCGTATTGGCCGTAGTGCTATTGCTGGCGTAGGGATTATTCGCGCAGCCCGCTAACGCAAGGGGTAATGTTGCAATCATCAACCAGCGTGCCGTCTTCATGGTCACTATCTCCTCGTAATAGTACTTAGGTGCTTATTATGGTGCCAAGTTCCACAAGGATACTAGTGTAGTCAACCAGGCACAGTCCTGCCGATCGCAATGGCGGTTCCGGGAGAGGTCTCCTATCCGTTCATTATCTTGTTTGAGGCGTTGCCGGATGAATCCTCTCCGCCGCCTTTTGCAGTATAGTATGAAGCGAAGGTCCACTCCCCGGACCGACCCCGTATTTCGCTATGGAGAATGCTATGACCTTATCCTCACGCCTCGCGGCAGCCTCTGTGGTGCTGGCTCTTGGGTTGAGTGGCTGTACAGCCAGTTGGGCCCCACAAGTTAATCCTGTACCTTACTACACCTATTATCCCGCATCGCTCAGCGTGGTCACTGCCGCGGCTGAGAGGGCCTTGCCTCAGGCGGGTATGCAGTTTACCGGGTCCAAGCAGATCAGTCTCGACATTGTCGAAGTGCATGGGTATGATTCGGAGGGTAACGCCATTCTGATTACCCTGCAGACCAAGGGCGCTGCTGTTACCAAATTTTCGGCACGCATTGGCCTTTATGGGCACCTCCGTGAGGTGGAAGAGATAGAGCACTGGATGGGGCAGTATGTGGGACAGGCTATGGCGCAGCCCTGAGCAGGCTGTGGTCATCGTCAGCGCCTGATTTTGTGCAGCAATTCGGAATTGCAGTACGCGGTCAGCTGTTGCACGGGTAATCTATTGACCTGCCTGGATTGTTTGAGAGTCGGCATGGTTTGCTTTACACTGCTGGCACAAGTTTAAAGATTAGGCTCATGTCCGATCGGACCGTTGAAAAAAAAATTATTATTGCCGGGCATGTCGCCTCTGGAAAAACAACAGCCTTGCGCACATTGCTTGGCGAAAAGTTGCTCTCTACCGACGCAGCCTACTCAGAATCGAGATCGCTAGAAAGCAAAAGAACCACCACAGTAGCAATGGATTACGGAGTGATCCGATGTCCGAGAATCCCTGTCAAACTTCATCTTTATGCCATTCCCGGACAAGAACGTTTTCAGTTTATGTGGGAAATTCTGGGCAAAAACGCGGATGGTTTGATTGTGCTTATAGATGCCGCGAGGCCTCGACCTATTGACGCCATTCATCTCTATCTGGACAAGATTCTACCTTTCTTGAATAGCACCTCGGTCGTTGTGGCCTTGAACAAACTGGATCCAGAACAGAGGGCTTCGTTGCGCTTGCCGCCCTATCTGCGGCACGGCGACTTGCGGTTGCGGTTGACCACGACCGATGTGCGTGATGCGGAGGAAGTCATGGCCTTGCTACGTTTGCTGGCTGCAGAAATGATCGAGGCAGAGCGGCGCTGAGGCGTTAGCACAGCTGTTCTAGCCACGGGCGGTAGATCGCCATGGCCTTGTCCAGCAACTCTTCACATTTGTGCTCCAGATGCTCGTGAATGTTCCTGCGGCGTTGCACACCCGCACCGGTTTGTTGCAAGTCATCCGCCATGGTTTCCGTCCAGGCTTGCACCGTGGCGGGGGTGACCTCCGGGTGGCCTTGAAGCGCCAGACAGTGCTTGCCAATGGCAAAGGCCTGCTGGGCACAAAGGTCGCTGGCAAGCAGCGGCACTGCACCGGACGGCGGAAAAAAGGTCTCGCCATGCCAGTGAAAGAGCGTAAACGAGTCGGGGAGACCTGCTAACCAGGCGCTGCTCATTGCTTCTGGGGTCTTGGTGACTGGCCACCAGCCGATTTCCGGGCCATCTGGGTTAGGGATTACCTGGCCACCCATCGCTTGGGCAATCAGTTGCCCGCCGAGGCAGTGTCCCAGGACGGGGAGTTCCTCGCCAACTGCCCGGCGAATAATTTGTTGCTCGTTGAGCAGCCACGGGTACCGGTCCGTATCGTGGACGCTCATGGGTCCGCCCATGATGATCAAGGCGCCATAGTCGGCCAAGTCATCGGGAACCGGTACGCCCAGATCAAGGCGATGCACCTCCGTTCGATGCCCCTGTGCCACAAGAATATTGTGCAGGCTACCCAGCCCTTCTTCCGGATGGTGCTGTAAAACGAGAATCTTCGTCATGATGCAGGCTGTTCCGCAGTGGTGTTTTGTAGCCAGTATGTGGCAAAACTTGATGCTGGCATAGGTCTGGCGATGCCATATCCCTGTCCTCGGTCCGCCTGCATCTGGCGCAGGAGGTCGGCGCTCTCCATGTTCTCAATGCCTTCGGCGGTGACGGTTACACCCAGCGCATGGGCCATCTGGATCATGGCCTGAATCATCCGTTGGTGACGTTGACTCCCGGCCATGGGGATGACGAAGCTGTGGTCGATTTTGATTTGGTTGCAGCCAAGTTCGAGCAGGTATTGCAGTGCGGCGGGCCCGGTTCCAAAGTCGTCGAGGGCGAAGCGCACGCCAAGTCTCTGGCAGTCACTGATCAGTCTGGCGGTTTTGGCAATATCGCGCAGGGCGATGCGTTCAACCAGTTCCAGACAGATGCGCTCTGCAGACAGTGTGGGGCAGTCCGCCAGCGCGCGGCGTAAGTCGTCGCAGAGACGATGGTTTTCTACCTGGCGAGCAGCGAGGTTGATCTGGATGTCAAGGACCATGCCCTGCCTGGCCCAGACTTCGCCATGTTGGCAGGCGTTATGGATAACCCACGCTCCAATGCGCAGCATGACCGTAGAGTTCTCCGCGACATCCAGAAAGCTGGCGGGCAGGAGCAGGCCGCGTTCAGGGTGCTGCCAGCGGATCAATGCTTCGGCCGCAACGCAAAGGCCGCTTTGCATGTCGATGATGGGTTGCCAGTAGAGGACGAACTCCTGTTTTGCCAGTGCACGCTCCAGTTCACCGCGCAGGTGTTGGGCGGAGCGCCGACGTTCATCATCCTCGTGATCATAATAGGTCCAGCAATTTCCACCGGCCGCCTTGGCGCGATAGACCGCCTGATCTGCGTGGTGGATAAGCTCAACGGGATCGGCCTTATCATGGGGATAGGTGGTGACGCCGGCGCTGGCGGTTATACCAACCTGCTGATCATCCACCCCCATGCGAATATTGAGCGCCAGCAGAATGCGTTGGAGTATATCTTCCAGATCACGCGGGCTGTGCAGTTTTTCCAGCAACAGTATGAACTCGTCACCGGCCAGGCGGACGATGGTATCGCTGGCACGCAGCACGTCATGCAGGCGGGTCACAATTTCCCGCAGCAGACGATCCCCCGCGCTGTGCCCCAGGCTGTCATTCACTTCCTTAAAGCCATCAATATCCAATAAAACAATGGCGAGGATGCGTTGATCACGCTGCGCGCGGGCACAGGCCATGTTTAGGCGTTCTTCGAGCTGGTAGCGATTGGGTACACCGGTGAGGGTATCCCGAGTGGCAATCTGTTCCAGGTGCAGCTCAATACCCATCCGGTACCAGGCGGCACCCAGCATATCGGCCAATAGTTGTGCCAGGTGCAAAGTGCTTTCAGCGAGCTTTGCGGGCGCCGGGCGGAACCAGGCAACGGCCAGGACGCCACTGGCACCCTTGGGGCCGTGGACGGGGAGGGCGAGGCTTGCCTGTAAACCAGTAGCTACATACTCGGGCATGGCGTGGGCGCTGTTTGGATAATCCGGCACATAAATGGCGCGGTCCGTCCGTAGTGCGGCACCGCTGTTGCCGCGGTCGTCGGGAAAAATGTGCTTCGACAGGTCTGAATAGCTCGTGGGTAGGCCATGAAAAAACAGGTAACGCAGGTTATGATCTTCGTGGACGATGAAGGCCGCGCCATCGGCCTCCATCAGGTCTGCGGCTAGCGCCGCCGTTTCCTCGAAAAATGTACCGAATTCGTAGACGCGCACCAGATGTTGTAATCGGTTCAGAACAGAATCGGGAATCATCTTAAGTCCTCTGCGGTTCTACAACAGCAGGGTGAGGATGGGTGTTTCACAGGCTAGATCACCACCGGACCATTGCCTCTGGCGAAGTCTGCAACCGGATGGGGCGGACTTCGCCAACCAAGCTGTCACCAATCTAATCCGTACCAGCGGGCGGGTAGTGAGTCGCTGGCCCGACCGTATCGGGACCATCCCATGCGGGTTTATTCGGCACCAGATTCTCAATGGGCGCACCCATGACCCCCGGAATGGGGTCCTCTTTATGTATGGCATAGTCACCGATCTCTAAATCAGCGTCACTCATGCGCAGTGGGATGAACACGCCTAACAGCTTCAGAATAACGAATGTCATAACGGCGTTATATACCACGATTACCACGAGAGCGATTAATTGATGCCAGAGTTGCGCGAATCCACCACCATAGGGAAGTTCGAAAAACTCCCCATTTCCAGTAAAATGTAGGGAGCCGATTGGA
>NZ_JAGDVS010000150.1 GCF_023255755.1 Acidithiobacillus sp. | reverse complement strand
TCGAAAAGCGGGCAGTGAGCGGCCTGAGCTTCATTTACGTCGCGCGCATGCTCGGGACGGTCAAGTAGCCGTTGAACCCGGTTTTTAGCCGGATATTTTCAGCCGCCAATAATAAGCGCTAGCGCGCCAAAGGCAATGCAATAGATACCAAAGGGCCGTAGCGCTTTGATTTCATGCTTATGAAAGTAGTGCATCAGAAACCAGACGGAAGCCCAGGCACAGACTCCCGATAAAAGACCTGCAAGAAAAATGGTACCGAGTAATTCGGACGGCATATTTGCGTGGAAGAGCTTGGGCACTTCCAGCATGCCGGCCGCTGCAATAATCGGGGTGGCAAGCAGAAAGGAAAATTTTGCGGAATTTTCATAGTCCAACCCTACACCAATACCAGCCACTAACGTAGCACCCGAACGCGAAAATCCGGGAATCAATGCGAGGGATTGGGCGAATCCTATGCCAATAGCGCGCGGCCAACTCAGGTTGTCCAGTGAATGGCTGGGTTGCCGCGCGCGCAAGCGATCTCCCCAGATGAGCATGATGCCGTTAATCATCAGTGCCACCGCAGCAAAGGTGAAACCGCCGAACAGGTCTTTGATTTTATGGGCGAGGGCAAGGCCCAGTAAACCGGCAGGAATGGATGCGATAAAGAGGATCCATAGCAGCCGTGATTGGGGATTGCTGGGACGTCCACGCGCACGAATGAAACCACCCAGCAGCGCTGCCCAGTCGCGCCAGAAGAACAAGAGTAATGCCGCGGCTGTGGCGAGGTGGAGCACGACCACAAAGGGTAAAAACCACTCCGCATCGCGGTTGATGGGCCAATGCAGAAGCGCGGGTACCAGGATAATGTGGCCAAGACTGGAGATGGGAAATAATTCCGTAACGCCTTGCAGCATGGCCAGGAATAGTAGGTAGATAGGATGTGCCAAGCTCTTTCCTTCTATAGGTAGCGCACAGCGAGAATGGTGTACTCCCGCGTTCCACCAGGAGCGCGTACTTCAACCAGATCGCCTTCGTGCTTACCGATAAGCGCACGCGCAATGGGGGAGCTAATGGATATCTTATTTTCCTTGAGGTCCGCCTCGGCATCACCGACGATCTGGTAAGTCACCTCGTTACCCTCTGCATCTTCCAGCTCCACGGTAGCCGCAAAGACAATTCTACCACCCGTATTCAAGGTCTTGGGATCAATGACCTGGGCACGGGACAGATGATCTTCCACCTCGCGAATGCGTCCCTCAATAAACGCCTGCTGTTCTTTAGCCGCGTCGTATTCGGCATTTTCCGAAAGATCACCCTTGGCTCGGGCCTCGGCGATCGCTTCAATGACGGTGGGCCGGTCCACGGATTTGAGGCGATGTAACTCATCGCGCAGGCGCTGGGCACCAATAACAGTCATGGGAATTTTGTCGCTCATATCTACCTCGTGCTGGTGTTTGTCTGGTTCAGATCCTGCAGCCGGAGGACGCTGCGTTCCTCCGTCATCAGGGCGTGAATGGCAGCGGCGCCCGCGATAGCGCCCGCCAGAGTGGTATAGTAGGTCAATCCCATTTGCAGCGCTGCACGACGGATGCTAAAAGAGTCGCGCACCGATTGCCGTTCATCCACGGTGTTGATGATGATCTGCACCTTACCGTTTTTGATCGCATCGACGATGTGGGGGCGGCCTTCAGTCACCTTGTTGACTGCGGTGACTTCCAGGCCGTCCCCATGCAGAAAAGCGGCAGTACCCTTGGTGGCGATCAGCTTAAAGCCGAGTTCGGACAGCGTCCGTGCCGCTGGGATAAGGCCCTTCTTATCTGCATCGCGGACGCTGAGAAAAACGGTGCCGGAGCGCGGGAAGTGTTCACCGGCGCCGATCTGTGCTTTGAGGAAAGCCTCGCCGAAACTGGCACCGATGCCCATCACCTCGCCGGTAGACTTCATTTCCGGCCCCAGCAGTACATCTACGCCGGGGAATTTGATGAAGGGGAATACCGCTTCCTTAACGCTGAAATGGGGCGGATTGGGAATCTGCGGAATGCCCTGTGCCGCTAGTGACTTCCCGGTCATGCAGCGGGAGGCAATTTTGGCCAGAGGCCAGCCGGTGGCCTTGGAGACGAAAGGCACCGTCCGTGAGGCGCGCGGGTTCACCTCCAGAACATAGATGCGCTCTTCCTGGACGGCGAACTGACAGTTCATCAGACCCACCACACCGAGCGCCAGAGCCAGTTCCACGGTCTGCCGCCGGATTTCGTCCTGAATGGCTGGGGACAGGGAGTAGGGCGGTAGACAACAGGCGGAGTCGCCACTGTGAACGCCTGCCTGCTCAATGTGCTCCATGATCCCCGCCACGATCACTTGTTGCTCGCTATCGGCGACGGCATCAACGTCCACCTCCAGGGCGTCATTCAGGAAACGATCCAGGAGAATGGGCTGGTCATTGGAGATACGCACAGCCTCCACCATATAACGTTCGAGGTCATCTTCGCCGTAGACGATACGCATCGCGCGACCGCCCAGTACATAAGAAGGACGCACTACCAGCGGGTAGCCCAGTGCGCGGGCCTTGCTCAGGGCCTCCGGGGCGCTCCGCGCAATGGCGTTTTCCGGCTGCCGCAGGTTAAGGCGCTGCAAAAGTTGCTGGAAGCGCTCGCGGTCTTCAGCCAGATCGATGGAATCCGGAGTGGTGCCGACGATGGGTACACCGGCGGCTTCCAGATCATTGGCGAGCTTCAGCGGCGTTTGACCACCGAATTGGACGATCACGCCCTGGGGTTTTTCGACAGCGACGATTTCGAGGACATCTTCCAGAGTGAGCGGCTCGAAATACAGGCGATCGGAGGTGTCATAGTCGGTGGACACCGTCTCCGGGTTACAGTTGACCATGATGGTCTCAAAACCGTCCTCGTGCAGGGCCATGGCCGCATGTACGCAGCAATAGTCAAACTCAATACCCTGCCCGATCCGGTTGGGACCGCCGCCGAGAATCATGATCTTGGGTTTGTCACTGGGCTCCGCCTCGCATTCCATCTCATAGGTGGAGTAAAGATAAGGCGTCGGTGAGCGGAACTCGGCGGCGCAGGTATCCACCCGCTTATAGACCGGGCGGATGCCCAGCCTCTGGCGGTGCTCGCGCAATAGTTGCTCGCGGCAACCTAACAGGCGGGCCAGGCGCCGGTCCGAGAAGCCCATGCCTTTGAGCGTGCGGAGCCTGGTGCCATCGAGACCCGCCAGAGCGAGACCGCGCAAACTCTCCTCCGTTTGGACGATCTCGAAAATCTGCTCCAGGAACCAGGGGTCAATGTGGGTGATACGCTGCAGGCTGCCCTGATCCCAGCCGCGCCGTATGGCGTCCGCCAGATACCAGAGGCGATCGGCACCGGGAACCCTTAACTCCTGCTCCAGCTTTTGCAGGGTGTCCGGATCATTGCCGATAAGTTTCTCATCAAGACCATCCACGCCCGTCTCCAGGCCGCGCAGCGCCTTTTGCAGCGACTCCTGGAAGCTGCGGCCAATGGCCATCACCTCACCAACCGACTTCATCTGAGTGGTCAGATGGGCATCGGCCTCCGGAAATTTCTCGAAGGCGAAGCGGGGAATTTTGGTGACCACGTAATCGATGGTCGGCTCGAAGCTCGCCGGTGTCGCCTGGGTGATGTCATTGCGCAGTTCATCCAGGGTGTAGCCCAGCGCCAACTTGGCGGCAATTTTGGCAATGGGAAACCCGGTGGCCTTGGAGGCCAGCGCCGAGGAGCGCGATACCCGCGGGTTCATCTCAATGACGATTAACCGCCCATCTTCGGGGTTGACAGCAAACTGCACATTGGAACCACCAGTGTCTACCCCGATGCGGCGCAACACCGCAATGGAGGCATCACGCATGCGCTGGTATTCGCGGTCGGTAAGGGTCTGGGCGGGGGCCACGGTGATGGAGTCCCCGGTGTGAATACCCATGGGATCAAGATTCTCGATAGAACAGACAATGATGCAGTTATCCGCCCGGTCGCGGACTACCTCCATCTCGAACTCTTTCCAGCCGATGATGGATTCTTCGATGAGAATTTCGTGGGTGGGGCTGGCCTCCAGGCCGCGTGCGGCGATGTCCTCAAACTCCTCGCGATTATAGGCAATGCCGCCGCCGGTGCCACCCAGCGTGAAGGAGGGCCGGATGATAACCGGGAAGCCGATGTCTTCCGCGATCTGGCGTGCGCCTTCCATGTCATGACCGAAGGCGGAGCGTGCTACTTCCAGGCCGATCTCTTCCATAGCCTTTTTGAACAGGCCGCGATCTTCGGCTTCACGGATGGCCTCCACGGACGCACCGATCAGTTTGACACCATACTGCTCCAGTATTCCCTCCCGGTGCAGGTCCAGGGCACAGTTCAGCGCAGTCTGACCACCCATGGTGGGGAGGATGGCGTCTGGGCGTTCCATGGCGATGATACGTGCGACCGTTTGCCATTCGACGGGTTCGATGTAGGTGGCGTCCGCCGTCTGCGCATCGGTCATGATGGTAGCCGGGTTGGAGTTGACCAGAATGACGCGGCAACCCTCTTCCCGCAGCGCCTTGCAGGCCTGGACGCCGGAGTAATCGAATTCACAGGCCTGGCCGATAATGATGGGGCCAGCGCCGATGAGGAGGACGCTTTTGATATCCTGATACTTAGGCATGGTGACGGCCTCCGTGCTGGTTCATGGCGTGAACAAAATCGTCAAAAATCACACTGGCGTCATGGGGGCCGGGTCCGGCCTCAGGGTGTCCCTGAAAGGAAAAGACGGGCAGGTCTCGATGTGCCATACCCTGCAAACTACCGTCAAATAGAGAGGTGTGCGTCGCAATCAGACAATCCGGCAGGGTATCCGCATCCACCGCAAAACCGTGATTCTGGCTGGTGATCAGCACCCGGCCACTGCGCAGGTCTTTGACCGGATGGTTGGCTCCGTGGTGTCCGAACTTCATCTTGATGGTTTTGGCACCCAGGGCTAGCCCCAGTAACTGATGTCCCAGGCAGAGCCCGAAGGTGGGAATGCCTGCGGCGATGATTTGACGCATGGCCTCTCCGGCATAGTCGAGGGCCGCAGGATCGCCGGGGCCGTTGGAGAAGAGCACGCCGTCCGGGAGCAGGGCAATCACCTCAGCAGCCGCAGTGCGGGCTGGCACGACCGTGACCCGGCAGGCACGATCAGCCAGCAGTCGCAGGATGTTCTGTTTGGTGCCAAAGTCGTAAACCACCACATGGCGTTGCGTCCGGGTGGCGGGCTGTGCGTGATAGCCCTGATCGGGAGCGCCGCTGGCGAGATTCCAGGCGTATGTCTCCCGGCAGCTCACATCCTGCACCAGATCACGACCGATGAGGCCGGGGAAGGCACGCGCCGCGGCCAGGGCGTCGTCATCGCTGACCGCGTCTCCGACGAGGACGGCGGCATTCTGTGCGCCGCTATCCCGTAGTCTGCGGGTCAGGGCGCGGGTATCTATTTCGGCGATGCCTGGAATCTGATGGGTTTTTAAAAAGTCAAATAAGCCTTGCGTGCTGCGCCAACTGCTGGGCGTGCGCGGCCGGTTGCGTACGACCAGGGCAGAACAGAATATCCGGGCACCTTCCATATCCTCCGGATTGACGCCCGTATTGCCGATATGCGGATAGGTGAGCGTGACAATCTGCCCTCGGTAAGAAGGATCAGAAAGAATCTCCTGGTAACCACTCATGGCGGTGTTGAAACAGATTTCACCCACTGCCAATCCGGTGGCACCAAAGCCTTTACCGCGATAGATGTTGCCGTCTGCTAATGCCAGGACCGCCTGCACGCCCCACCTCGCCAACAAGAGGATGCAAAAAAAGGGAGGGGGTCCCCTCCCACGTAGATATCGTCTATTCTAGGGACCGGAAGGGAAGTGGTCAACGCACCATCGTTGTGTGGCACGATGGTGCGGTCGTTTGACGCGAGTGCTCCCGGAAGCGTTGGTAGAGATAACTTATTGAGTAGTCGTGTTTTAATGATAGGTTTGGCCATTATTTTTATAATTCGCGGAAGGAGTGCTTTATGGGTTGGATGCAATGGTCTGTGCTGGCAGCGGGCGGCATGTTGGTGCTGACAGCATGTGCGACGACCACGACGAACGGCATGGCACCACCGCCGCAAGATATGGCGAGTAACTACCCGGCACTTGCCCCGTCCCCTCTGCCGCCTGCCCCGACCAGGCCATTGCCGTCGGTACGCCGCGCGCCCGCTGCTTTATCGCAGGCTGCATCACCCGTAGTCCCTCCGCCAGTGGCTTTCTCGTCCACGCCCTTACCGCTGGCTCCCCTTACCGCGGTACCGACTACTCCGGCCGTACCCAGCATTCCGGCAGTGCCTTCTGTTGCGCAGACCCTGAGCAGCGCTAAAACATCCTTTCCCGGCGAGTGGCAGGCGGATATGACCAAAGCGCGTCAGGACAGTGCCCAGTGTGCGGCGATGTCGTCTGCTGCACAGACGGCGTGCTGGCAGGGCGTCTCCACCTGGGCGCAGAAGCGGGCGGCGCACTACCAATCTCTTGGTACCCAGGCAACGGGCGCCCAGGCTCAGCAGATGCAGTCTGCAGCAAAGTTTTTTGAAGTAACCGGGGAATGGGCCAGTGCTTGCGGCGCCCTCACCTCACAGCAATGTGCGGAATCGCCACTGATCAGTAAAATGCAGCAATGGAAGGCGTCTGTAGGGATTCCGGGAGTGACGGCACCCACGCCCTAGCATTCGCCATTGACCCGGAGGACAACGGGCACGGCGTCGGGACCAAGGACGGAAGCAGCGGCCGATTTTTTCATTCTCCTGCGGATATGCTTTCATCGGGGTCAGCCTCGCTCTGGAAATGCTCGCGCCGCCGGGAATATGGTGCGGCGAAGGCTTGCAGTGTAGACCCCCATGGGGGCGGCTTTAGATCCCGGCCTCTGACTCGGGCCGAAGGCGATTGTCACCCTAAAAATTAATTTCCCTGGACTGCCAACACATGGCGTTTCAAATCCGCAAGAAGTGTCTGATCATTGATCACCCGCGGTACCTTATTCTGACCGCCCAGTCTGCCGCGGGTGCGCAGCCTTTCGCAAGCCGTGGTCATCTTCGTGCTGGCCGTGCTCCTCGGAGTTCACCTGCGTTTTGAACCCGCGGCGATCATTGGGTTGCTGGTGTTCACGCTGCTGGGATCGGCCGTCTTCGCCACCTTTTCCCTGGTGATCGCCTGCCTGGTCAAGACCCGCGAGCGCTTCATGGGGTTGGCCAATTGCTGACTATGCCGCTTTTCTTCGCGAGCAATGCCATTTACCCTGTGGCGCTAATGCCCTCGTGGCTCGCCGCCATCGCCCGCCTCAACCCCCTGACCTATCTGGTCGACGCCTTGCGGGCCTTGATGCTTGTGGGCTGGCAGAGCACTTTGGGACTGGGCACGGACTTAGCCGTTCTGAGCATTGTCCTGGCGGTGCTGGTGGCTGTGGCGGCACGTATTTATCCTATAATTTTAGGGTGAAAAAGGGGTCGCGGTAAGATAATCTAAATTTTCCGGGAGCGCCGGCGTCCATACCATGCCTCATTCCAACACGCAATTGCATGAAATCAGGGCGGCCGTTCTGCGCGAGCAGGGCCGTCCCCTGAGGATCGAAACCCTTGAGCTGGAAGGCCCGCGGGACGACGAAGTGCTGGTGCGCATTGTCGCCACCGGCATCTGCCACACCGACATCGACATCTGCGATGACTGGGACGGGAGCGCCACTCCGGTGGTGCTGGGCCATGAGGGTGCGGGGGTGGTGGAGGAGGTCGGCAAGGGCGTGAGGAGCGTCGAGCGCGGCGACCATGTCGTGCTCTCCTACCAGTCCTGTG
>NZ_JAGDVS010000094.1:6683-7836 GCF_023255755.1 Acidithiobacillus sp. | reverse complement strand
GATTTCATGACCATGTCGCGCTTCGTCATGAGTCAATACTGGAGCCAGATGACGCCGACACAGCAGGACGAGTTCGTCCGGCTTTTCAAGGATCAACTGGTCCACACGTACATGATTGCATTCAGTCACTACTCTGGACAGACGGTACAGATCCTCAGCAGTCGCCAGATATATCAAAATCCTGACGTCGTGCAGGTGAATACCATGATTCTGCAAACGAACGGGCTGGCGAACATTCCGGTCACCTATGCGTTCATCCAGGAAAATTCTGGCTGGAAGATTTACGATGTATTTATCGACGGGGTCTGCATGAATCTGAGTTACCGGGATACTTACGGGCAAACCGTGGCCCGTGAGGGGATCGCCAATTTTCTCAAAGATATGAGCAAAAAGGAGCAGTCCTGGAATAACGGCCAGTGATTGGGGCAGGCTACGGGCCGCAGCCAAAAAAGGACGCCGTAAGCACCGCGCCGACCCGGACCAACAAAGGCACTGGATATGACCGATTCAGAAAACAATCATCTGCTTTACAAATGACAGGATTCGCCATGCGTTCAACCCATCGTGTTCAACTATGGGGCCTGCTGCTGATTGGCCTGGCCACAGCTTCCACACCCGCCTGGGCGGAAAACCTTATGGAGGCCTACCAGCAGGCCTACCAGACCGATCCGGTGCTCGCCCAGGCCCGTGCCGATCTCCGCGCAGAGATGCAGGACACACCGCTGGCCCGTTCCGCCCTCCTGCCACACCTCGGAGCAGGTGCCGGAGCTGGGTTTAATACCGCCAGCATTACGGGGTTCGGGGCAGCCCCCATAAATCGTGCTTACATGTCAGATAGTTACAGCGTCAATATCAACCAGTCCGTCTTCAACGGACAGGCATGGACCGCGCTGAAACAGGCCGGCACCAAAATCCAGGCCAGCGCCGCCGCGCTGACCTATACCGAACAGCAACTGGCTTTGCAGGTGGCGCAGGCTTACTTCGGCGTACTGGAGGCGCAGGCACAACTGCGGGTCGCCAGAAAACAGAAAAATCTGCTGGAAAGCATTTACCAGCAGACAAAGACCACGCTAAAAGTGGGTACCGGCGACATCATTGCCGTGCGTGAGGCACAAGCCCGTGTCGATGCCGCCGAGGCGGATCTTATCAAAGC
>NZ_JAGDVS010000094.1:0-6583 GCF_023255755.1 Acidithiobacillus sp. | reverse complement strand
ACGGCGCAGGAGCAGGTGCAATACAACCAGCGGGCGCGCTGGCCGGTAGTCAATCTACAGGGGATCGCCCAACACACCTTGGGCAGCATGTTGCCAGGGATGGTCGAAAATCAGGCGGGGGTGAGTCTCAACCTCTCCGTACCGCTCTATCAGGGCGGTCACACTTCCGCCTCGGTGCAACAGGCGCAGGCGCAGACCGTCGCCAGCGTCGATCACGTCGCCAATGTCCGCGATGAAGTCACCCTCAACACCCAGACCGCCTTTCTCAATCTCAAGGATAGCGTAGCCGAACTTCACGCCGCCAAAGCCACCCTGGCTTCCGCCAAAATTTCCCTGGAAGGTACGCGCAAAGGCTATGAGGTAGGTACCCGCTCCATCATCGACCTGCTGCAAACCGCCACAGACTATATCCGTGCCGAACAGGATTATAATGTGGCCTTTTACAATCAGGTGGTCGCGCGAGTACAACTAAAAGCGGCGTCAGGGCAGATCGGCATGGGGGATCTGGAATCCATCAATGCCCTGTTAAGACGGAACGAAGCATCCTAACATAGCGCTCGTTACCATCGGAGAGTAGATATGGCCATTTCCAAGAATAAACGTGTGCTGGCAGTGATAGTGGTCGTCATACTCGGTATCATTGGTGCGGTCGCCTATTATTTTCTGAGCCGCAATCACGCCCCGGAAAAAACCGTCACCATCTACGGCAATATCGACATCCGCCAGGTACAGGCGGCCTTTGACGACAATGGTCGGCTTCTCGATCTCCGGGTGCAGGAGGGCGACCGGGTAAAAAAGGGACAATTGCTGGCAGATCTGGACCCCGTACGGTTTCAGGACGCCGTAGATAAAGATGCCGCCGGTATGGCCGCACAGGAGCAGGTGCTGGCCCGCCTGCTGGCGGGTTCCCGTCCGGAAGAAATCGCCGAAGCCCGGGCCGAAGCCGCTGCCGCTCAGGCGACACTGAGCAATGCCGAGATCACCTGGCAACGCCAGCAGGCCCTTGCCGCACAGCGATATGTGCCCAAACAGAGTCTCGACAATGCCGCCGCCGCCCTGAAAACGGCGCGCGCCAATCTGGATCATGCCCAGCAGGCACTGACCCTGGCCATCAAGGGGCCGCGCAAAGAAGATATTGCGGCGGCGCGGCAGCAGTTGCAAGCCGATAAAGCAGGTCTGTCTCTGGCGCGCCGCGAACTCACGGACACCCGTCTTTATGCGCCAGAAGACGGCGTCGTTCAGGATCGTATTCTGGAGCCGGGCGACATGATTTCCCCGCAGACCCCGGTATTCACTCTGGCATTGGACAATCCGGTCTGGGTGCGCGCCTATCTGCCAGAAAAGGCATTGGGGCAGGTGCGACTGGGCATGAAGGCGACGATCGACAGTGATTCCTTCCCAGGCAAATCTTTCTCGGGCTGGGTGGGTTTCATTTCACCCACTGCGGAATTCACGCCCAAGACCGTGCAAACCACGGAGTTGCGTACGGAGCTGGTGTACCGGGTGCGGGTCTATGCCTGCAATCCGCAGCATCGCCTGCGCCTGGGTATGCCCGTCACCGTTCATATTCCGCTGACGGACAACCAGCCGCAAAAGCTTTCTGCGCATCCCTGCGGAAACTGAGCCGTGGCTGAAGCTGATACCCCGCTGCGTTTTACCGAGGTCAGCAAGAGCTTCGCCCGCGGCCCGGCCCGGGTGCAGGCGCTGGACCGACTGGAAATTACGCTGCAGGCAGGCACCGTCACCGGCCTGCTGGGTCCCGATGGTGCCGGCAAAACGACGTTGATGCGTCTGGCGACGGGTCTGCTCCGGCCGGATACCGGAACAGTGACGGTCCTGGGTGCCGACACCCGCAGCCAGGCCAATACCATTCAGAGCAAAATCGGCTACATGCCCCAGCGCTTCGGCCTTTACGAAGACCTCACGGTACAGGAGAATCTGGATCTCTATGCCGACCTGCAGGGACTCAGCCGGGAGGATGCCCGCGCCCGCCAGCAGGACCTGCTCAAGCTGACGGCCCTGGGTCCCTTTGGTGCGCGGCGTTCCGGTGCCCTTTCCGGCGGCATGAAGCAGAAGCTCGGCCTCGCCTGTGCGCTGTTACGCGCTCCGCAATTGCTGCTGCTCGACGAACCTACCGTTGGTGTCGACCCCATCGCGCGCCGCGAGCTCTGGGACATTGTTCAGGGACTGCGGGACAAGGGCGTGACGGTCCTCATGAGTACGGCCTATTTTGATGAGGCGGAGCGCTGCGACGAAATCATCCTGCTCCATCAGGGCAAACTGCTCAAGAAAGACACCCCCAAGGCCTTCAGCGCGCCCCTGCAGGGACGCTGCTTTCTGGTGACCCACCATGGCACCAGCAAGCGGCATCTACGCGAGGCGTTACAAGCCCGTCCGGGTGTTCAGGATGCCCGCATTCTGGCGGAGGGAGTGCGGGTGCTCTGCCGGACCACTGCGCAGCCCGCCGCTACAGAGGGCGAACAATGGCAACCCGTCGATCCGGCCTTTGAAGATGCGTTTGTGGATTTGCTGGGCGCGCCGGTGACCGCTACAGCAGCGACCGCGGCGACAACCACACCTGCACCTGCGACATCCACCGCACCCCAGGCGTCGGCCAGCGCACAACCGGACCGGGAATCCGCAGTGGAAACCGTCATCGAAGTACGCGATCTCTGCAAATTCTTCGGTCACTTCGAGGCCGTCAAAGGCAACACCTTCAGTGTACAGAAAGGGCAGATTTTTGGCCTGCTGGGCGCCAATGGCGCTGGCAAGACCACGACTTTCCGCATGCTCTGTGGCCTGTTACCTGCGTCCTCCGGCACCTTGCGCGTCGCCGGGGTCGACATGCGCCACGCCAGCGGCCAGGCGCGGGCACGCATTGGTTACGTATCTCAAAAATTCTCTCTCTACGGCAACCTCAGCTGTGATCAGAATCTCGCCTTCTTCTCGGCGGCTTATGGCTTGCGCGGTACCCGGCGGCAGGATCGTCTGAACTGGGCGCGTCAGGAATTTCAGTTGCGCGACTACCGCGACGTAAACGCCGATGATCTTCCTTTGGGGATCAAACAGCGTCTCGCCCTGGCCTGCGCGCTGCTGCACGAACCGCCCATCCTCTTCCTCGACGAACCCACCTCCGGTGTCGATCCTCTGGCGCGCCGGGAATTCTGGCAGCGGGTCAACGCCCTCGCCGAGTCGGGTGTCACCGTCATGATCACCACCCACTTTATGGATGAAGCCGAATACTGCGACAATCTGGTGCTGATGTCCCTCGGCGAAGTGCTAGCCCAGGGCAGCCCCGAGCAGGTGCGTGCCCAGGCCAAGGATGCGGAGCATCCCGACCCCAGCATGGAAGACGCCTTCATTCTCCTGATCCAGGCCCACGAAAGCCAGATCCGGAGGGCGTCATGAATCTGCAACGCCTGCGCGGACTGATCCGCAAGGAATTCATCCAGATCCTGCGCGACCCTTCAGCCATCGCCATCGCCTTTTTCATGCCGGTATTTTTGCTGTTTCTGTTTGGCTACGGTGTGTCTCTGGATGCCACGCGCGTGCCGGTCGCCGTCGTAGTGGATCAGCCGACGGCGGAAACCAGTGCCTTCGTGGGCGGCTTGCAACAGTCCCCCTATTTCGAGCCACAGATATATACCAGCATGCACAGTGCCCGGCAGGCACTTATGGCACGCAAGGCCGATGGCATCCTCTGGCTGCGCTCGGACTTCAGCCGCCAGATACTACAGGGAAATACCGCCTCCATCGGCGTTCTGATCAACGGGGTAGATGCCAACAATGCGCGCATTCTGGAGGGCTATTTGCAGGGCATCTGGCAGAACTGGCTGCAACAGCGCGCGTTCAATGCCGGAGCCCCGCTGATCATCCCGGTGAACGGCGAAGACCGCATCTGGTTCAATCCCGCCCTGCGCAGCCGGGACTACCTGGTGCCGGGTCTGATCGCGGTGATCATGACCCTCATTGGCGCCTTGCTGACCGCCTTGGTGGTGGCCCGTGAGTGGGAACGCGGCACCATGGAGGCCCTCATGGCCACTCCGGTCACCATGAGCGAGATTCTGCTGGGAAAACTGATTCCGTATTTTATCATGGGGATGGGCGGCATGCTGCTCTCCGTAGCACTGGCCGTCTGGCTGTTCGCCGTCCCCCTGGTCGGTAGTTTCTGGGTGCTGCTCGCCTGCTCGGCGCTCTTTCTGCTGGCGGCGCTGGGCATGGGGTTGCTGATTTCCAGTGTCGCCCGTAATCAGTTTGTGGCCGGGCAGATCGCCATCATCGTCACCTTTCTGCCCGCCTTTATTCTTTCGGGCTTCATCTTCGATATCCAGTCGATGCCGGCGGCCATCCGCATCATCACCCATATTGTCGCCGCCCGCTATTTCGTGAGTATCCTGCAGACCATCTTCCTCGCCGGGGATGTCTGGCCCATCATTCTCTGGAATAGTCTGGCGCTGCTGCTGATGGCGGCGTTTTTCCTCGGCGTCACCTTGCGTCGTTCACACAAGAGGCTGGACTGATGCTGGCACGGGTCTGGGCATTGGTCATCAAGGAATTCCTCGCGCTCTTGCGGGACAAGAAAAGCCGTTTCGTGCTCATCGGTCCACCCCTCATCCAGTTACTGGTCTTCGGCTATGCCGCCACTTTTGACCTGAGCCACATCCCCTATGCCGTCTACAACCAGGACACCGGATTTGCCTCCCGGGAACTGCTGGGGGATTTTCAAGGCTCTCCGGCTTTTCAGCAGGTGGCGACCATTGAAAACGAGGGGCAGATAGCCCCGCTCATCGACAATGAAAAGGCCTTGCTAGTCTTGCAGATCGGCCCCCACTTCACTCGCGACCTGCTGCTGCATCGGCCGGCTCCTGTGCAGGTCATTATTGACGGGCGCAATTCCAATACGGCCACTTTGGCCCTGAATTACGTCAATACGGTGCTGCTGTCCTTTGATACCCGTTGGGCCGCAAACCATCACTGGGGTCGACCGCCGGCGCAACTGGTGGTCCGTTCCTGGTTCAATCCCAATCTGCTGTCCCGCTGGTTTATTGTGCCGGGCATTGTGGCCCTGCTCATGCTGGTGGTAACGCTCCTGGTGACCGGTCTGTCAGTGGCGCGCGAACGGGAGCAAGGAACCTTTGATCAGCTCCTGGTGACCCCAATGGGTCCGGTGGAGATACTGGTGGGCAAAGCCCTGCCTGGCCTCATTATCGGGGCTCTGGAGGGGTGTTTCATAGCCTTGGTGGCGGTGTTCTGGTTTCAGGTGCCTTTTGTGGGCAGCATACTCGCGCTACTAGTGGGTATGGCCCTGTTCCTGCTGGCGGCGGTGGGCATCGGCCTGATGATCTCCTCATTGGCAGTGACCCAGCAACAGGGGCTCCTTGGCGTGTTCATCTTTCTGGTACCCGCCATCATCCTCTCGGGATTCGCCACCCCTATCGCCAATATGCCGGAACTGGTACAGGATCTGACCTATATCAACCCCATGCGCTATTTTCTGGTGATCGTGCGCGGGGTGTTTCTGGAGGGGGACAATATGTCCATGCTCTGGTCGCAATACTGGCCCCTGGCGCTCATCGCGATTTTCTCCATGAGTGCTGCCGCCTGGCTCTTCCGGCACAGGATGCAATGATGCGCCCATTCTCTCAACACGCTTCCCCGAGGAATTGAAAATGCTGCGCATCCTGTTTATCGAGTGTTTGTTCAGCGCACTGCTCGGCGCGGTAATTTTTCGTCTGGCTTATGCTTTCCTGCAAAGACGCTGCTGCGCCTGGGTGGTTGCACTACTGACCGCCTTGCTGCTGGGGATCGGCGTCAGCGGTGTGCTGCATCCCTACCTGGTGATGAGTCTGGCGGAAACATCGAACAGGCTGATTCCGCCTCCGTGGTTTTCGCAACTCTCCCGGTCTCTCTGCTATCTCGCCGGAGCTTGGCTGGCCGATCTTGTCGTACGCAGACGGGAGCGCCTGGGCTTTGGTCAGAAAAAGGATATTTAGGATTCCTGAACCAGATCATGGGTTGGTTTTACTGATGGATGGGACAGCCGCAACCTGCCTCTGGCTTTGATGTGCATAAATAATGATGGCCAGGAAAACACCGCTCTGAATCATCCCCAGAAGAGCTTCCACGGAAAGCGCAAACATGGCGTTGAGGGTCTGGGGAACCCAGTCACCCAGGCCCAGTGTTGTGAATGTCTCCACCGAGATATACAACGCAGTCAGGAAGGGATGGGCCTCAATAGCGGCGAACTTCTGCGGCATAATATGAACGCTGAATTGAAAGAGATGGAATACCCCGAAAAGATGGTAGACCAGCGCGAAGTAGGTGACGGTTACCGCAGTGATTTCAAGATATAGGGCCACAATGCGCAATAGCGCCGCATGCAGCGCATGGCGGGCGCGTCCCACAAAAAAGAGCATGACGTCCAGCACTAACAGGCGGGTCAGGAAAATATACATAATATCCGCAAAAAGAATGAACTCATGAGCGCTGGCAAAGGCTTGTGGCTGTTTCAGACGCCATAACCACTCAAGAATCGGGGGCAGCAGCAAAAGTGGCAGGAGCAAGGGCAGGAAACCCAGGAACC
>NZ_JAGDVS010000106.1 GCF_023255755.1 Acidithiobacillus sp. | reverse complement strand
GCCGGGCGGCATCCAGTCCCTGTTCCGCAAGGCGTTGTGCCCAGTGCAGGCCATCGTCTGCTGCACCAGCGATGATGGGTCCGGCACTCAGGGCCGATGCCTCTAGTACAGCGGCGACAGTGGCTGGCGCCAGCCCACCACGACCTGGCAGAGGGCCGGTAGGATGCAGGTCCCAGTCAGCGGCGCGCACCTGCAGATCCGTCAGATCATCGTCTTCCGCCAGAAAAATGCTGTGCGAGCCCGCCAGCTGCACGACTTCACCCGGCAGAATCTCCGTCCAGTTGGCTTGCCGCACCCGCTCAGCGAGGACCAGATTGAACAGGGCGGAGCGGGCAGCGGACCAGAGTAGGCCGCGCCGATGGCGGTCTACCCGCATCGGCTGCCCGGATAGCAGTCGCGCGGCCTCCTGCAAATTACGATGCCCGAAGCGCTGGGCGCCAAAATAGTTGGGGAACCCACTTTGCGCGAGACCTTGCAGACGGGTGTCCCAGAGACTGTGCTCTCCCGTGGTGGCGCGCAAAATGAGCTGGAAGTGATTGCCACGTAGCACACCCCGACGCAATTTACGGTCATGGCGGCTGATCTGCTGAAAGTGCAGGCTGTCGTCTTCCAGACTGGCCCAGTCCGGATCGGGCCCCGGCGTGGCCGGCACCGTAAAACTCTGCCGGGTAACGGCATGGCGATCCTTGAGACCGGCAAAGCCTACATCGCGGACCGCCACCCCCGCGCAGCGCGCCAGGCGATTGGCCACATCCTGAGTATTGAGGCCGCGCTTCTCTACCCCCAGCCAGTGATGGGCGCCCACCCCCGATGCCGTAAAGGGCAGCAGTTCCGTGACCTGAAAGTCTTCTGGAGCCTGCCGCAATTCGGCGCCGAGCAGGCCGCCCTCTGCGGGATAGATGCGCGGCGGACTTTCAGACATGCTGAATCAGAACGACGGCGTGGGCGGCAATGCCCTCACCCCGACCGGTATAACCCAATTGCTCGGTAGTGGTCGCTTTGACGTTGACCGCATCGAGCTCCACGGCGAGGTCAGCGGCAATATGGGCACGCATCTGCGGGATATGAGCTGCCAATTTGGGACGCTGACAGACGATGGTCGCGTCCACATTGCCTACCGAAAAACCTTTCTCCCGAACCAACTGGTGACAATGCCGGAGCAGGATCCGGGAATCTGCGCCCGCGAAACGGACGTCGGTGTCGGGGAAATGGCGACCGATGTCGCCCAGGGCAGCCGCCCCCAGCAGTGCATCGCAGATGGCGTGAAGGAGCACGTCAGCATCGGAGTGGCCGGCAAGGCCGAATTTGTAAGGGACCGTCACACCGCCGAGAATAAGGGGTCTACCCGTCACCAACGCATGTACGTCAAAGCCGTGACCAATACGCAGTTGCATGGGGTTATTCTTCCTTATCACGCGCTGCAAGAACGGCGGCTGCCAGCACGAGATCATCCTGCAGGGTGACCTTGATATTGTCACCATGCCCATGAATCAAACGGGGGCGCCAGCCCTGCCATTCCATCGCCGAGGCCTCATCGGTGATCTGCAGATTCTGTCCGCGCGCTGCTTCCAAAGCAGTCAGCAGGGCACCGAGGGGAAAGGCCTGGGGTGTGAGAGCACGCCACAACCCCTCACGATCTACAGTGCCCAAGGAATGGGCATTCTCAGCGCGCTTCAGCGTATCGGTAACCGGTACGGCGAGAAGAGCACCCTGGGGCGAATGTGCCAGGCTATCGAGCAGGAGTAACAGGTCTTCGCGACGCAGGCAGGGCCGGGCGGCGTCATGCACCAGCACCCAATCGGACACCCCTGCCCCCTGCCGCAGCAGCGCCTCCAGACCGAGGCGCACCGAATCCGCACGCAGAGCACCACCAGCGACAGGGGACAGGAACGGCTCCTGCATGGGTCCCAGTAACTCCCGCCAGGCTCCTGCCGCAATATCCTCGCCCGGCAGAACCAACTGAATGCCGGCAACGCGCGGTTCCCGAAGGAAGGCCGCCAGGGTATGGGCAATGACCGGACGACCGCGCAGCAGGACGTACTGCTTGGCCTGCGCCGCTCCAAACCGCTGTCCCCGCCCTCCCGCTGGGATCACCACCCAGACGCGCTCCATGTGAACCTCCCGACTTTATGGACCAAAACTGTAAACCCGAAGTATCCGCAGTCTTTCGCGAGGACGCAACAAAGCAGCACCCCGTTTTGCAGTTTCCACAGCCCCCCTTTACACTAGGACACTTCAGAGTCCCCACATAAGATCAGACATTCTTGGATCGAAGTCTTTCTCTCGGCACCCCACCGCGCACCGGGGCGGCACGCGCATTTAGTCAAATTTACGGTGCTGCGGATAGCTGGCTGGCGGCGCAGATGGCGCGGCAGTGGCAGCGCCCGCTGCTGATTCTGCTGCCGAACGCCCGCGACGTGGAGGAATGGCAGCGCGAGTGGCGTTTTTTCGCACCGGACTTACCATCGCCGCTGATTTTCCCGGACCGCGAAATCCTTCCCTATGATCGCCTGGCGCCGCCGGCAGATGCCACGGCCACCCGGCTGGCTACCCTCGCTACTCTGCCGGAATGGCGTGGTGTTTGTCTCGCCCCGCTATCCGCCGTCCTGCAACGCCTGCCACCACGCAGTTTTCTCGACCAGCACGCTTTTGTCCTCGCCGTGGGCGACCACCTCAGCCCAGAGGGTTTCCGTCAGCGTCTGATCGACGCCGGCTATCACAATGTCAGTGAGGTTTCGGAGGCCGGCGAATTGGCCTGGCGCGGCGGGATCATTGATCTCTTTCCCAGTGGCAGCCCCCTGCCCTACCGCATTGAACTCTTCGATAGAGTAGTGGAGAGCATCCGCGCCTTCGACCCGGAAACCCAGCGTACCCAGCAAAAGGTCGAGCGGGTCTCTCTGCTCCCGGCGCGAGAGGTGCCGGTGGACGCTGCCGCGCTGCAGGAATTTCGCAGCCAGTTCCGCGCCCGCTTCAGCGGTGATCCACAACGTGCCGAGATATACCGGGCGGCCAGTCGCGGACAAGTACCCCAAGGCGCCGAGCATTATCTCCCGCTCTTCTTTCCCGAGAGCAGTCATCTGCTGATGCACTTTCCCAAAGACGGTATCGTCTTTCTGCCCCCCGGCCTGGAGGCATCCGCCCGGCACATTCGCCAGGACTGGCGGGAGCGCTACGAGGAACGGGCTCATGATACGGCATATCCCATACTGCCACCCGACGAACTGCTCCTATCCCCCAGTGAATGGGAGGATGTCCTGCGCGGTCGGGCGCTGGTATACGGGCAACAGGAAGGCGACGCGGAGCATCTGCCGACTGCACCCCTCCCCGGTCTCCATGGCAGCCCGGAATCGCCACTGGCCTCACTCGATACCTTTCTGCGCCACCTGCCGACAGCGGGCCGGGTCATCCTCGCCGCTGAATCGCCGGGCCGCCAGGAAGCCCTGTCAGAACGGCTTGGCAAGAGCGGACTGCTCCCCACCCGGGTTCAGGACTGGCCGGAGTTTTTGGCTGGTACGGAACGGATCGCCATCACCGTGGCGCCCCTGGAACGCGGATTGCTCATCAAGGAAAATGGCTTAGTCAGACTGGCGCTGGTCTCCGAGGCGCAAATTTTTGGTGATCGCGTTTTTGCCCAGCGGCGCAGCACCAACGCCCGGCAGCGCAGCATTGAAGGCTTGGTCCGCGATCTCGGCGATTTACAGCCGGGTGACGCCGTTACCCATGAGGAATACGGCATCGGCCGTTTTCAGGGCATGGCCACGCCCTTTGCCGCGCAAGGCGACATCAATGAATACGTGGTCCTGGAGTACGCCAACGGCGATCTCGTCTATGTCCCAGCGGATCATCTGGATCGCATTGCGCGCTATGTCGGTAACGGTGCGACGGAGCCAGTGCTTTCCCGCCTGGGCAGCAATCACTGGGAAAAAGCCAAGGCCAAGGCGCGACAAAAGGCCATTGACGCTGCCAGCGAACTGCTGGATATCTATGCGCGCCGCGCGGCGCGCACCGGCCGGGCTTTTGCCGCACCCGATGACGCCTACTGGGAATTCGTGTCCCGCTTCCCCTTTGAGGAAACCCCGGATCAGCAGCAAGCCATCGACGCCGTCATTGCCGACATGACCAGCCCCCACCCCATGGACCGCCTGGTCTGCGGCGATGTGGGCTTCGGCAAAACGGAGGTGGCACTCCGCGCGGCCTTTCTGGCGGCGCACAGTGGTGCGCAGGTGGCGGTGCTGGTACCCACCACCCTGCTCGCCCAACAGCATTACGAGAATTTCCGGGACCGCTGCGCCGGATTGCCCCTGCGGGTGGAAGTGCTCTCCCGTTTCCAGAATGCCAAAATGCACAAGCAAGTGCTCGCCGCCGTGGCCGCCGGGGAGGTGGATATCCTCATCGGCACCCATCGCCTGCTGCAAAAGGATGTCGCCTTCCACGACCTGGGTCTGCTGATTCTGGATGAGGAGCATCGCTTCGGCGTACGCCAGAAAGAGCGAATCAAGGCACTGCGTGCCGAGGTGGATATTCTCACGCTGACTGCCACCCCTATCCCGCGCACCCTGAATCTCTCGCTGGCCGGCCTGCGTGACTTATCCATCATCGCCACCCCCCCCCAGCGCCGCCAGCCGGTACGCACCTTTGTGCAGATCTGGGATGATGCGACGGTAATCGAAGCCTGCCAGCGCGAGCTGCATCGCGGCGGTCAGGTGTATTTTCTGCATAATGAGGTGCGCGACATTGAGCGCATGGCCACCACTCTGCGTCGCCTGTTACCGGAAGCGCGCCTGCGCGTGGCCCATGGCCAGATGCCCGAGGGCGAACTGGAAGCAGTGATGCTGGATTTTTACCATCAGCGCTTCGATATCCTCCTCAGCACCACTATTATCGAGTCAGGTATCGACAATCCCCACGCCAATACCATTCTCATCAACCGTGCCGACAAATTCGGTCTGGCCCAGCTCCATCAATTGCGTGGCCGGGTCGGTCGTTCCCATCAACGCGCCTACGCCTACCTCTTCACCCCGGATCCCCGCGCCATGAGCGACGATGCCCGGCGCCGCCTCGATGCCATCCAATCTCTGGAAGATCTGGGCGTTGGCTTTGCCCTGGCCAGCCACGATCTGGAAATCCGTGGGGCGGGAGAACTGCTCGGCGAAGAACAGAGCGGGCATATGGATGAAGTCGGTTTCACCCTCTTCATGGAATGGCTGAACGATGCGGTGGAGGCCATTCGTGCCGGACGTGATCCCCGCAGCCTGGAAGAACAGCGTACCAGTGGCCCGGAAATCCATCTCAACACGCCTGTGCTGATACCTGATGACTACCTGCCCGACGTGCACTTGCGCCTGCAACTTTATAAACGCCTCAGTGACGTGCGCAGCGATGCCGCTATCGGTGAGATCATGGTGGAGATGATCGACCGCTTCGGGCCCATTCCTGCACCGACCCGCACCCTGCTCTGCCAGACCCGGTTGCGTCTGAGTGCCATCCAGATCGGCATCGAACAAATCGACGCCGGTCCCGCTGGCGCCCGCCTGCAATTTGCCTCCGAAAATCAGGTGGCCCCTGAAAAAATCATCCAGCTCATCCAGCAGCCCCACAGTATCTACCAACTGGACGGCGAGCACCGCCTGCGCATTCGCCGCGATCTACCCGATGGCGAAGCACGCTGTCAGGAATTATTGCAACTCATTGACCAACTAAGGATTTAGCCATGAGCAGCACGCGCCTCGCCATTCTCAGTCCCGCCCCACGCGGCCCCATGAGGCTGCCGGCCAGTATGGGCCAACTGGTGGCGGATGTGGAAAGCCACCAGGAAGTTTGGGGATGCTGGCTGCAAAGCTGGGATTTGCCGGTCACCGTCGGCGAAATCGCCCCATTCCTCGACGAACTCTCGCGCCAGGCCCTGCATCAGGAGCGAGAAGTGATCTGGGCTCCCATGAGCAGCGCCAGCAGTGCTGTACGTCTGGTGCTGCATGGTGCGGCACAGCCCGAGGCACTACGCCGGGCACTGACCACCCTGCATCTGCAAAGCTTTATGCCGGGTCGCGTGCTCCATTGCCAGGGAGACGATCTGGCCCTCGTCCTGCACGGTCCCAGCGGCCCCTTGGGCGCCAGCAACCACCGTCTCATTGAAGCCCTGGAAGGCATCTTTCTGGATATTGCCGTGACTCCGCTCTGGGGCAAGGGTCATTTCCGATTATTGCTGGCCGATATGGACTCGACCTTAATCGGCATTGAATGCATTGATGAAATGGCCGAGCATCTTGGTCTCAGGCGCCAGGTCGCCGCCATCACCGAACGCTCCATGGCAGGCGAACTGGATTTTCAAACCTCCCTGCGCGAGCGGGTACGTCTGCTGGCCGGTACACCAGAGAGCACCATCGACACCATCATCCGTGAGCGCTTGCGGCTCAGTCCCGGTGCCCGCGAACTGGTGGCAGCGGCCAAGGCGCAAGGAGTGGAGGTCGGTGTCGTGTCCGGCGGCTTCACCCAGTTTACCCGCCACCTGCAAGAAGCGCTGGACCTCGACTACGCCTTCGCCAATACCCTGGAGATCATCGACGGGCAAATCACTGGCCAGGTGCTCGGAGACATCGTCGATGCCGCCGCCAAAGCCGACCTCCTCGACCTGCTGGCCATCAGTCTGGGCACCGATGCCAGCCATTGCATCGCTATTGGCGATGGCGCCAATGACCTGCCCATGATCCGCAAAGCGGGCGTTGGTATTGCCTATCATGCTAAAGCGGTCGTCCGCGCTCAGGCGGATTTTCAAATTCGCTATGGTGGTCTCGACACAGCATCTACCTATCTCGGCTGGGGCAACGCCTGAGAGGCGCACACCGA
Source organism: Acidithiobacillus sp. (assembly GCF_023255755.1). GTDB lineage: Bacteria > Pseudomonadota > Gammaproteobacteria > Acidithiobacillales > Acidithiobacillaceae > Acidithiobacillus. The sequence goes on along the minus strand of NZ_JAGDVS010000106.1, from coordinate 1,004 downwards.
CAGTTCCTATCTAATACTTGTTTTTGTTTTAGACTATGTCTACTATCAGTCCATGTGCAGCACAGGGCGATCTGATGCACATCGGCAATGGTGCCGCAACTGCAGCGCAAATAGGAGACTAGATGAAACTGACCAGCATAGAAGGCCAAAGCGTTCCCCAGGTCGTATTCCGCACCCGCGATGATAATCAGTGGCGCGACGTCGGCACCGACGAACTTTTCAAGGGCAAGACCGTGATCGTGTTCTCCCTGCCCGGCGCCTATACCCCAACTTGTTCCTCCAGCCATCTGCCGCGCTACAACGAACTTGCGCCGACCTTTCGCGAAAATGGCGTAGATGACATCCTTTGCATGTCGGTGAATGACGCCTTTGTCATGGATGCCTGGGCCAAAGAACTGGCTGTCGAAAACATCCACCTGATTCCCGATGGTAATGGTGAATTCACGGAAGGCATGGGCATGCTGGTGGACAAGAGCGAACTTGGCTTCGGCAAGCGTTCCTGGCGCTACTCTATGCTGGTGAAGAATGGCGTCATCGAAAAAATGTTCATCGAGCCCGACAAGCCCGGTGATCCCTTCGAGGTGTCTGATGCGGATACCATGCTCCACTACCTCAACCCGGAGGCACGCGACCCCGAATTCATCACCGTCTTTACCCGCGAAGGCTGCCCGCATTGTGCTCGCGCCAAAGCACTTTTGAAGAGGCACGGCATGGCTTTTGAAGAGATCAAAACGGGTATGGGTACCGGCGTCAGTTCGCGGACGATTCGCGCGGTGAGCGGACGTTCGACCGTGCCGCAGGTCTTTATCGGCGGCAAACACATCGGCGGTGCCGACGATCTGGAGAATTACTTCGGCGGGAAGTAAAGTCTTAACACCTGCTCTGGGTCGTTACCCGCTTTAACACCCCGCAAAACGGAGACGTCATGACGCAATCCTATGATCTCATTGTTATCGGTGGGGGCAGCGGCGGCATTGCCATGGCCAACCGCGCCGCCCGCTATG
>NZ_JAGDVS010000049.1 GCF_023255755.1 Acidithiobacillus sp. | reverse complement strand
CTGCACATACCGCAGGCCCTTTTCTCCGGCCAAATTTCACGGTGGCCGATTTGCCATTTTTCCACCCTGAAATCATCGGAAGCCCGCGCCAGTACTGACTGGAATAGGGGTGACCGTTTTTTGTTCCAAGGGGGTGAATTCAGCGCCCACCTTTGGCCGGGGTGCAAACCGCAAACCCTGCAAACCTTGTTTTCTGGTCGGACGGTAGCGAAATGCTGCGCTTGCGCCCCCCGTATTGGAATATCGCCAGGAAGGACCCCTTTCGCCTGGGGCATGTATGCGTGCGCGGGCCATAACAATAGGCGCTGAGCATCACCATCGTCACAACCATCACGGCCGGACAGATCTGCGGCGCAGGTCTGAGTCCAGAAGGTGCAGTCGAATACGCTCGAAGCCCTGGAACATCTTGTGAGCTGACCGCTGCAAGCGTCTGAAATCAACCCACGTCTCCGGATCTGGCGCAGCGCCTGCCTTGTAGGATGAATGTGCGCCGTCAGGGTAGCGAAACACCGTGGACTTCGGGTCAAGCCGGTCGAATTCTGCGATCCGATCAAGAAGCCAACTGACCTGATCTGCCGGATATATGCTTTCGATATGTGGCTTTAAGGTGACCTGCTCCCCGCCAGCCGTACCACGGTGAAGTTCGCGGAGTCCATCACGATGGAGAATGATGGACATGAAGACGAGTCGATTCAGCGAAGAGCAGATCATCGGGTTCCTCCGGCAAGCCGAGGCTGGCGTTTCGGTCAAGGAGGTGTGCCGCACAGGCGGTTTCAGTGACGCGACGTTTTACAAGTGGCGCGCCAAGTTCGGCGGCATGGAGGCATCCGAGGCGACGCGGCTGCGTGAACTGGAGTCGGAGAACGCCAAGCTGAAGAAGCTGCTGGCCGAAGCGCACCTGGACATGCACGCGCTAAAGAGCGTTCTCGGGGTAAAACGCTAGCCCCACGGGTCAAGCGCGAGGCGATCGGCAGGATGATCAGCGAACATCATTTGTCCGAGCGTCGAGCGTGCTGCCTCGTGGGGCTAAGCAGAGATAGCCACCGCCATCCGCCCCAGCAGGATGCGCTCAACAGAGAACTGCACGGCAAGATCGTCGAGATCGCGCATGTCCGTCGGCGGTTCGGGTATCGGCGCATCCATGACCTGTTGCGCCCAGCATATCCGGGCGTCAATCACAAGCGGGTGTATCGGCTGTACAGCCAGGCCAACCTGGCTGTGCGCAAGCGCAAGAAGGTTCGGCGCGCGGCGGCCGAGCGTGTGCCGCTGCAACTGGCCACGACGGTCAATGAGGTGTGGAGCATGGATTTCGTCAGCGACAGCTTGGCCAATGGACGGCGGCTCAAGTGCCTGACAGTGGCCGACGACTTCAGCCATGAATGCGTGGACATCGCGGTCGACTACGGCATTTCCGGTGCCTACGTGACGCGCCTGCTCGACCAAGCCGCTCGATTCCGCGGATACCCGGCAGCAGTCAGAACCGACAACGGGCCCGAGTTCACCAGCCGTGCATTCATGGCTTGGGCTACGAGTCGCGGCGTGCGCCACATCCTGATCGCACCAGGCAAGCCCACGCAGAATGGGTTCATCGAGAGCTTCAACGGCAAGTTCCGCGACGAGTGTCTCAACGAGCAATGGTTCGAAACGCTGCACCAAGCCAGAGCGACCATCGCTGAATGGCGCCGCGACTTCAACGAAGTCCGGCCCCACAGTAGTCTGGGTCGGATACCTCCGGCGCGCTTCGCCGAAGAGCATCGCCAGCGCGCTGGCGATGCTCTTCACCCCACAACAACCAACGAAGTGAATTAACCTTGCAACCCGGACTCCTGACTTAACGTTGGTACGGCACGAGGGGGCAGGTCACGCGCACCTTAAGCCGCTGGCTATCCCGTTCGAATGCCCGAGCTTGTCAGGAGTGGTCAATGATGGTCAGGAATGATTTGAAGAAAACATGGTAACCGAATGGAAAACTTCTGTAATCTATTGATTTTATTTATCTTTAGACTACCTCCCTTTCCGCCAGATCAACTGTTGCAAAGATACAAAGCCACCCTTGCCGGTGGCTTTTTTGCATGGCAAAACTTCATGCTCTGGCAAAAGCAGTTCGCCGTCATCCGGCGTCATGAGAAAGTCGATGTTTGGCCGTTTCAGACTTGCTGCATAAATCAGGCCGGCGGCAGTCCTTGGCGGACCGTGCCGTTCCCGAATCAGCGAGCTGACCGCCCGCGCTTCGAAGCAGTCTCAGAGATCGGTTTTGCCCTCTCAGTTCTTGCGCATCGGGCAGGTGCGAATGCCGAGCAGGCTGTAGAGCGGGCAGATGCCCACAGCGCCGGCCACCAGCGGCACGACGCCGATCCAGCCCCAGACGCCAATCACATGCGTGAGCGTCAGGCCAATCAGAACAAGTCCCACAATCACGCGCAGCGTGCGATCCAGGGTCCCTTCATTCACAGTCATGTTGTGCTCCTCTCAAGAGGGTCATCGGGCCCGATGACCTCTTCCAATGATCGCAGACTTCAGATCCCCGCGGGAATCTCCCAAACCCGCACCCGGGCATGTGCATACCGGCGTACACCCCGCGTGGCGTAAGTGGAACAATCGTCGAATGTCGATAGGTGATCTCCCAATGACAGCAGACGATCTCAAAACCCAGTTCCGCCAGCAATCCCAGGCGGCGCTCAGCCTGAACGTGGCCTACATTGGTGTGGTCAATGGACTCTTCACCACCCTGCATCGCCTGCGCCAGGCCAGCGCGCAGGCGCTGGCAGAAGCGGCCGGGATCGATCCGGGCTACGTCCTGCGCTGGTGCGACGCCGCCTATGCCTTCGGCTATCTCGATGCCGACGGCGACACATTCCGTCTGACCCCGCAGGGCGAGGCCATGCGCCCCGAGGCGCCCGACACCCTCATGCCCATGGCGGTGCAGTCCGTTCTCTCGGCGCACATGGCCGAACGGGCGGCAGGCCTGATGCGCAACGGGGAGCGACCGGGCGAGCAGGTTCTGGCCGAGCGCCAGACCGTGTTGCCGTGGTTTGGCCCGATGCTCGAAGCCACCTTCGGACCGATGTTCGAGCACACCATCTGCCCGGCCGTCCCCGTCTTTGCCGAGGTCGACGCTCGCGGTGGCCTGGCGGTCGATCTGGGTTGCGGCAATGGCTGGTATTTGCGCGCGCTGGCGCGGCGCTGCGGCAAGCTGCGCGGTCTGGGCATCGACGGCTTCGAGGAGAACATCACCCAGGCGCAGGCGCTGGCACGGCAAAACGGACTATCCGACCGGCTGCGTTTTCAGCACGGCGACATCCACGCGCTGACGCTGGACGAGCCCGCCGACCTCATCGCGATGAACCGCGCGCTGCACCATGTCTGGGAGAAAGACACCCAGACGCTGTTTGCGTGGCTGCGCGCCAATCTCAAGCCCGGTGGCGCTGTGGTGATCTGGGAGCCGGCCTGGCCCGCCGAGCGCAGGGCGCTGCGCGAGCCCAGTCGCCGGGGCATGGCGTTTCAGAATCTCAGTGAACATGTCCAGGGCAATCACTTTCTGCGGCCCGAGGAAATCCAGGCGGCTTTTGCGCAAGCCGGGATGACCGCCACCGTGCATCTGTTCGCGCAGGGCAACGAGGCTGTGGTGGTGGCGAGGCGCTGAGTGCAGCACCGGAGGGGCTTCTTTAATTTTGTCTTTCAGGCACACCATCCCATTGCTTACCAGGGTTGTGTCAGCTCGTGTGAGGCGGCTGGGCGGTCAACCCGGGGCGAAAGCAGCGCGCCGGGCTGATCGCCTGAAACTTGCCGTACTGCAGCGACGTCCGCAAGCGTCCGGGCCGCAGGATTGAGTTCAGGCTGATGGGCTTGCTCCGCTCAAGACCTCGCACCGACTCATTCGGGCAGGCGAAGCCAAGGGGACTGTCCAAGACGCTTCTGCTCCGATCCGGAATAATCAGGCTGATCGCTTGCTCTTTTGTGCAGACTCCATGATTGTTCGCCCGCGCCTGTCCTGGCTTCGCATGTTGTTCGTGATCCGCGGGTCTGTACTTCCCAAGATTTGGGTGCAACTCCTTGTCATCGCGGCGCTGGCCACCGCCGTGACCTGGACCCACGGCGATCTGCTGGGGTGGCGTGTTGGCTTGACCTATGTGCCGTTCACGTCGATCGGCGTTGCCCTTGCCATCTTCCTTGGCTTTCGCAACACAGCGAGTTACGAACGCTACTGGGAAGCACGGAAACTCTGGGGTGCCATGCTCAACGCGTCGCGCTCATTGACACGGCAGTACATCGTTTGGCTCGGAGATCGAGAGCCGGCGGCCGACTTCGTTCACCGTTTGATCGGGTTCGTCCACGCCTTGCGCCATCAGTTGCGGGGCAGTGATCCGCTTCCGGACCTGTCATCGCTGGTTGATGCATCGCTGCTGGCGTCGCTCCAGGCTGCACGCTCCCGTCCAGCTTTGATCCTGCAATCCCTTGGCAGAAGCCTGGCCGAGGCGGCCAAACGTCAGGATCTGCATCCGCAGATCGCCGCTGTGATGGAACAAAGCATGATGGCGCTGACCGACGTGCTGGGTGGCTGCGAGCGTATCGCCAACACGCCGATTCCCTTCGCTTATTCGGTGATCGTCCACAGGACCGTCTACATCTACTGTTTTTTGTTGCCGTTCGGTCTGATTAGCAGCATCGGACTCCTGACGCCGCTCATGGTGACCTTCGTCGCATACACGTTTCTGGCCCTGGATGCACTCAACGAGGAACTCGAGGACCCTTTCGGCGCAATGCCCAACGATCTTCCGCTGCTCGCCCTATCGACGGGGATCGAAATCACGTTGCGCGAGCTATTGGGTGAGGATGCATTGCCAGAGGCAACACCGAGCGAGGATTTCGTCTTGCCCTAGCGGTTTCCCTTGGTGGACAAGTTCATGTATCCGCCTGATCGCCGAATTCCCCCTGCGCGCCGCAAGCGGCTGCCCCCTCAACGATCAATGCTGGTCATCCGCAATGACGCAGATGCCAGCATTTTTGATGCCGCTCCCCTCACTGTGGGGCGTTGTTTTTGGGACAGGTGCCTGCGCGACCTCTTGGGGCGAATGTCAATGGCGAGTCTGGCGCAGTCAAAATGCCATGCGGGTTCAGAGTGGGGCGACTCGAAATGTCTCGAAAATAATATCGATTGCCGTATGTTGCGCACCATGCGCAACCGCATCAAAAATGTCTTGATCCGTCCAGCCCAATTTTCTCAGGCCATCGATTTCAGCATCCTGAACTCCGTGCGGATTACGCACAGCGCGCACCACATAATCCAGTAGGCGGTTTTCTTTGTCGTGTAACGGAGCATTCAAAGGGTTCTGCAGGGCACGAGCGATGGATTCGGCAGATAAGCCAGCATTCAACAGCAACCCTTGGTTGAAACCAATACAGAACTGACAACCGCCATCTTCCGATAGGATGTAACGCAATAATGCAAGAAAATTGCCCGACAGGCTTGGGTGCTGTCCAAAATAGCCCAGCGCTTGCATTTGGATCTGCAGTAACTTGGGACTGACGCCAAAGAGCTGCAAACCTTCTGGGACGCTGCCAAAAGATTTCTCAATTGCGGCATACAGTTCAGCAAGTTCGCCTTGGGCCGATTGGGGTTTTGTTAAGGTAAGGGTAGTCATATAGAAGAAAGGATTTGTATTTAAAAATTTATCTTAACGACCGACCAGAATGTAACAAATCATGGCATTTATTTCTGTAAAACCGTGAGGTTATTGCTGCAGGACATTACGACCAGCACGCGGCACGTTTCGTTGGAAAAATCCTCCAGAGAGCGCGGGCTGCCTCCGTTGCTGCTTGCCTTCCCGCGCTTGGTGACGTTTTTACGATTCTGGAGGGAAGGGGCGCATTACGCCCCCTCCACCCAGTCCAGTTCCCTCTGCACCGGCCGACCTGCCTGCTCCCTTTCCTGCACCGTCATCAACCCCGATGCCCGCACACCCAGTAGCCGGATTCGCCCCTGCAGCGCAATCCGTTTCAGGCACAGCCCGGCCGCTCGTCGAATCGCTTGCGGCTGGTCTGTGGATTCGTCCAGCGACAGATCCCTTGTGACCGTGCGGAAGTCCTCAAAGCGCAGCTTGATGCCGATCGTGCGGCTCACCAGACCCTTGCGCTGCAGGTCACCGGCCAAACGCTGACACAGCGCGGTGAACACCGCGGAGAGTGCAGCACGATCGTGACGGGGATGCAGATCCTGCTCGAACGTCGTCTCTCGGCTGACCGACTTGGTTTCGCGCACCGTGACCACCGGGCGATCATCGATGCCTCGCGCCACATCCCGCAGCCAGGCGGCATAGGTGGCACCGAACTGCTCTTGCAACACGCCCGCATCGGCGCCCGCCAGATCCGCCAGGGTGTGAATGCCCAGGTCCTGGAGTTTGCGCGTGGCCTTGGGGCCAATGCCACCCACCTTGCTGACAGAGAGCGGCCCGATGCGGGTGGCAAAGTCCGCCGCGCTCAGGATGGTGATGCCATCTGGCTTGTCCAGCTCCGAGGCCATTTTTGAGAGCAATTTGTTTGGCGTGATGCCGATGGAGCAGGTCAGGCCTGTGGCTTGATAGACAGCCTGTTTGATGCGCAAGGCCAGCGTGTGCGAGTCGTCTGGAAGGTCGGTGAGGTCGAGATAGATCTCGTCGATCCCCCGATCTTCGATCTGGGGAGCAATTGCAGCAACCGCGGCTTTGAACATGGCGGAGTACTGGCGATAGGCCTCGAAGTGTGCTGGCAGCAGGAGGGCATCCGGGGCGAGCTGGGCGGCCTTCATCATGCCCATGCCGGAGAACACCCCCAGAGCGCGGGCTTCGTAGGTGGAGGTCGTCACCACCCCTCGGCCCACATATTGACGCAGCCGGGCAAAGCGGTGGCTGCCATCGGGCTGGCGCGTGGGATGCCAGTCCTGCCGACCGCCCACCACCACCGGCAGACCCCGCAGTTCTGGGTAGCGCAGCAACTCCACCGAAGCGAAGAAAGCATCCATGTCCAGATGCGCGATGCGGCGGTCTTTCATGTTGGAAGGGAAGACACGACCGGCCAGGGGTCGAGGATGTCCGGGCTGTCATGCCGCACATTTCCCATGGCTGGTGTCACCGGGTAGGCCGCCAGGGTGTCCAGCACCAGGGGGCGGAACAGGGCCTGGATTTGGGAGGGAGGCGTGGTTGGGTTGAGCCAAAGGTTCAGCGCCTCCCCCTCCAGGATCACCGGCATGCGGTCATGCAGGGCTTGCATCCAGGTGTTGGCTGCAGTGGTGAGGATGGTGAAGGTGATGACGTTCTCTCCAGCCGGCGAGGTCCAGTGTTCCCACAGCCCGGCCATCGCCAGCAGGGCGCCGTCCCGACGGTGAATGAAGAAAGGCTGCTTGCCGGCGGCTTGCTGCTGCCATTCGAAGAATCCATCGGCCGGCACGATGCAGCGTCTGCTCCGCAAAGCTGCGCGGAAAGCAGGCTTGGTGGCTGCGGTCTCGCAGCGGGCGTTGATCAGCCGATGACCGATGGTGGGGGCCTTGGACCAGGATGGGATCAGCCCCCAGCGCAGCAGAGCCGCACGCCGCTGGCCATCCACAGTGCGCAGGACGGGCACAAGCTGCTGGGGGCCAATGTTGAAGTGCGGCGTCCACTGCAAATCGGTGATGTCGGCACCGAACTGCGCATGCAGCCGCTCGGGAGGGCTCTTGAAGGCGAAGCGGCCGCACATGGGGATCAACGCTGGGGCAGAGGGGATGGGCGCAAGGGTGTGGGGCCGTCACGACGTCACACCCCGTCGCCTCGCCCTGCCCGTAAGCATACCGATTGTGGGTCGGATGCGGTGTTTTATACTGTTCGTATAATCAGTTTTCGTGCCATGAACAATCTTGCCCCTCACACCAAACCTGCTCGGCCCGAAGACTTTGCCGACGTTCGCCTGGCGGTTCTGGAGCCTGGGGATGAGGTCATTCCGCTGGGGTTGTCTCCC
>NZ_JAGDVS010000030.1:36741-37985 GCF_023255755.1 Acidithiobacillus sp. | reverse complement strand
GACCCAGCGTGAAAAACCGGAATTTCGCGCCCAGCCGCGCACAATGCGCCGCCACCGGCTCCCACACCGCGCTGTCCTTGGTGTTGTTGTCGATCACCAGCACCTCGTAATCCTCGTAATCGAGGGCGGCGAGCGCGTTCAGCGTCTGCTTGACCATATCGGCCGGCTCATTGCAGATCGGCAGATGCAGCGAAACCTTCGGCAGTTTCGTACCATGGGGCGCCGGCACCGGCTCGAAATGCCGCTTGCGCACCCGGCCGAACAAGGTCTCGGTCAGGTCGAAACTATCCGCGATCAGCAGGAACAGCAGCAGCCCCTGGCCCAGCGCCAGCCCCCTGATATCCAGACTGAGCTGATCCCCCGCCTGCACCCTGGCATAATCCGCCGCGTCCACGAAGGTCAGGGGCAGGATACCGAAGTTGATGAGATTAGCGAGGTGAATACGCGCAAACGACTTGACCAGCACCGCGCGCACGCCGAGATAGCGGGGCGCCAGTGCCGCATGTTCACGGCTGGAACCCTGCCCGTAATTGTGACCCGCCACGATAAAACCGCCCCCAGCCGCCTTGGCGCGGGCCGGGAAAGTCTCATCCACCATGTGGAAGACAAACTCCGAAATGGCTGGCAGATTGGAGCGCAGCGGCAGCACCTTGGCTCCGGCCGGCATGATGTGGTCAGTGGTAATGTCATCTTCCAGCCGAATCAGTACCTCGCCCTGCAGGCTTGCCGGAGCGGCCTGCCCGGTGGGAAGTTTGGCGATGTTGGGGCCACGGATGATGTCCACCGGGCTGCCTTCGGCGGCGGGGGCGAGCACCATACGGTCATCGACCAGAAAGTGCTCAGGTACCGGCACGTGAATGGGCGCCAGCCCCAGATCGCGGGGATCGGTGATCACCCCGGTCAAGGCACAGGCGGCACAGGTTTCCGGGCTCGCCAGATACACCGCCGCATTTTTAGTACCGGAACGCCCGTAGAAATTGCGGTTGAAGGAACGCACCGAGACGCCTTCCGTGGGCGGCGCGAAGCCCATGCCGATGCAGGGTCCGCAGGCCGATTCCAGAATGCGCGAACCGGCCCCGATGAAGTCCAGAAGGCCGCCATCCCTGGTCACCATTTCCATCACCTGCCGCGACCCCGGCGATACCCCCAGGCTGACGCCATCAGCGATGACCTTGCCCTTGAGCATGCTCGCCACGGTCATCAAATCCGTATAGGACGAGTTGGTGCACGATCCGATGGCCACC
>NZ_JAGDVS010000030.1:27477-36708 GCF_023255755.1 Acidithiobacillus sp. | reverse complement strand
TGCGCCACGGGCGTGCCCGCCACCTCGCGCACTTTCTGGACGTTGTCGGGGCTGTGCGGACAGGCGATGAGGGGCTCCAACTGGTCGAGATCGATTTCCAGCACCTCGTCATAGCCGGCATCAGCATCCGCCACCCACTCCGACCAGGAGGCATCGCGCCCCTGCGCCGCCAGGTAACGGCGGGTCACGGCATCACTGGGGAACACGCTGGTGGTGGCGCCCAATTCGGCACCCATGTTGGTGATGGTCGCCCGCTCCGGCACGCTGAGGTGGGCGACACCCGGCCCGAAATACTCAAAGACTTTGCCGACACCGCCCTTCACCGTCTTGTGGCGCAGCACTTCGAGAATAATGTCCTTGGCGCTGACAAAAGGCTGCAAGCGGCCGGTCAGTTTGACCCCGACCACCTGCGGCATATTGAGGTTGAAAGGCAACCCGCCCATGGCCAGGGCAATATCGAGACCGCCTGCACCAATGGCCAGCATGCCCGCTCCGCCGGAAGTCGGCGTGTGGGAATCGGAGCCCAGCAGGGTGCCGCCCGGCCTGGAAAATCGCTCCAGGTGCACCTGATGGCAGATGCCGTTGCCGGGACGCGAGAAATGTACGCCGTACTTCGCGGCAAAGCTCTGCAGAAAACGGTGGTCGTCGGCGTTCTCGAAGCCCGACTGGAGCATGTTGTGGTCCACATAGGACACCGACAGCTCCGTGCGCACACGCGGCAGGCCGAGGGCCTCAAATTGCAGATAGGCCATGGTCCCCGTGGCGTCCTGGGTCAGGGTCTGGTCGATACGGATAGCGATAGGGCTCCCCGCTTCCAGCGTGCCACTGACCAAATGGGCGGCAAGTATTTTCTGGGTGACATTCATAGCCATGAACTGCATCTCCTGATCTGCGGGAAATCGGTCGGGAACAACGGGTGCCTCCATCATCGCAAAAGCACCGCCCCGCGCCAAGTATCAGCAGACCCTGAATGGCGAAACAGGACTAGATCCAGGCGGCCGCCCGCCGCAAACGCGCCAACGTCTCTTCCTTACCCAATAAAGCCAGAGTCGCATCAATGGGTGGCGACACCGCCCGCCCGGCCACCGCCACCCGCAGGGGTTGCGCGACCTTACCCATCTTGCCGTCGGCATAGGTCAACGCCAGTTCCTGGATCACGCTGTGAATCGCCGCTGCCTCCCAGTTCAGCAACGCGTCCAGCGCCTGCGCCAGGGTCACCAGCAAGGCGCCCTGTCCGTGCAGATGTTTCTCCACATCTTTGGGTTCACCGGCCACCGGCGCCACATAAAACATCTCCGCCGCCGCCGCCATCTCCACCAAGGTCTTGGACCGCTCCTGCAACAACGCCACCACCGCCGGGAGGGCCGGCCCGGCCGCCAGCAAAGACTCGGTTACGCGCACGGCGTTGAGGTAAGGCAGCAGATGCTGCGCCAACCCCTCCGGCGTCAGCCGCTGCATATGCTGGGCATTGATCCACAATAGCTTTTCTGGGTTGAAGGCCGATGCCGCCTTGTTCACCGCATCAATGCGGAAAAATTCCACCATTTCCTCGCGGGTGAAGATTTCCTGATCGCCATGGGACCAGCCCAGCCGCACCAGAAAATTGAGCAGCGCGTCGGGTAAAAAGCCTTGCTCGCGGTATTCCAGCACGCTCACCGCGCCGTGGCGCTTGGACAGCTTTTGCTTGTCTGGCCCGAGGATCATCGGCACATGGGCATAAGCGGGCACCTGGGCGCCGAGCGCCTGCAGAATCTGCATCTGCCGCGGCGTATTATTGAGATGATCGTCGCCGCGGATCACGTGGGTGATCCCCATATCCCAGTCATCCACCACCACACAGAAGTTGTAGGTCGGCGTCCCGTCGGAGCGCGCGATAATCAGATCATCCATTTCACTGTTCTGAAAGCGCACCGTACCGTGAATCAGGTCTTCCACCACGGTCTCACCGCTATCCGGGCTCAGAAAGCGGATCACCGGCGCAACCCCCTCACGCGCTGCCGTGCGCTGCCGGCAACGTCCGTCATAGCGCGGTTTCTCGCCGCGCCCGCGCTGATCTTCGCGCATGGTTTCCACTTCTTCACGACTGCAATAGCAATGATAGGCCGTCCCTGCCGCCAGCATCTGCGCCAGCACTTCCCGGTAGCGGTCCATGCGCCGCATCTGATAGAACGGGCCTTCATCCCAGTCCAGCCCCAGCCAGGCCATCCCCTCCAGAATGGCGGTCGTCGCTTCCGGCGTCGAGCGCTCCACATCCGTATCCTCGATACGCAGAACGAAGTGCCCCCCCTGCTGACGTGCGTGCAGCCAGGAGTAAAGCGCGGTGCGCACACCACCAATATGCAGATAACCGGTGGGACTGGGGGCGAAACGGGTACGAACGGACATGATGCGCAACCTGAGACTGGCGAAAACAGGATAATAACAGCCTCTTTGACCCGCCGGTATCCTGCGCATCGCCGGCTTTCGCCGCGAATCACGCCCTGCGCAGACCGTCAAACAGCGTTTGACTCAAGGCATTCCTTTTGCTTACTATCCAGTAACGGGTGGCAAGCATGATGCCAACTCCATGTTTATTATAATATCCTTTTACGAAGGGTTACATCTGCGGGACGCCCATTGTGGATCGAACCCGCCCAGGAAGGAGTAACATGAAAAAGCGACTCATCGCTGTCGCCACGCTGGTGGCGCTGGGGGGCATTCCTATGGTCTGGGCGGAGAGCCAGACCATAGGCTTGCAACAAAGCGATCTTCAGAGCGGTGTGGCAGACACCTTGAACACCACCGAACAGACTGCGGATTTGCAAGGCGGCGGATCGGGCAACGGGCAAAGCGGTAATGCTTCCGGCCTGTCAGCCACCCTGCAGCAGTTCGAGGCATCAGGCGCCTTTGGCAACCAGACGGAGACCGGCAATGTCTGGACACATATTGATGACGGCCTGCGCATCAGCGACGTCTCACGAGTAGAGGTAAACAAATGGCGCACCTGGTTCCTGCAACACCAGGGTAAGCTGGAACAAATCTTCGATAACTCCCGTCCTTTTCTTTTTTATGTGGTGTCAGCAGTTGCGCAGCGCGGCCTGCCCATGGAACTGGCGCTGTTGCCGGCCATCGAGAGCGGTTACAACCCCAAGGCCTATTCTCCGGCGGCGGCAGCGGGGCTCTGGCAATTCATACCCGGTACCGCCCGCAATTTCGGCCTGCAAAATACCCGCTACGGCGATCCCCGCCTGAGCCTCACCGCCTCCACCAACGCGGCCCTCGACTATCTGTCTTATCTCTACAACTATTTCGGTGGCAACTGGCTCCTTGCCATCGCGTCCTATAATGCCGGACAGGGCACCGTCTCCGCCGCCATCCAACAAAATGTCGCGGCGGGCAAGCCCACGGACTTCTGGGACCTCAATCTCCCGGAGCAAACAGAAAACTACGTTGCCGAGTTGCTCGCCCTGGCGCAGGTCATCAAAAACGCCAGCGCTTACCATGTTTCCCTGCCCATCATTCCCAATGCGGCACATATTGCGGTAGTCACCACCCCAAAATCCGTGGCACTCAACGTAGCAGCGAATCTGATGAACATGCCGGTCAGCGAATTGCGGCACCTCAATGCCGGGCTGAGCTATGGCGTCGCACCGGCCGATTACCAGCTTGTGGTGCCCAAAGGCAAGGCTGGAGCACTGAAAACAGCGCTTTTGACCATGCCCCAGGAAGTAGCCGCACGACCTGTAGCCGCGCCTATAGCCGCACCACCGCTCAGTCACATCACCATCCGCCCCGGTGAGACGCTCTGGCATCTGGCGCAACGGGCCGGAGTCAGCATCACCAATCTCAAACGCTGGAATCACATCCGTTCCGCGCGCGACCTGCAAGTCGGACGACATCTGGTTGTCTATGGCGCCGGCGGTCTGCGTCATGCGGTCTATGCGCAAAACAGCCAGCCGCTCAGGGTGCGTCCGGGCAACACGCTCTCGCAACTCGCGCAGCGGGCCCGCGTCAGCGTCCGCGACCTCATGCGCTGGAACCATATCCGTTCCGCGCGTGACCTGCAGGTTGGCGAGACGCTCACGGTACATGGCGGTGCTGCCGCACCGGTCTATACCGCCGCGCGCGGTCACCAGCGCCTTACCGTCCGGCCCGGTGAAAGTCTCTGGCAAATCGCCCAGCGCGCCGGGGTCGGCGTCGCCGTGCTGGCCCGCGCCAACCACCTCACCGAGCGGACCGTCCTCCATCCCGGACAGGTGCTGAATATCCCGGCACAAACCGTGGTTGCCGCCATCAACCACCGGCAGGAGCGCGCCGCCACCCAGGCACGGACGACGACTTATGTGGTGCGTCAGGGAGATACGCTCTGGCAGATTGCCCAGCAATTCCATGTCCAGCCCAAATCGCTGATTCAGTGGAATCGCCTGGCCTCGGCCAGCGATATTCAACCGGGCTCACATCTCACCATTTATACGCGCTGATTCTAACGTAAGGGGTTTTTGCAATGGGTTTTATGGAAGGTAAAAAGGCACTGGTTGTCGGCGTGGCCAATGACCGCTCCATCTGCTGGGGCATCGCTCAGGCCATGCATCGCCAGGGTGCAGAAGTGCTCCTCACCTATCAGGGCGAGCGCACCAAAAGCCGGGTGGAAGAGCTGGCGAGCCAAATCGGTGCACCAGAGCCCCTGGAACTGGACCTGATGAACGAAGAACAACTGGCTGGCACCATGCGTGAGATCCAGTCGCTCTGGGGTGGCGTCGATATCGGCATTCATGGCGCCGCTTTTGCGCCCAAAGACGAGCTCAGCGGCAGCTATCTGGACGCCACCACCCGCGAGGGCTTCCGCATTGCCCACGAGGTATCCTCTTACAGCTTCACCGCCATGGCCAAGGCCATGCACCCGCTCATGCAGGGCCGACAGGGCGCCCTGCTGGCCCTCAGCTACCTCGGCGCCGAGCGCGCCATGGCCAACTACAATGTGATGGGACTCGCCAAGGCCAGCCTCGAAGCCAGCATTCGTTATCTCGCCTACGCGCTGGGGCCGGACGGCATCCGCGTCAACGCCATTTCCGCCGGGCCTATCCGCACCCTCGCGGCCAGCGGTATCAGCGACTTCCGCAAGATCCTGGATCACTATGCGGAACATGCGCCCCTGCGCCGCAACGTGACCCAGGACGAAGTCGGCAACACCGCCGCCTTCCTCTGCTCCGACCTCGCCTCCGGCATCACCGGCGAAATCACCTACGTGGACGGCGGTTTCAACACCGTCGGCTTCTGAGGCGCACACCGGACCATCGCGGCGCGCCGCTCACCGCATCGCGCGCCCCACCTCTGCAAGCATCTCCTCAAAACTTTTGGCGAAAGCGGCCAGGCCTTCCACCTGCAACTGCTCCGCCACAGCGCCGTCCATATCTATACCCAGGCTGGCCAGTTGCGCCATGGTCCGCCGTGCCCCCGCCATATCGTCTTCGACCCGTGCCACCAGGCTGCCATGATCGCGGAGCTTGACCAGGGTGTCGTCGGGCAAGGTATTGATCGTCTGCGGCCCCATCAACGGCTCGACGTAGAGCAAATCGGAGTAGGCGGGATTTTTGGTGCTGGTACTCGCCCAGAGCAGATACTGGGGTCTTCCACCCGCAGCGTGCAGCGCCCCAAAGTCCTTCCCGTGAAAAACGTCCTGGTAAATGGTGTATGCCGATTTCGCCATCGCCACCGCCGCCTGACCCCGCAACGCCAAAGCCTCCGGCGTGCCAATAGCCTCCAGCTTTTGATCGACCAGCGTATCCACCCGTGACAGGAAGAGGCTGGCAACCGCTTTCACCTTGCGCGGATCACCGCCACTCGCCACCCACTGCGCCAAACCCTTCTGATAGGCGGCATATACCGCGCGAACATGCGCCAGCCCGAACATCAGGGTCACGTTGACCGACACACCGCGGCCGATGAGCGTTGCGAAGGCGCGAATACCCGCGGGCGTGGCCGGCACCTTGATCAGCAGGTTCTCCCGCTGCACCAACCCGTGCAGCCGTTGCGCCTCGGCCACCGTAGCGGCCTCATCCCGCCCCAGTCGCGGCGACTCCTCCCAACTCACCCAACCGTCGTCACCGCCCGTTTCGACATGCACCGGATGCAACAAATCGCAGGCCTTGCGCAAATCATCCACCACCAGACCCTCATACAACCGTTCTGCGGAATCTGCAGGCCGGCGCAGATCCTCCTGATAGTAGGGGCTGGAGTGAATCGCCTTCTGAAAAATACTGGGGTTGGAGGTCACCCCGCTGATCCCGTCCTCGTCGATATAACGCCGCAGAATGTCGTCACGGACGAGGGTGCGCGACAGATTATCCAACCAGATACTTTGCCCCACCTGCTTCCTGAGTGCCCGTAAATCCGTTGCCATACCGATTCTCCTGACGTGATTCCGCCGACATACCCGATACCTATCTGACCTTCAGTTTAGACCAGAGTCCGGCAAGGAGCACGCCAGCCGCCTGCGCTCGACGGGGATTTTGAGAACAAGACCAAACCTGGTTCGGTATTCCGACGTCATTTTCCGATACCAAAATGGATAGAATGGGCCTTGCATGTTTTATGGGAAACATGCATTGATACCCATCAATACAACGCCTCATGTAGACCAGCGCGGGCACCTGGTGCTACCCGTCGGCGTTCGTCACCAGTTGGGCATTGAGCAGGGAAGTACATTTTCCCCCACACTTGGGCGCAATCCGTATCGAAACTGAGTATCCGGTCCCCATAGCGCCTGACGATGCGGTCAAGCCAAGACTCTAAACGCAGGGCTTGATCGTTATCGCCGCGCTGACGAACCTTTCCCAGTCCGCGGCGAATTTCCCCGATGCTTTGCACAGCGATATAAAGGTCGGCGGATTCAACCGCGCTTCAGAACGCCTGCACGCCGGAGTTGGCCTTGCGGCCTTTGCGGGCCTCGCTGATGATGTTGGTGTCCACCAGATACATGGTCAGCTTGCATTGTGACGGGTATCGAAATCGCTATCCTCGCCGACATTTGGCATGCTGGCGAGCACTTCGGCCAGGGGTCGGCGTGGCGGTCGGCGCAGGGTGGATCGTAGAATTTCCCGGTGTCCCGCCTCTGCGCTGCGACCGTGACTCGCAGCCACCTGTTTGAGCGCCAGGGCCACATCCTCTTCGACGTTACGAACAACATTCAGGCGGATGCGGGCGACACCGGGGCGAAAAATGCGCTGGGCCTGGCCTTTTACGCTGCCGGCCGATACGCCATCGCGGCGGCGTGGTTCGCGGCCGCAGCCCGGCAAGGTCATGTGGGTGCCATGGACTGGCTGGGTACCTGCTATCTCAAGGGACAGGGCGTAACCCGGGGCAAGGCGCTGGGCCTAAAGTGGCTCTCCGAAGCCGCGGCGCGCGGGCACCTCATCGCCCAACACAAGGTAGATGCCCTACTGCCGGGGTGAGATGCGGTTACGGTGCTGGCCTTCAGACACCAGAAGGAAGCGGGGTATTAAGGGCTTAGGCTGGTTCACGGCTTACTCGCGGCGATTAACTGGGACACCGGTACGAACAAACATAACGGATCGTCCAATGAGGCCGAAAAGCCCAGCCGTTGATAAAAACGCGCGGCAGTTTCGTGCTTGGCATCAACCACCACGGCATACAGGCCCACTCGCTCCAAAAATTCCACTGCCAGATGCAAGGCGAAAGCCAAGAGGTCTTGGCCAACGCCCCGTGCTTGATAACGTCGATCCACCGCAAGGCGCCCGATGCGCAGGATCGGTACCGGATAACAGGGGAGACGGGGCGGTGATGGTAATGTCCCGGTGGCTACCTGTCCCACACTCACGGTGACGAAACCCATGATCTCAGGAGGGTCGTCGCACAGTGCTACATAAGTTTTGCCAAAACCCCTGCGCTGCTGCTGGCCAGCATGGCGCTTCAAAAAATCATTCAGCACATCATTGCCACAATCAAAGTGGTTACGACCACTCTAAATTCTCCAACAGAGCGATACGTACCGCCATTCAGCGGCGTGCCATCAAGGCCAGCAGGGCAGCGTTAGGAATTGCCGGTTTTTCACAAGCGCTGACAAAAGCCTGAAAGGCCGATTGGGAGAGCCGCAAGGTCTCATGTTCCGTCACCACCTTGCGCGCCGCGTCATAGGCATTCTGCAACATGAAACTGGATACCGTCGTACCCATGAGAGCGGCCGCCTGCTCGATAAGGGCTTTGGCCTCGGCACTTGCGCGCAGGTTAATACGCGGGGTTTCGTGAACGGTGGGCATGGCTGACTTTCCCCTCTGTTCAGCAGCGATATGGCGATATGGCGATATCATACACCATATTGACGTACAGAAAACCGCGCCTGTTGCGGGGCGCCCCGATCAGACCTATAGTTTAATTCGCATGTGGTTCTCTGATTTGCGGAGGAGCAGGGCATGAAAGTCATCAAAAACATGAACACTACTGAGCGCTGGCTGCGTATATACTTCGGCGCCATCATTTTTCTGGTCTATTTCGTCAATCCCTTCCCCTACAAGGAATGGACCTTTTCCGGGTTGCTCATCATCGCCAGCGGCGTGATCGGCTACTGCCCCGTGTATTCTCTGCTCAAAAAGCCCAAAACCGCACCGGCGCCAGACACCATAGCCGATCGCTGAGCGCACCGCGGTAGGGGGCCATATCCTCGGCCCGCAGGCTTCCTCATCGGGGTTCATGCCGAAAATGCGCTTTACACAGCGTTGAAGCCGGGCTGGCGCGGCGCCGCACAGGGCGTCCGCAGTGCGTCCTGTACAGACCCCGCCGCAACGATTTATCATTTGCCCTTAATTTTTCATAAAATCACTGAAAATGGCACTCATCGTACAGAAATTTGGCGGTACTTCCGTGGGCAGCGTGGAACGCATCCGTGCCGTCGCGGAACGGGTCACGGCCAGTCATCGCGCCGGTCATCAGGTGGTGGTGGTGGTCTCCGCCATGTCGGGCGAGACGGACCGCCTCCTGCAACTGGCGCGCGCCCTGGCCGACGCCCCGGCCGAGCGCGAACTGGACACCCTGCTCAGCACCGGCGAGCAGGTCACCATTGCGCTGCTGAGCATGGCCCTGGAGGGTATCGGTCAACCCGCCATTTCGTTCACCGGCGGGCAGGTCGCCATCATGACCGATTCGGCCCATAACCGGGCGCGCATCGAGCATATTGACGATCACAAGATCCGGGCGGCACTGGATGCCGGCAAGATTGTGGTCGTGGCGGGCTTTCAG
>NZ_JAGDVS010000030.1:25942-27467 GCF_023255755.1 Acidithiobacillus sp. | reverse complement strand
CCACCGCCGTGGCCCTGGCGGCCGCCCTGCATGCCGATGAGTGCGATATTTTCACCGATGTGGACGGCATTTACACCACTGACCCGCGAGTGGAATCCCGGGCGCGCCGCCTGGATCGCATCACCTTTGAAGAAATGCTGGAAATGGCCAGCCTCGGTGCCAAGGTTCTGCAAACCCGCTCCGTCGAATTCGCCATGAAATACCATGTTCCCGTGCGGGTCTTGTCGTCTTTTCAGGATGGACCCGGCACCCTGGTCACCAATGAGGAAAATTCTGTGGAAGCTCCCCGCGTCTCCGGCATCGCCTTCTCCCGCAATGAGGCGAAAATCACCGTTGTCGGCGTGCCCGACCATCCGGGCATCGCCTATGCCATTCTGGGTCCGATTTCCGCGGCCAATATCAATGTGGATGTGATCCTCCAGAATGTTTCGGAGGCGGGTAAAACCGACTTCACCTTCACGGTGGACCGCAATGATTTCGCCAAGACCCGCGATATTCTCCAAGGCGTGGCCCAGCAACTCGGCGCCGAGGACGTGCGGGGCGACACCCACATCGTCAAGGTTTCCGTGGTGGGCGTCGGGATGCGCTCCCATGCCGGTATCGCCGCCACCATGTTTGAAACCCTGGCGCGGGAAAACATCAACATCCAGATGATTTCCACCTCCGAGATCAAGATTTCCGTCGTCATTGAAGAAAAATATCTGGAACTGGCGGTGCGGGCGCTGCACGCGGCTTTCGCCCTAGACGGGGAGGCACCAGTCTGATGCCACTCATGTCCACTTATGCCCGGCTACCGGTCGCTTTTGCAAGGGGTGAGGGCGTCTGGCTCTATGATACCGAGGGACGCCGTTATCTGGACGCTCTGGCAGGGGTCGCCGTCTGTGGCCTGGGGCACAGCCATCCGGCCGTTACCCGCGCCTTGCAAGCCCAGGCCGGGCAACTGCTGCATACCTCCAATCTCTACCATATTCCGGCGCAGGAAAAACTGTCTGACACCCTTTGCGCGATCAGCGGGATGGATGCGGCCTTTTTCTGCAATAGCGGCGCCGAGGCCAATGAAGCGGCCATCAAAATCGCCCGCCTCCACGGTCATGGCAAAGGCCTCGCCGAACCGCAGATTCTGGTGTTCAGCAACGCTTTTCATGGCCGCACCCTGGCGGCACTGACGGCCACCGGTAATTTCCGCATCCAGGAAGGCTTCGGCCCCTTGGTGCCGGGCTTTGTGCGCGCCCCTTATGGCGATCTCCACACCGTCCGCGCGCTGGTTCAGGCCAACCCCGGCATTTGCGCCATTCTCGTCGAACCGGTGCAGGGCGAAGGCGGTGTGCGCCCGGCGCCTGAAGGTTTTCTGACGGGTTTGCGGGAGGTCTGCGACGCGCACGGACTGCTCCTGATGCTGGACGAAGTGCAGACGGGCATCGGCCGTACCGGGGCCTTCTTCGCCTATCAGCAAATTCCCGGCTTATGGCCCGACGTGCTCAGCCTGGCCAAAGGGCTGGGCAACGGGGAGCCCATCGGTGCCATG
>NZ_JAGDVS010000030.1:0-25932 GCF_023255755.1 Acidithiobacillus sp. | reverse complement strand
CCTGGTAAACACGGCACTACCTTCGGCGGTGGGCCTCTGGTCTGCGCCGCCGCCCAGGCCGTGCTCGACACCATGCAGCAAGAGGCCATCCCCGCCCATGCGGAACAAATGGGGGTCCTGCTCCGTCAGCGTCTGTGCGCGCGCCTCGGCCAGCATCCCGAGGTGGTGGAGGTGCGCGGCATGGGTCTGATGGTGGGTATCGAACTGGCCCATAAGCCCGAGCGTCTGGTGGAACGCGCCCTGGAGGCGGGTCTGCTCATCAACGTCACTGCCGAACGGGTGATCCGTCTGTTGCCGCCGCTGATTCTGCAAGAGGCAGAAATCGACCTCCTCGTCGCTGGCCTGGCCAGCCTTCTGGAATCCGCGTCATGAACGTCCGTCACTTTTTGCGCCTCTCCGATCTCAGCCCCGCCGAACTGCGGGCGCTTCTGCAGCGCGCCATCGCCCTGAAGAAAATCCAGCGTGCGGGTGAGCACTACGCCCCTTGCGCGGGCCGGACACTGGCGATGATCTTTGAAAAATCTTCCACCCGTACCCGCGTGTCCTTTGAGACCGGTATGGCGCAACTGGGCGGTCACGCCCTTTTCCTCTCGCCACGGGATACCCAACTGGGGCGTGGCGAGAGCATCGAGGACACCGCCAGGGTGATCTCGCGCATGGTCGATATGGTGATGATCCGCACCTTCGGTCACGACAATCTCATCCGCTTTGCTGACGCCTCGCGGGTGCCGGTAATCAATGGTCTCTCCGACGACCACCACCCCTGTCAGCTCCTCGCCGACCTGATGACGGCGACGGAACACTGGGGTGACCTGCGCGGCAGGACCGTGGCCTATATCGGCGACGGCAGCAATAATATGGCCCACTCCTGGATGGAAGCCGCACAGATTTTCGACTTTCAACTGCACATCGGCAGCCCGGCGGGTTACGCACCGACCGCCGCAATGTTGCAGACCGGCGGTAATCACGTCACGATCCTGCATGATGCCGTGGCCGCGGTGCGCGGTGCCGACCTGATTGTCACCGACGTCTGGACCAGCATGGGTCAGGAAGAAGAGGCCGCCGCACGCAAGGCGATTCTCGCCCCCTTCCAGGTCAACGCCACGCTCATGGCCGCCGCGGCGGCGGACGCCTTATTCATGCACTGCCTTCCTGCCCACCGTGGCGAAGAGGTCAGCGCCGAAATCATCGACGGACCGCGGTCTGTCGTCTGGGAAGAGGCGGAAAACCGCCTCCACGCCCAGAAAGCCCTAATGGAATTATTATTTGGCATCGGCCCCGTGGCCGCACTGCAAGGAGATTGATGCATGGTCAAGAAAGTCGTTCTCGCCTATTCCGGTGGTCTGGATACCTCGGTCATCCTCAAGTGGCTGCAAGATCAGTACCAGTGCGATGTGGTCACCTTCACCGCCGACATCGGCCAGGGTGAAGAGCTGGAACCGGCGCGCGCCAAGGCCGAGAAGCTCGGCGCCAGGGAAATCTTCATTGATGATCTGCGCCAGGAATTCGTCCGTGATTACGTGTTCCCCATGTTCCGCGCCAACACCCTCTACGAGGGTGAGTACCTGCTGGGTACCTCCATCGCCCGGCCCCTCATTGCCAAGCGCATGGTAGAAATCGCCGCCGACGTGGGTGCCGATGCCGTCGCCCACGGAGCTACCGGCAAGGGCAACGATCAGGTGCGTTTTGAGCTGGGGGCCTACGCCCTCAATCCGGACATTCAGGTGATTGCCCCCTGGCGGGAATGGGACCTGAACTCCCGCGAAAAGCTCCTCGCCTATGCCGAACAGCATGGCATTCCAGTGGAACGCCACGGCAAGAAATCCCCCTACTCCATGGATGCCAACCTGCTGCATATTTCTTATGAAGGCGGTATTCTCGAAGACCCCTGGGCGGAAGCCGAAGACAGCATGTGGCGCTGGACCACGGCGCCGGAGCAAGCGCCAGATCAGCCCCGTTATCTGGAGATCACCTACGCGCACGGCGACCCCATTGCCATCGACGGCGAGCCGCTCAATCCCGCGCAGTTGCTGGCGCACCTCAACACCGTCGGCGGCGAGCATGGCATCGGGCGCCTGGATATTGTCGAAAACCGCTACGTCGGCATGAAATCCCGGGGCTGCTACGAGACTCCCGGCGGCACCATTCTGCTCAAGGCCCATCGCGCCATCGAATCCATCACCCTGGACCGGGAAGTCGCCCATCTCAAGGATGAGCTCATGCCCCGCTACGCCAGCATCATCTACAACGGCTTCTGGTGGAGCCCGGAACGCCGCGCCCTGCAGACGCTCATCGATCAGACCCAGCGACTGGTCAATGGCGTGGTGCGTCTCAAACTCTACAAGGGTAGTTGTATGGTGGTGGGACGGCAGTCGCAGGAGAGTCTCTTTGATCCACGTATCGCCACCTTTGAGGATGATGCCGGCGCCTACAATCAGAAAGATGCCGAGGGCTTCATCAAGCTCAATGCGCTGCGTCTGCGCATTGAAAAGCGTTTGCAGGGTTGACGGCGATGGCTCCCGAGCAGCATGTACCGGCCAACGCACTGGGCAAGGCCAGCCGCATCTCTCTGGACGGGCGACGCAGTGAACGCAGCGTTATTCTCGCCGATGGCAGTATGCACAGTCTCACCCTTCTGCACCCAGGCATCTATACTTTGAGCAGCGAAGTAACGGAAACCATCCAGATACTCAGTGGAATAGCCTACTATCGCGCCGAAGGGTCCAACGACACTCAGGAGTTGCATGCTGGCGACAGCATGGTCATTCCTGCCAACCAGAGCTACCGGCTAGAAGTGGTGGAGCCTCTGGATTACCTGCTTTCAAGTTAAGGAGATTCTCATGCGCATACTGCACACCATGCTTCGCGTCGTCGATCTGGATCGCGCCATCGCCTTCTACACGGAGGTGCTCGGCATGCATCTCCTGCGCCGTAACGATTATCCCGAGGGCGAATTTACCCTGGCCTTCGTCGGTTATCAGAACGAGAACGCCGGGGCGGTCATTGAGCTGACCTATAACTGGGGCGTGGAACATTACGACCTCGGCGACGGCTTCGGGCATATCGCCATTGAAGTAGAGGATGCCGTGGCGGCCTGTGACGGCATCCGCCAGCGGGGCGGGAAGGTGGTGCGCGAGGCGGGGCCCATGAAGCACGGCAACACCGTCATCGCCTTCGTGGAAGACCCCGATGGCTACCGCATCGAGTTGATCGAGCGCAAAGCAGACTTTGCCGAATATCCAGCCTGAACGGCTGGATGGGCACTAAAGGTCCGAAATCGGACCGCTCCTGTTATGCTATGTATAGAACCGGCCGTTACACATGTTGCTGACCAATCCGCATCGCTCATGGCTAATCTGACTGGCTTGCCGTGAGTAGGGATGCCCAGTCATCAGGCGGCCTCCCTCGTTCCAGCATTTTCCGAAATACAGCGTAGGGATCGGACTTGCTGGCGGCGGAGCGCATGGTCTGTCCATCACTGACCCACGCATAGACAATAATTCGCATCCTGGAGTCATAGCGAAAGAACAGCCAGAACCTGCGCCCAATCTTGGCTTGGCGCCAGTGACGGTAATCCTGACCCATTGTATTGCCCTGTCGGTACTCATCCAGCCCCGGACCAGGGGCACGATCTCCAGGATCAAGTGACTCAGTGCGCGGTAGAGTTTGCCGTTGGCATTCGCTGCAAAGCCGACGGGGTCGGCGGCTAATGCACGATCCGTGGATCCGTTCAGAGGCTTTGTTTCTGAGGTTGCATGGCGGGAACACTGCCGCCGAACTCATCGAGCGCATTTCGTGGATATACGCATTGGTCGTTACAGGAGGTTTCCTTGACAGAATCCAATAAAACGTGGCCCATTGAAAAGACCTTGGCAGGTTTGCACACGAGTTCGGCCGGCCTGACACAGGGCGATGCTCAGAAACGACTGCAACAATATGGCGCCAATACCTTGCGGGAAGAAAAGGTTAGTCCTTTCATACGCTTTTTGCATTACTTCTGGGGGCCCATACCCTGGATGATCGAGGCGGCGGCCATCCTGTCGGCCATCGTGGAGCATTGGGCTGATCTGACCATCATTTCGTTGCTGCTGCTCTTTAACGCGGGCATTGGCTTTTGGCAGGAATACAAAGCCAGCAGCGCCCTGGAGGCGCTCAAGAGCCAGTTGGCTCTCAAAGCCCGTGTGCTACGGGACGGTCAATGGCAGGAGATCCTGGCGGCGGCTCTGGTACCCGGTGACGTCGTCCGGATCCGGCTGGGCGATATCATTCCGGCGGATGTGCAATTGCTGGAGGGCGATTATCTGAGTGTCGATTAGTCGGCCCTGACAGGAGAATCCCTGCCGGTCAGCAAGAAAGCAGGCGACGTTGCCTATTCGGGTACCGTCGCCAGCCAAGCAAGGCCAGATCGTGGCAGTTATCACTGCCACCGGTATGCACACCTTATTTCGGCAAAACGGCAGGCCTGGTGCAAAAGGCTGGGGCTGTATCGCACTTCCAAAAGGCGGTCCTGCGTATCGGTGACTACCTCATCTATATTGCTTTAGGATTAGTGGCTGTGCTGATCACGGTCGAACTATTCCGCGGGCAGTCTTTCCTATCCTTGTTACAGTTCGCCTTGATTCTTACGGTGGCCTCCATCCCCGTGGCCATGCCAGCGGTACTCTCGGTGACCATGGCCTTGGGTGCGCTGAAACTTTCGCGTATGAAGGCTATCGTCACCCGTCTGGAGTCCATTGAGGAAATGGCGGGAATGCGGATTCTCTGTTCCGATAAAACTGGAACCCCTCACCCAGAACAAGCTGACCCTCGGGACCCTGGAGCCAGCGCCGGGTATTACCCAGAAAGACGTCCTGCGCTGCGATTTATCGTATCGTCGAAACCATCCGCATTATGGTCTTCGTCGTGCTGGCCATGCTGATTTTCGATTTTTATCCCATCACCGCCATCATGATCATCCTGCTGGCGTTCTTTAATGATATGCCGATCATGGCCATCGCCACCGATAACACCTGGCTGGATCCCAAACCGGTGCGATGGGATATGCATCGCGTTCTCACGGTGTCCACTGTCCTGGGGCTTATAGGCGTTCTACAAACCTTCGCCATGCTGCTCATTGGCAAAGATTATTTCCATATGGACATCGCGCATCTGCAAGCCCTGATTTTTCTCAAACTGGCAATCGCCGGGCACCTGACCTTGTTCATTGCACGCACGCGCAAGCCCTTCTTGCGGAAACCTTACCCCTCGGCGGTCCTCCTCTGGTCGGCTATCCTAACCAAGGCCGCGGCGACATTGTTCGTGGTTTATCCCATGGGGCTGGTGCCTTCCATCACCTGGGGGAAGCCGGCGTGGTCTGGATCTATTGTATTCTCTGGGTATTCGTCAATGATTGGGTCAAGGTCAGGGTCTATAAGCACTTGGAGCTCAATACGCCGAGACATCAGGATTTTATAGCGCTGACTCAGAAGAATCTCGGGCCAACGGTGTAGACGAGCCCATAAGGTCCAAAAAAACCGACAACGCGCGGGAACGCCTTGCCGGATTTGGAATAGCCATAAAGCTCTTCCAAATCAGTTGAGCGGATGGGATGGGCTTATACAGTAGATCCCAATCCGGTCTCTGTTCAAAAACCGTATGGGTCATAAAGCCTATTCCCAAGCCAGCCTTTACCATGGCCCCCACGGATTCCACATCGGCCACTTCAATGAAATGCGCGGGCACAATGTTTTTTTGTCTGAACGCTTTCTCCAGTCTCCTTCGGACTCCGGAAGAAGGTTCTCGCCATACCACAGGAAAGGGTTGTATGTCTTCCAGGCTCAGCGCCGGCAATGATGCCAGGGGATGGGTTTTGGGCATGACCGCGACGATCTCACCGGTCAACCACTGTTGTATTTCATAACTGTCTGGTAGCTGGGGTATATCCATCTCTCCTTCAAAAAAGAAGACGTCCAGTTCGGAAAGATTGATGTCTCCCCAATAGGTCACACCGCTCTTTATGTAGAGATTGATCCCTGGATTCTGGTTTTGAAAACTTTGCAAATATTGCGGTAGTAAATAGTTGGCAATCAGGCTGGTAGAGGCGATGCGAAGTTCTCCCGCTTGCAAGGATTTTTGGCGCATGAGCAGATTCTCAATATTTTGTAACTTGGCGCGCAACTGCCGGATATCGGGAATTAATGCTTGGCCGACGGGCGTCAGCTGAATGCCACCGCCCTCACGGACATATAAAGGCTCGCCGATTGCCCGTGTCAGTTTATGTAAGCGTTCCGAGATGGCAGGCTGTCCCCGTCCCAGGCGTAGTGCGGCTTCGCTGACACTGCCGGTTTCTGCAACCGTGAGGAGGGTGAGCAACTGCTCGGCATCTATCGTCATCGGGTTCTCCGATATTTATTTCAAATAAATCGATTTGATCTGACGGTAAGAATAGCATAGTTTCAAAAAACGAGTCCCCGGAGTGTAGTGATGGTCAACGATGCTTCCCTGCCCGCCAACATGGATACCCTCGTTATGGAGCGCAACGTCAGAGGATGGCAGGGGGCGTTTCGGACGAACCCAGTCTTTCATCTGATTCTGGCGTTCTTTGTGGGGATTGTCGCGGGCTTGGATGCGGTCGCTTTCCGGCGACTAATCGGTCTGATGCATAATGCCTTCTTCTTCGGTCAGATTTCCTCACGCTTCAATGATTTGCAGCATTCCGCAGCCAGCTTTTGGGGTTTGGGGGTGGTGCTGGTCCCCGTTCTCGGCGGGCTTGTGGTGGTCTGGCTCGTCAGAACTTTTGCGCCAGAAGCCAAAGGGCACGGCGTACCTGAAGTTATGGATGCCATTTATTACGGGAGCGGCGTTATTCGGCCCGTGGTGGTTCTGGTGAAGGCGCTCGCGTCTTCTATCAGTATCGGCAGTGGCGGATCGGTAGGACGGGAGGGGCCGATTATTCAGATTGGAGCCGCCTTCGGCTCCAGCCTAGCCCAGTGGTTGCGGTTGCAAGAATGGCAAAGACTGGGACTGCTTGCGGCGGGAGCAGGCGCCGGTATTGCCGCGACATTCAACACACCGGTGGGCGGCATATTGTTTGCGATCGAGCTCATGCTGGTGGAAGTTAGTGCGCGGACCCTTGTTCCGGTCATGATCGCCACAGGTACCGCCGCCTTCGTATCACGTCTGTTTCTGGGTGATTATCCGTCGTTTGTCATCTCTCAGCACATTATCAACCGGACCTTGCACCAAAGCGCCGGTGCCTACGCCGCCTATGTTCTGCTCGGTCTTTTGACGGGCGGGGCTGGCCTGCTGTTCACAAGCAGTCTGTATTGGACCGAGGATCGCTTCGAACACTGGATCAAAAATTCCTACGCACGACACGCCGCAGGCATGCTGGGCGTAGGCTTGATCATTTATTTCATGATCACCTTTACCGGTCATTACTACGTAGAAGGGGTGGGTTATGCGACGGTTCAGGATATCCTCGACGGCGTCATTACGCACCCAGGTTTTCTCCTGCTCCTGCTGCTACTTAAGATACTGAGCTTTTCTGTTACGTTGGGTTCCGGAGGGTCGGGCGGTGTGTTCTCTCCCGCGCTGTATGTCGGAGCAGTGCTCGGCGGGCTATATGCCGTCATCGCCAATCATTTACTGCCAGGTATCGGGGTCAGCATGACTATCGCGGCTGCCTTGGGGATGGCCGGGATGGTCGCCGCATCTACCGGTGCCGCCGTTACTGGTGCCGTGATGATTTTTGAAATGACCAGCGACTACCATATTATTATTCCCTTGATTATCGTCGCCTCTCTGGCCTTTGGGGTCCGTCGACTGATAACAAGGGAGACGATTTACACGCGCAAACTGATCCGCCGCGGTCATTTTATTCCTGAGGCGCGGCACAGCAACCTCTACCTGATGCGTCCGGCTGGAGAGTTTATTGAGACTCCGCTGATCCGGGTAAAAGGTAGCCGGACGCTGGCAGATATCGCGGTACTGCTCCATCGCGGCCGTGAAATACCGCATATCCTGATCGTCGAAGGGACGCAACCCCGTGCGGTACTGACCGCCCCGCGCGTACGTGAGTTGCTGCGACACCGACAATCCTCGACCCCCATAGAAAATTTCGCCAGCGAGGATTGGTTTAGTGTTCCTGTGGATTACCAAATATATGACTTGGTCGCCCGCTTCCGTGCCACCCATCAGGAATGCGCGCTACTCTGCCGGGTTGATCCCCCGGAACATCACGAAGATGTTATAGCTATTGTGACGATTGAGGATGTGCTGGCCTACACCTCCCTGCCCATGCGCTTGCTACGCCCTCACTTGGCGCAGTGACAGGGGCATTCTAATGGAATTTTCCGCATGGTTTCATCGCAGCTTGGAGCCGCATCACGAAGGTCCTGGTTTGATTCTGCTGGGTGCCGGAGTGGGTTTATTGACCGGGTTGGGTGCCGTACTTTTCCATTGTCTGATTGCCGGCATTCATAATGCAGCGATTTTAGGCACTTTTGGTATTGCGCAAAACGCACGGGAACATACTCCCGTCTCCCCGTGGGGCGCATGGATTATTCTTGTGCCGGTAATCGGCGCCCTGCTGGTAACCGTGCTGGTGCGCAACTTTGCACCGGAAGCGCAGGGTGCCGGTGTCAGCCAGGTACTACGTGCGGTGCATGCCAATCGGGGCCATATGCGGCCGGTGATTGCGATCATGCGACCGGTGGCGACGGCCATAACCATCGGCACGGGCGGCTCTGCTGGCCGCGAGGGTCCGGCCATGCAGTTCGGTGCCGCTATCGGCGCCCTGGTAGGGCATCTTTTCCGGGTGCCCGATTA
The DNA here is from genome assembly GCF_023255755.1 of Acidithiobacillus sp. Lineage (GTDB taxonomy): Bacteria > Pseudomonadota > Gammaproteobacteria > Acidithiobacillales > Acidithiobacillaceae > Acidithiobacillus. The sequence continues at coordinate 17,124 of NZ_JAGDVS010000030.1, read as the reverse complement.
CCGACGCATCCATTTGTTGGGTTGTGGCGTCGGTGCCGGTATCGCCGCCGTCTTCAATGCGCCTCTGGGTGGATGGTTTCTGGCCATGGAAGTGATCGTGCCCGACTGGCGGCCCTGGACCGTTCTGTCCACGCTCGTGGCGACGGCCTCTGCCAGTTGGGTGACACAGGAGGTTTTCGGGAACGCCCATCTCTTCGCGCATGCCAGCATCGCCCATTGGAATGGCAGCCTTATGTTACCGACCTTTGCCGTGCTGGGCAGCTTCATGGCGCTGATGAGTATCGGCTTTATCAGGCTGATGGATGGTGTTGACGCCTATAGTCGGCAACTACTGCAAAATCCTTACACACGGCACATGTCCGGCATGCTGCTGGTCGGTATTCTGATTTATCAGACCGATCGTCTGACGGGTCATTACTATTTGATCGGCGGCAGCTATGCGGGGATATCCGATGTACTGGTCCAGCAGATTCAATGGCCACTGCTTCTGCTGACTTTGCTGGTCCTGAAGGCGGTGGCTACCAGTTTGACCATCGGTACCGGTGGTTCCGGGGGGATTTTCTCGCCTTCCCTGTTTATGGGGGCGGCACTTGGCAGTTGTTTGGGAATGCTCCTGGAACCCATTATCGGTGTCCCGCATCTGGCGGCCCTGTTCGCCCTGTGTGGAATGGCCGGCATGGTGGCGGCCACCACCGGGGCTTTGCTCAGTGCGCCCGTGATGGTAGTGGAGTTAACCGGAAACTACCATGTTCTGCTGCCGACCATGGTGACTGCCCTAACCGCTTTTGCCGTACGTCGTGTGTTTTTGCAGGATAGTATTTATACCCTGCCATTGCATCGCGAGGGGCTTCCCGTTCCTGAAAACCATTATATTGTCGAAGAGAAAATGGATGACAAATGATCCGCACTTCCCATACGCCACAACCTCATTTTTTGAAATGAGTTACCCATTTGAGATGATGAGGGGAACCAACAAGATCATATCTTGTCCATAGACTACAATGGGGCCTAAAATGATAAGGTAACTAACAATGACATACCGCAACGCTGTCGCTGTCTTTCTGTTTTCTATATTGTTTTTATCTGGGTGCTCTGGTGCAACATCTAATGGGTCTCCATATCCGCACAAAAGCGCGGCATGGTTTTCAAGAACAAAAAATACTGAAGCGCTTCATGTTCAACTGAGTTGGTGCGCCAGGCACAACCCCGATATGTCCTTACATTCTTGCACAATAGCGAAAGAGGCCTACGTAAAGATAGGCGGGCAGTGGAATGAAATGACAATAAAGCTATTTAAGTCTAATCCATAAGTAATCAACAATTCGTTAACTATGCCCTCAATAACCCGACAAAAGGATAAATATGACCACCCCACAAAACGCCCTGGACGGACGTGAACGCCGATCCATTATTGCCTTGGCCGGAATATTTGGTTTACGCCTGCTCGGCTTGTTTCTGGTATTACCGGTGTTTTCCGTCTATGCCCACGGATTGCATGGGGCAATGCGCCATCCGGTACTCATTGGCATTGCTCTGGGTGCTTACGGTCTGACTCAGGCCATTTTTCAAATCCCCTTCGGCAGACTGTCAGATAAGTGGGGCAGGAAACCCGTCATTGCGGCGGGACTCCTCATTTTTGCCATTGGCAGCGTTATCGCCGCACAGGCCACCAGCATCGAATGGTTGCTGGTAGGGCGAATCATACAAGGTGCAGGTGCCGTAGCCGCCGCCATTATCGCGCTCACCGCGGATCTGGTGCGCGAAGAACGCTGGACCAAGGCTATGGCCACTATTGGCATTACCATTGGCATCAGCTTTAGCGTGTCGCTGGTGTTATCCGCGCCGTTAGCACAATGGATTGGGGTGCAAGGGATATTTTGGTTGACGGCGGCGCTGTCCATCCTCGCCATCGGCGTGCTCTACAAGGTGATTCCGGCTGTCCCAGCACGCTTTCATCGCGATGCCGAAATGAATCCTGCGGCGCTGAAGGACGTACTGAGGAATCCCAATCTGCTCCGTTTGGACTTTGGTATATTTTCACTCCACACTGGCCTGACAGCGCTCTTCGTAGTGCTGCCCTTGGTACTTATTGATCCGCAGCATCCGCTCCTCTCAGAAGCGGATCAGTGGATGTTGTATCTTCCCGTCATGCTGCTTTCTTTCGTGGCAATGATCCCTCTTATCATTGTCGGTGAGGCGAAGCATCGTCTCCGTGAAGTCTTTGTGCTGGCGATTGCAATTTTGCTGGCCGCGGTCATCTGGATGGCGCTCTCCAATCACAGTATCTGGTCTATTGCCATCGCGCTCTTTTTGTTTTTTGTGGGTTTCAATGTGCTGGAGGCAAGCTTACCTTCTCTGGTGGCCAAGTTCTGCCATCCGGGCGCCAAGGGAACGGCCACTGGCGTATATACCACGGCGGAGTTTTTAGGGGCATTCAGTGGCGGTTTGTTGGGAGGATTACTTTATCTGCCCGGTCAACACAACTACAGTGATGTCTTTTGGGCCGTGGCGGCCATCTATTTGATCTGGTTGATAGTGGCACTCACGATGCAGCAGCCACGTTACGTCGCTACCAGGATATTTCCTCTTCCTGTCGATAGTCAAGACAACACTCAACTCACCCGGCAACTTCTGCAATTGCCTGGAGTAGTGGAAGTGGCAGTTTTTCCGGATGAGGGCGCGGTGTATTGCAAGGTAGAGAGCAAAATATACGATGATGAGCGGGTGCGGGCGATTATTGGGTATGCACGTCAAGCATAGGCGATTCAGACAATAAAAGAGGAGAACTTTATGCAGCCAATTTTATGGAATAGCGGTACAAGGTGGTTACATATCGGGTTGTCTACTACATTAACATTTGAATTGTTCGGTGCTTTACTGGTTTCTGATCCGAATACCAGGATGTACTTCATTATTCATGAGTGGGTTGGCCTTTTGGCCACAGCTATCCTCATGGTCGAGTGGTTATGGATCTACGCTGACGGACAGTCAAAAATTCTTTTCCCATGGAACAGTAACGGGATATCGATAATAAAGACAGACATTCTGGCTCTATTTAAAGGGAAACTACCGCAGGCGGGACGCGCCGTTGGTCTGCCCGGATTCTGGCATGGCATTGGAATCCTCTCCATGACCGGCTTGGCGATTACTGGCGTACTCATTTTTCTCGTAATCCCCGGTGGGCGCGGTGCATCTTCGTCCTCAGCCGGTGCCGCTGCTTTTACCACGCTTTCTGGAGTCCATAGAGAGATTTCCTACGTTGCATGGGTTTATTGGATTGGTCACGTTTCAGCTGCCATCCTCCATCAGGTGCGAGGTGATCCTGTCTTTCGCGCGATTTTTTTGCTGCGCAAATGATAGGTATTGGCAGTTCTGTTGCGGCAACTAAATAGGTGCTAACAGTTACCATTATGAGTGGTACCGCTCATACAGAAAATTGGGGAAGAAGTGAAAATATCAAAGACCAAGGCGAAAGCAATAAAGTATTTTTTGTTTTTTAGCATCACGCCAGCAGTCGGAGTAATCATATATTTTTCATTTAACTTTTTTGGGATAGATATCGGCTTTGAATATATTATATATCTACTGATATTAGTTCTCTTTGTGAAGCTTATTGTTGGCGGCGTAGTTATCACCGTATTAAAAAAAGATAAAGAAGAATGATCCATATAATAACTGCTTCCGCTGCATACCTGCCATTGGAGGTAAAGAGCATACCGGGGGGTTGAGAACCCGCGAGATGGAAGGATCAGGTTATTGCCATTCCCCTATTAGATCCCGCGGCTATAGGCACCTTATATTGCTACGATCCATCCTCAGACCACAATGCTGTGGCCCCCATATTCCGCAAATATTGCTGATGAGCCGCGCACTCCTCGGGACTGGCGCGAATCACCCGCAAGGGGTCTCGTGGCCGCGCCAATGGCGCCGGCATGATCGCGCTCCGGCCATCCCCAAAGCGTTGGGTTTCCCCTGCGGCATGGGCGCCACCCGCAGCCCCCAACAGCCCCATCATATCCACCTGCCCACCCGTCATGGCCAGATAAACCTCAGCGAGTATCTCGCAGTCCAGCAAGGCACCGTGCAGATCACGACGGCTGTTGTCCACATTATAGCGTCGGCACAAACTGTTCAGATCATTTTTCTGGCCGGGATGGCGGCGGCGCGCATCCACCAGGGTATCCATTACCGCCTGCCGTAACGGTGCTTTTTCCACCTGTTGCAGTTCATGATTCAAAAAACCCAGATCAAAAGGCGCGTTGTGAATAATGAGTTCCGCCTCGCCCAGGAAGTCCAGAAAGGCGTCCGCGACCTCAGCGAAACCCGGCTTATCCTGCAAAAACTCGGCGGTCAGTCCATGCACCCGCAAGGCCTCGGGATCACTGCTGCGCTGCGGATTAAGATATTGCTGGTAATGCACCCCCGTCACCCGCCGGTCAATCAACTCCACGGCACCGATTTCAATCACCCGATGCCCTTGCTTCCAGTCGATGCCCGTGGTTTCCGTATCCAGCACCACCTGCCTCACAGCCATCCTTCACCCTCCTGTACTTGCCCGCCCGCCGCATACTGGTCCATGACCAGATTCAGCAACGCGTCTACTCGTTCATTCTCGATATGCCCCGAGTGCCCTCTCACCCACTCCCATTGGATCTCGTGACGTGCCGCCACGGCCGCCAACGGCTCCCAGATATCCCGATTTTTGACCGCATCCCCACCCGCGGTCCGCCAGCCCCGGCGTTGCCAGCCAACCAGCCATTGAGTCATACCATCGCGCAGATAGCGGGAATCACTAACTACCCGCACGACGCTGGGACGCTTGAGTGCCTCCAGGCCGCGCAAAGCCGCGGTCAACTCCATCCGGTTGTTCGTCGTTTCCGGAACGAAGCCCCATAAGACCTTCTCCTGCCCGGCCAGCCGCAGACACGCACCCCAAGCCCCCAAACCCGGATTACCGCGACAAGCACCATCAGTGAATAACTCTATGATTTTTTTTGGCATGACGCAGGGTTCTCGGCAGGATCGGGGCCGTCATAGGCAACAGGCGCTTCGGAACGGACTTTTTGACGCCCGGAACGCAACTTGAGGAGCGGACGCAGCGCGCCGACCAGCGGGCGCTCGGGATCACGCCGCTGCGCCAGCAACAAATAGGCGTTGGCCCCTGCCGGCCACCAGCGGTCGCCCATCAGTTCCATCCACTGCGCATTGCGCTTCAGGCCCGGCACGGAATATTGAAAGTAACGTCCCTCGCGCAGCACAAAATCCTGCCCTTCCAGCAGGGTACGTAGTCGTCCCAGGGGCAGAAAGGGACGCCGCCACGGCCAGGCGCGGTCCCGGCGCCAGAGGTGCCAGCGGCGGACCACACTCAGACTGCCCCCTGGGTTGAAATCCATAATCAGCACATGTCCCTCTGGGCGCAGCACCCGCCAGCACTCCTCCAGCACCGCCTGCGGATTGGCTATCCGGGTAAGACAGAATGGGATGATAACCAGATCGAAACGCATGGCCGCAAAGGGCATCGCCTCACAGGCGCCATAGGCTTGCAGATACTCGTCGGAAGGCAAGACAAAGCCATCATTGAGCAGCACCCAGGTGTGCTCATGACCGGGCGGCAGTCCCCAGAAAACGGGTTGCCCGAGTTGCAGAATAGTCTCCGGGTGCAGGCGTTCTACCCAGCGCGGCAGAATATCCCGGGCGCGGTCCAGCAGGAGGCGGCCGCTGCTACCATCCCACCAGATGGCGGCACGACGCGCCCGTGGTCGACTGCGACGTCCCAGACTCTGCATATCAGCGCAATGGCCTTGCAGCGGCGAAAAAAGAAAACACTAGCGTCAGGTACCCCAATTCAATGCCATAATGGGCCTATGGTACCTTGCCCGTAGCGAGATGCAAAAATGCCCATTCATTTTATCCCCGCCTTCACGGATAACTACATCTACGTCGCAGAAACACCCAAAGGAGCATGGATTATCGACCCCGGTTGCGCAGAGCCCGTCTTCGCCTGGTGCGCAGAACATCAGCTCCGCCCCAGCGCCATTCTCTGCACCCATCATCATGCAGACCACACCGGCGGTGTGGAAGCATTGGTGCAACATTTCCGCATACCGGTCTATGGCGCCAACCAGCGCATCCCGCAACTCACCCACGCTGTCCGCGCGGGCCCTTTGGCGCTGGACAAGGAGTCGCTCACCGTGCTGGAAGTGCCCGGCCATACCCGCGATCATCTTGCCTACGCCTGGAAAGACGCGCTTTTCTGCGGAGATACCCTCTTCGCCGCAGGCTGCGGGCGCCTCTTTGAGGGCACCGCGGCGCAGATGTTTCACAGTCTGCAACAGTTCGCCAAATTGCCGGGGGATACTGCCGTCTACTGCGCCCACGAATACACCCTCAGCAATCTGCGCTTCGCAGCACAGGTCGACCCAGAGAACCCGGTCATAGCGCAGCGCCAAAAAGAGGCCACCGCACAGCGCGCGCGCAACGAACCCACCTTACCCTCCAGCATGGTCCTGGAGTGCGCCAGCAACCCCTTCCTGCGCTGCCATGAGCCTGCCTTGATCCACAGTGCCAACACCTTCGATCCCGACACCGGCGACGACCCTGTCCGCGTCTTCAGCACCCTACGCCGCTGGAAAGATCACTTTTCCTGAGTTCAGCGCCGTGTCGGCAGGCACATCAGTTCAAAACGCTCAGTCCAGGCTTTACGCAAGACCCGCCGCACGGCCTCAGCGTCCACCGCGGCAAGGGTCTGGAGGGATTCTTCCACCGGCACCAGGCGCCCCAGATACAGCCATTGTCGCGTCAGGCGGCTCATGCGAAGTTCCGCATCCTCCTGCCCGAGCAGGAGCTGAATCCGCAGACTGCGCTTCGCCCAAGCCATATCCTCCACCGTCGGTCCATGCTCCAGTAATGTCGCCAGAACCTCCGCCATAGCCTCTGCCGCCTGAGCTTGCTGTGCCCCCGGTGTGGCCGCATAGAGCATCCACTCCCCGCAATCACGGAGAGTGTCGAGATGGGAAAATACCTGATACGCCAGCCCCCGTTTTTCACGCAGTTCGCGGAACAGATAGGACGCCGTGCCGCCGCCCAGTATGGCATTGGCCACCACATAAGCCAGATAGTCCTCTGCAGCAACGCTGCAAGCCGGCGCCATCCAGATCAGATGTGCCTGTTGCGCCTGGGCACGGCGCAGGCGTTTCTGTCCGCCATGAAACTGCGGGGTGGGCACTGCGGCATGGGCGCCATGGCGCGGTCCCCGGAAAGCCGCCGCCGCCCAGGCACAGAGCGCCGTATGCTCCACTTCCCCGACGGCGGTGACAATCAGTGGCGACTCGGCGAGGACCCGCTGGTGATAGGCTTGCAAGCGCTTCCGACTGGCTGACCGGATACACTGTGCATTCCCCAGCACCGGCCAGGCCAGGGGATGCGCCCCCCAGATTTCCGCGAGAGCACGCTCCTGCGCCCAGTCCTCCACATCCTCAGCGGCCATGGCCGCCTCTTGCGCGACTACCCGCTTTTCGAGGCGCAGGTCGGCGTGGTCAAAGCGCGGTTTCGTCAGCAGCTCGGTCAGCAGCGCAAACGCTTCGGCGGCGTCTTCCGCCAGCACGGTCCCGTGAAACACCGTGCTTTCGCGATCCGTGAACGCATTGATGGTGCCGCCCAGCGACTCCATGGCCGCATTGAGCGCATCACCATCGCGCTCCGTACTGCCTTTGAAGAGCATGTGCTCCAGCAAATGGGCAAAGCCGTTTTCGTCCGGGGCCTGATCCCGGCTGCCATTGCCGACGGTCAGGGACAAAGCCACACTCCGGCGTCCGGGCAGACGCTCACTAATCACCGTCACCCCGTTATCCAGCGTTGTGCAGAGCGATTCGGTGGCGCTCGTCAGGCGTTCAACCATATTGATAATGATGTCGGCGGACAGCTTATTGCGGGATATCCTTCCTGCTCAGCTTGATCTTGCCCTGACGATCCACCTCCAGGACTTTGACGCGCACCGTCTGCCCTTCCTTGAGGTGGTCGTGGACATCGCTGACGCGCTCGTTGCTGATCTGGGAAATGTGCAACAGGCCATCCCGCCCCGGCAGAATCGTCACAAAGGCACCGAAATCCATGATCTTGGCCACCTTGCCATCATAAATGGTATCGACCTGCACATCCGCCGTCAGCAATTCGATACGCCGCTTCGCTGCTGCGCCCGCTTCACCGTCCACAGAAGCGATGGTTACCGTGCCGTTGTCCTGAATATCAATAGTCGCGCCGGTTTCTTCGGTCAGGGCACGGATGACCTTGCCGCCTGGTCCGATGACGTCGCGGATGCGATCCGGATTAATCTGGATGGTGATAATACGCGGTGCATAGTCGGACAACTCGCCACGGCCTGTGGACAGCACACCGTTCATGAGTCCGAGGATATGCAGTCGCCCGGCCAGCGCCTGCTCGAGCGCCTGCGCCATGATTTCCCGGGTAATCCCATCAATCTTGATATCCATCTGCAGAGCGGTCACCCCCTGTTCTGTGCCCGCCACCTTGAAATCCATATCGCCCAGATGATCTTCATCACCGAGAATATCGGTGAGCACGGCAAAGCGGTCGCCTTCCTTGATGAGGCCCATGGCCACACCCGCCACCGGCGCCTTGAGCGGCACGCCAGCATCCATCAGCGCCAGGGAGGCACCGCAAACGGTCGCCATGCTGGAAGAGCCGTTGGACTCCAGCACTTCAGAGACCACCCGCAAGCTGTACGGGAATTCGCTATTACCGGGCAGGACCGCCGCTACTGCGCGCTTAGCCAAGCGCCCGTGGCCGATTTCCCGGCGCTTGGGGGAACCCACCATACCCGTCTCACCGGTAGAAAAAGGTGGAAAGTTGTAATGCAGCATAAAGCGATCACGACTCTCCCCTTGCAGGGCGTCAATGATCTGTTCATCACCCTTGGTGCCCAAGGTCGCCACCACCAGGGCCTGGGTTTCACCCCGGGTAAAGAGCGCCGAACCGTGGGTCCGCGGCAACACGCCCGTCTCGATGGTGATGGGACGCACCGTCTTGCTGTCCCGGCCATCAATGCGCGGCGCGCCATCTAAAATGCGTCCGCGCACAATGCTGGTTTCGATTTTTTTCAACAGGCCACGAACCAGGTCGCCGCGCTGCGCATCTCCCGCGGCGAAGGCTGTCGCCATGGCTTGCTGCACTTCTTCCAGGCGCTTGCTGCGTGCCTGCTTCTCCGTCAGCGCATAAGCTTCCTGCAAGAGCCGCGTGGCCTCCTCGCGCACCAGCGCGCCCAGGGCCTCATCAGCCACCGGCGCCACCCACTCCCAGCGCGATTTACCGGCTTCCCGCGCCAAGGCCTCAATCGTCTCGATAACCGGCTGGAATTGCGCGTGACCGAACATCACCGCTTCCAGCATGATCTCTTCGGACAATTGCTGCGCCTCGGACTCGACCATGAGTACAGCCTGCTGGGTCCCTGCCACCACGAGATCCAGTTGCGAAGTGGTCAACTGCGAGTAACTGGGGTTCAACACATACTGCCCGTCGATATAACCCACCCGGGCCGCACCAATCGGACCATTGAACGGAATGCCGGAAATCGCCAGGGCCGCCGAAGCACCGACCAGCGCCAGGATATCGGGATCATTATCACGATCCACCGACAGTACCGTGGCGATAACCTGCACTTCGTTCATGAAGCCCTTGGGAAAGAGCGGCCGGATGGGCCGATCAATCAGCCGTGAGGTCAGCGTCTCCTTTTCAGCAGGTCGCCCTTCACGCTTAAAAAAACCACCAGGAATTTTGCCCGCTGCATAGGCCTTTTCCTGATAGTTGACCGTCAACGGAAAGAAATCCTGGCCCGGCTTCACCTCCCGGCGGCCCACTGCCGTCACCAGAACGACAGTATCCCCGCTAGAAACCAGTACCGCACCGTCTGCCTGGCGCGCCATACGGCCCGTTTCCAGTTGCAGGCGGCGACCGCCAAAATCTACTTCTTTCCGAATGATGGTCAAGACCTTCTCCTTACTTACGCAGACCCAGACGTTCGATCAGCGTGCGATAGCGATTCACATCCCGCTTCTTCAGATAGTCCAGCAACTTGCGGCGCTGGCCGACCATTTTCAAAAGACCCTGACGGGAATGGTGGTCATGCTTATTGATCTTAAAATGATCGGCCAGCCCTTCAATACGGGTGGTCAGCAGGGCAACCTGCACTTCAGGAGAACCCGTATCCCCCGCATGCGTGGCATAACCCTGGACAACTTCTGCTTTGATATCACGAGACAATGACATAATTCCTTCTCCTCGGAAATTCTAAAAAAACAATAATCCCTAGTTTACGCTCATGAGGCGGCGAGGCGCCACCTTTCCGTCGTCCATGACCTCTCCTAAACCGAGGAACTGCTCCCCCGGTCCATAGAGGCGAATGCGCCCAAGGGAAGAAGGCGCGTGGGCAACCACGACCCCCTGTCCCTGACGCAGGTAATAGGCCGTGTTCTCCGTCAGAGTCACCGCCGGTAAATATTCCAAAGCCAGATCCATGGCTTTAAGCGGACATTCCCCACGCCCAAGCACATCGGCAAGCTTCTCCAGGGTCAACGCCTGCGCGATATCAAAGGGACCGGTAGAGGTCCGCCGCAATCCTTCAACATGCGCACCACACCCCAGTGCTGCACCGATATCTACCGCCAGACTGCGGATATAGGTGCCCTTGGAACAGTGCACATCCAGTACCAAACGATCACCGTCCAACGAAATCAGGTCGAGCGCATCGATGCGTACCTGCCGTGCCGCCCGCTCCACCTCCAGGCCCTTGCGCGCCAGCTCATAAAGCGGCTTGCCACCCTGCTTGATCGCCGAATACATGGGCGGGATTTGCGCGATCTCACCGAGAAACTGCGGCAACACCGCACGCACCTGCTCGGCGCTGACGGTTACCGGCCGCTCTTCGAGAATTTTTCCCTCGCTGTCACCCGTCGTCGAGGTCTGCCCCAGACGCAAGGTCGCCCGATAGGACTTGTCCGCGTTAAGAATATAGTCCGAGACTTTAGTTGCCTCACCAAAAAGCAAGACCAGCAGCCCGGTAGCGATGGGATCGAGGCTCCCTGTATGCCCGGCTTTTTTAATGCCGAGCAGACGTTTAGCCCGCTGCAAGGCAGCGTTGGACGTCAGCCCCGCGGGTTTGTCGAGGAGCAACAGACCATGCTGACAACTCATGGCAGATCCTCCGGTTCCTGCGCCGGCGGCAGGCGCGCCAAGAGCTCCGCCATTTCTGCGCCACGATCAAAACGCGCGTCGTAGATAAAATGCAGGGGCGGAATGCGCCGCAAGGCCAACCGCTTCCCCAGGAGCTGCCGGATTTCTCCGGCATGATCCTGTAACACCTGACGCACCGCATCGGCCCGCTCAGGGCCATCCATCAACGAAAAATATACGGCTGCCGAGCGCATATCCGCCGGCAAATCCACCAGTGTGATACTGGGGGGCAGCAAAGCCAGGGCAGAAGGTAGCCCGTGCAGACGCGGCAATACCGCTGCAATCTCTTCCCGCAGTAAATGGGCCACCCTGGCGCCGCGCGGATACGCGCGATGAGAACTATGCAACACCGCCTCCTAGACCGTTCGCGCCACTTCAGTGGTTTCGAAAGCCTCAATGACGTCGCCGTTTTTCAGATCATTAAAGTTGCGGATACCCACACCACACTCAAAACCTTCACGCACTTCTTTGACATCTTCTTTGAAGCGCCGCAAGGAATCCATTTCTCCGGCATGAATGACCACATCCTGACGGATTACCCGGACCTTGGCGTTACGCCGCAAGATGCCGTCGGTAACCATACAACCGGCAATCATACCCACTTTGGGCACCCGGAACGTATCGCGCACCTGCGCATGGCCCAGAATACGCTCACGGATTTCGGGAGCGAGCATACCGCTCATAGCGGCTTTCACCTCGTCCACCGCATCATAAATGACGCTGTGATAACGGACATCCACGCCGCTATGGTCGATCAGACGCCGCGCAGGCGCTTCCGCACGCACGTTGAAGCCGATGATGACCGCCTGAGACGCCGCGGCGAGGTTCACATCGGACTCCGTGATGCCACCGACCCCGGAGTGAATGACATTGACCTTTACCTCGGAAGTGGAAAGGCGTTCCAGTGTCGTGGCCAAGGCCTCTACGGAGCCCTGCACGTCTGCCTTAATCAGCAAATTCAACTGCTGCAACTGACCATCTGCGGCGGCCTCGAACAGGCTTTCCAGTGTCGCCTTCTGACTCTTCGCCAGACGCACGTCACGGAATTTACCCTGGCGAAAGAGCGCCACCTCGCGGGCTTTACGCTCATCGGCCACCACGACCACCTCGTCACCGGCCTGAGGCACATCCCCCAGACCCAGCACCTCTGCCGGCATGCCCGGAGCCACCGACTGCGTCGGCTGGCCCGTATCATCCACCAAGGCCCGCACCCGTCCAAACTGTGCTCCAGCCAGCAGCATATCACCCGTATGCAGGGTGCCCTGACGTACCAGCACCGATGCCACGACGCCACGTCCACGATCCAGTCGGGACTCGATGACCACGCCCCTCGCCGGGCCGTTCACCTGAACATCCAGATCCAGCATCTCCGCCTGCAACAAAATAGCGTCAAGCAAATCATCAATATGCAGCCCGGTCTTTGCAGAGACATTCACAAATTGCGTGTCACCGCCCCACTCCTCAGGCACCACTTCATGCCCGGCGAGTTCCTGGCGTATGCGTTCCGGATCTACGGACGGCTTATCGATCTTGTTCACCGCCACCACGATAGGCACTTTAGCGGCCTTGGCATGGTGAATCGCCTCGATCGTCTGCGGCATTACCCCGTCATCGGCTGCTACCACCAGCACGACAATATCCGTCGCCTGCGCACCACGGGCACGCATGGCCGTAAACGCCTCGTGGCCCGGCGTATCGAGGAAGGTCACCATCCCCTTGGGCGTTTCCACATGGTAGGCGCCGATGTGCTGGGTAATACCCCCAGCCTCTCCACTGGCTACCTGTGTAGAGCGAATCCGGTCCAATAGCGACGTTTTGCCGTGGTCCACATGCCCCATGACCGTCACCACCGGAGGCCGTCGGCCCATGATCGGTGCCTCCGCAGTCCCATCCTCTACCAGGAAGGCTTCGGGACTGGTGATTCCCACCAGCTTCACCTTGTGCCCCAGTTCCTCTACGACGATTGCGGCGGTTTCCTGATCAATCACCTGATTGATGGTGGCCATCACCCCCATCTTCATCATCGCCTTGATCACGTCAGTGGCCTTAATCGCCATCCGGCTGGCCAACTCACCCACAGTAATCGTTTCGGGAATCGCCACTTCGCGGATGACCGGCGCGGCCGCCCATTCGCTTGCGGCAGGACCACCCCTGCCACGGCTTCGTTTGTCTCCGGACTTGCGGCGTCGGGCCAGGGCATCAGCATTGCCGCCCTCGTCACTACGTCGCCCGCCCCGCCGAGCTGCCCCACCGCGGCGGGCATCATCATCCCCAGCGCGCACGCCCGGACCTGCTTTTTTGCCTTTCGCTGGCGTCGTTGCGGCAGGCGTTCTGCTGGCTGGCGATGGCGCTGCGGGCCGCGCACGATCCGCACCGATTGCCGGTGCCCTGCCGCGATCAGGACTAGGCCGTTCCGAAGCGCGCGAAGGCGCGGGTGCCAGCCTCGCTTCAGGGAGCGACGGAACCTGTTGCACAGGAGGTTCCGTCATCACCGCTGCGGCCGCAGGCGCAACATACGCCGGCTGCATCTGTTGATCAGCTACGACTTCCGCAAGCACCGGCTCCGCAGAAACCCGCACTGCCTCTTCTACAGAAACCGTTTCCGCAGCCGGCACCGACTCCATTACCGTTGGGGTCACCCGATCACTAGCTGTGGTCTGGTCTGGAATAGCTGATTCCGTGGCCTCTTCAACCACCGCTTCCCGTTTGACGTAAGTCCGTTTACGGCGCACTTCCACCTGCACCGTACGCGATTTCCCGGCGCCTACAGACTGTTTGATTTCCGTGGTGCTGGTGCGGTTGAGTGTAATGCGGCGCAGTTCTCCGCCTCCCTCTCCGTGCGCACTGCGCAACGAAGCGAGAAGACGATGTTTGTCGTCCTCAGTGACCACATCCTCGGCCGTATTCTTGGAAATGCCCGCAGCATTCAACTGCTCCAGCAGCCGAGCATTCGTTACACCCAATTCAGCAGCAAAATTGGCGACAGTTACCGTCATAATCCTCATTCTCCAAAACCGCTACCCCGCCGACATACGTCGCGGGGACAGGGTCTGTATCAAGCAAACCAGGGCGCACGCGCCTCCAGAATGAGAGCCTTGGCCCGCTCCTCATCCACACCGACCATCTCGCATAGCTCGCTCGTAGCCAGTTCCGCCAAGTCCTCGGAAGTAACAACACCTTTACTGGCCAGCAAGTGCGCCAAGCCCCTATCCATCCCTTTCAGGGACAGCAAATCCTCTGCGGGTTCACTGAGCGCCACCTGCTCTTCCTGGGCAATAGCCTTATTGAGCAGGACATCGCGCGCACGGCGCCGCAATTCACCGACGAGATCTTCGTCCAGCCCCTCAATCTCCATCATCTCGGCAACCGGAACATAGGCCACTTCCTCAATGGAAGTAAAGCCCTCGCTGACCAGCAAGCCCGCCAAATCCTCATCCACCCCCAGTTCCTGGATGAAGTGATGGAGGAAGGTCGACTCTTCTTCGTCACGCTTGGTCTGGGCCTCTTCCTCAGTCAGAATATTGATGGTCCAGCCCGTCAATTGCGTGGCCAGCCTGACGTTCTGACCACCGCGACCAATGGCCTGCGACAAATGCTCAGGCCCGACTACCACATCCATACTGTGCGTATTCTCATCCACCACGATACTGGACACTTCCGCAGGCGACAGAGCGTTGATCACGTAGCTGGCCGGATCGGCCGCCCAGATCACAATATCAATCCGCTCGCCTTTCAACTCATTGATGACCGTCTGCACTCGGTTGCCACGCAGGCCGACACAGGCGCCCACCGGGTCGACACGCGGATCATTGGAGCGCACGGCCAGTTTTGCCCGCAGGCCCGGATCACGTGCGGCCCCCATGATTTCGATCATCCCGTTCCCGATTTCCGGAACTTCCTGGGCAAACAGCTTGATCAGTAACTCGGGGCTGGTCCGCGACAAAAAGAGCTGTGGCCCCCGCTGCACACGGCGCACATCCTGGAGATACGCACGCACGCGATCACCGGGACGGATAGCTTCGCGCGGCATCATCTCTTCTTTAGGAAGAATGGCCTCGGCACGCCCCATATCGACGATGGCATTGCCTTTTTCCAAGCGTTTGACCAAGCCGCTGATGATATCACCCTTGCGTAACGCAAAGTCCGAGACAATTCTATCGCGCTCGGCATCCCGCACTTTTTGCACAATCACCTGCTTGGCCGTTTGTGCGGCGATCCGCCCGAACTCGACGGGGGGCAACACTTCTTCGACGTAAGCACCGAGTTCAATATCGGGACGGGTTTGCCGAGCATCGCTCAGACGAATCTGCTGATCCGCTTCAAAAGCCGTACTCTCATCCGCTACCACTTCCCACAGACGGCGGGTTATATAGTCGCCGGTCTTACGATCCACATCCACCGCGATATGCCAGTCCTGCCCATATTTCTTTTTGGAGGCGGAGACCAGAGACGCCTCCAAGGCCTGGAAAATCACTTCCCGGTCCACATCCTTCTCATGGGCGACGGCATCCGCCAGATAAAGAAGTTCACGACTCATTGACCTGCTCCTCTCTGCATGTTCCGTCTACTCACCATTGGGGAGCCAGCCTTGCCTTGTGGATATCTTCCAGTGCAAACGCCCAGCGCCCCTCAGCATTTTTTAAAACCACTTTCTGATCTTCAACGCCAAGCAACTCTCCCTGCAAACGGCGCCGCCCTTGCGTCAAACCATGCAGGTGAATCTCGGCCTGAGATCCTTTAAATCGGTCAAAATCGTGTAAATTTTTTAGCGGCCTGTCCAGCCCTGGGCTGGAAACTTCCAGGCGGTATGCAGCATTGATTGGGTTTTCCACATCGAGCCACAGGCTGAGCTGACGACTCACCGACGCGCAATCTTCGATGGTAACTGCTGCTGTTTCATCTTTTTTCTCTATGAAGACTTGTAACGTCACTGCGCGCCCGGTGCGCACCATACGCGCATCTACCAAGGCGCAACCTACAGCGCCTACTTGCTGGGCAATTCCTTCATAAAGTCGATCTTCCACGTTCACCATTCCCAGTACAGAAACAAAAAGTGGGCACTTGGCCCACTTTTTTGCGCATGATACGCAGAATCGCAACAAAAAACAACCCCGTCTCTGTGTATAGAGACGGGGTTGTTGGATATAGGTGTCTGGCGGTGACCGACTTTCGCGGAGGGAGGCCCTCAACTATCATAGGCGCTGCAGCGTTTCACGGTCCTGTTCGAGATGGGAAGGGGTGGTTCCACTGCGCTATGGCCGCCAGACAAGGTTAAACTGGTCTGGTCCTGAGCGCGGGTGTTGGCGTGCGCTCAGGGTGTTGCTGAAGGGAAGGCTTTTTTAAACTGGATGCTTGGGTGATATATGGTCAAGCCACACGGGCGATTAGTACTCCTTAGCTGCACGCATTACTGCGCTTCCACATGGAGCCTATCAACGTGGTAGTCTTCCACGGCCCTTCAGGGGGCTTATGCCCCGGGAGATCTCATCTTAGGATGGGCTTCCCGCTTAGATGCTTTCAGCGGTTATCCCGACCGTACTTAGCTACCCGGCAATGCCCTTGGCAGAACAACCGGAACACCAGAGGTACGTCCACTCCGGTCCTCTCGTACTAGGAGCAGCTTCCTTCAAATCTCCAACGCCCATGGCAGATAGGGACCGAACTGTCTCACGACGTTCTGAACCCAGCTCGCGTACCGCTTTAAATGGCGAACAGCCATACCCTTGGGACCGGCTACAGCCCCAGGATGCGATGAGCCGACATCGAGGTGCCAAACTCCCCCGTCGATGTGAACTCTTGGGGGGAATCAGCCTGTTATCCCCGGCGTACCTTTTATCCGTTGAGCGATGGCCCTTCCATTCAGAACCACCGGATCACTAA
>NZ_JAGDVS010000161.1 GCF_023255755.1 Acidithiobacillus sp. | reverse complement strand
GTGGCGATGGTTCGGTGATCGTCGAGGACAATGGCCGCGGCATCCCGGTCGGTATCCCGCCCGGCGAGTCCCGCCCGGCGGCCGAGCTGGCCTTCACCACCCTGCACGCGGGCGGCAAGTTTGATAAGACGGATGTGGAGTCGGCCTACCGCTTTTCCGGCGGCCTGCATGGGGTAGGCGTGGCGGTCACCAATGCCCTGTCCCAGCGGGTGGAAGTCGAGATCAAAACCCGCGACCCCCAGGGATCGGGGAACGGTCGCTATCGCCTGGTGTTTACGCAGGGGGATGTGAGCGAAGCGCTGACCCGACTGGAAGACTGCGGCCCGCGCACCCATGGCACGCGGGTTCAGGTATGGCCGGACGGGCAGTATTTCGACTCGGCCAAAATCAATATCCGCGAGCTCACCCATCTCCTGCGCGCCAAGGCCATTCTCCTCCCTGGCCTGCAAGTGAGCCTCACCCTCCCGGAGCAGGAACCCGTCGTCTGGAAATATAGCGAAGGTCTGGCGGAATACCTCGCGGAAATCGTCGCTGATATCGAACTGGCCACGGCGATTTTTGCGGGAGCCTCCTATCAGGACGGGGACAGTAACGGTTTCGCGAAAGGGGAGGGCGCGGGCTGGGCGCTCTGTTGGATTAACGGCGCCGCCCCTAACCCGGAAACTTACGTCAATCTGATCCCGACGCTGGACGGCGGTACCCACGAGTCGGGCTTTCGGGCCGGGGTTTTTGAGGCGGTGCGCAGTTTTATGGAGCACCACAGCCTCGTTCCCGCCAAGCTCAAACTGGTACAGGATGATGTTACCGGTAAGATGGCACTGGTGCTGTCGGCTCGCGTGCTCGATCCGCAGTTTCAGGGGCAGACCAAAGACAAGCTCACCAGCCGCGACGCCCATAAGCTGATGGCGCAGACCGTGCGTGATCCGCTGGAACTCTGGCTTAACAGTCATCCGGATGCGGGGAAGGCGATCGCAGAGTTGGCGATCCAGAATGCCCAGGCTCGTACCCGCGCCGCGCAAAAAATCGAGCGTAAGAAGGGCTCGGGCCTGGCGACACTTCCCGGCAAACTGACGGATTGTGAAAGTGAGGATATTCAGCGCAATGAGTTGTTTCTGGTCGAAGGGGACTCTGCCGGCGGTTCCGCCAAAGCGGCGCGCGATAAAGAATATCAGGCCTTGCTGCCGTTGCGGGGCAAGGTGCTCAACACCTGGGAAGTGGATGCGGACCAGATCTTCAAAAACCAGGAAGTCCACAATATGGCGGTGGCCCTGGGCATTGAGGCACACAGTTTTCAGGCGGACCCGGATCGGGTGCTGGCCGGGCTGCGCTACGGCAAAATCATGATTCTGTCCGATGCCGATGTGGACGGCAGCCATATTCAGGTGCTGATCCTGACCCTGTTCCTGCGGCATTTCCCGGCGCTGTTGCAGCGCGGCCACGTGTTCGTGGTCAAGCCGCCTTTATACCGGGTGGATACCACCTGGCGCGGTAAGGCCCGTAAAATCTACTGTGAGGCCGAGGCGGAGCGGGACGCGGCGATGGATCGCCTGCGCACCGAAGGCGTCAAGGAAAGTGCCATCTCGGTGCAGCGTTTCAAGGGCCTGGGTGAGATGAATCCGGATCAGCTCTGGGAAACCTCCATGTGCCCCGACACCCGTTCCCTTGTTCCGTTGTCCATGACGGCTGCCGACCAGGCGGCACTGCATACCCGCTTCGGCCTGCTGATGGCCAAACAGTCCGCTGGCGGGCGTCGCGAATGGATGGAGCGGGATGGCTGGACGGCAGATATTGATATTTAAGGCGAGGAGTTTCAAGTATGGCTAACACCCGGGATCTTTTTGATCTCATCGGTAATGCGCACTCCCCGGAAACCGGGGCGGTCACCGGTAACGCTCCCGCGCTGGTGTCACCCGAAGCGGTGCAGGAAGTCGCTGCATTATCCGCGGCCTCGCCAGCATCACCGCCTCCGCCATCCGGGGATGCTGCCCCGGACTCTGGCGAACCTCCAGAGCCGCCGCTCGCGGGATATGCCGCGCGTGCTTACCTGGCCTACGCCATGAGTGTGGTAACCGGGCGGGCGATTCCGGCGCTGGCCGATGGCCAGAAACCGGTGCAACGGCGGATTCTCTATGCCATGCGCGATATGGGGCTGCAACGCTCACCGAAGCATGTCAAGTCCGCCCGGGTGGTGGGCGAGGTGATCGGCAAGTGGCACCCCCACGGCGACACTTCGGTGTATGACGCCATGGTGCGTATGGCCCAGCACTTCACCTTGCGCTACCCGGTGGTGGATGGGCAAGGCAACTTCGGGTCTCTGGACGGCGACTCGGCAGCCGCCATGCGCTACACCGAAGCCAATCTGACCCCCATTTCCGAGTTGCTGCTGGCAGAAATGGACGAGGGCACCGTCGATTTTCGCAGCAACTATGACGGTACGCTGGAAGAACCCGTCACCTTGCCCGCCCGGTTGCCCTTCCTGCTGATGAACGGCGCCTCCGGCATCGCGGTCGGCATGGCTACAGAGATTCCGCCCCACAATTTGCGCGAACTGGCGCAGGTCTGTGCGGAGTTGGTCTTGCGCCCGGACATGGCCGATGACGAAATACTGCAGCAGATTCCCGGTCCCGACTTCCCTGGCGGTGGCCAGATTATCTCGACGCCCGGGCAAATCCGCGAGGCCTATCTGTCGGGGCGCGGCAGCATCCGGGTGCGTGCCCGCTGGGAGGTCGAAAAGCTGGCGCGCGGGGAGTGGCGTATCGCGGTACAGCAACTGCCGCCGGGGGTGTCCACCGCACAAATCCTCTCGGAGATAGAAACCCTTTCCAACCCGCAAGCCAAAGGGGAAGGCAAAAAAAAGGCGCTTACCCCGGAGCAGCAGACGACAAAAAACGCCATGCTGTCCCAGATGGATACCGTGCGCGACGAGTCGGGCAAGGCCCATGCCGTGCGGATCGTCATCGAGCCGCGCTCGCGCAATCAGGACCCGCAGAGTCTGATGACCTACCTGCTGGCCCGCACCTCGCTGGAATCCAATCAGTCGGTGAATCTCACGGTGCTGGATCTGGATGGCAAAGCACCGTGTATGCCGCTCACCCGGATATTACGGCAGTGGGTGCGCTATCGGGTGACTACCGTACGGCGGCGTAGCCAGTTCCGCCTCGACAAGGCCCTGGCGCGCATCCATATTCTCGAAGGCCGTTTACGGGTGCTGCTGGATATTGACGCGGTGATCCGTGTAATCCGCGAGTCCGACGACCCCAAGGCCGACCTCATGGCCCATTTTGATCTCAGCGAGATTCAGGCAGAAGACATCCTGGAGATTCGCCTGCGGCAACTGGCGCGACTGGCCGGCATTGAGCTGGAAAAGGAACTGGCTGACAAACGGGAAACGGCCGCGTACCTGAGCGCGCTCCTGCAGGACGAGTCCCGACTGCGGGCACTGATTGCTGAAGAAATCACCGCCGACGCGAAAAAATTCGGGGATGATCGTCGCACTCTTCTGGAAGCCGATACGGCGATCACCAACAAATCCATCCAGACCATTGCCGCTGCCGTCACCGACGAACCCGTTACGGTGATCGTCTCGCAAAAGGGCTGGCTGCGTACCCGCTCCGGTCACGGACTGGATACGACGGCTCTGGGGTTCAAGGAAGGCGATGCCTTGTTGCAAGCCTTCGAGGTGCGATCTGTAGATACGCTGGCCTTGTTGGATAATTCTGGGCGTGCCTATTCTATCGCCGTGGCGCAAATACCCGGTGGTCGCGGCGACGGCATTCCCGTGTCGAGTCAGGTGGATTTTCAGCCGGGCGGCGCGCTGGCATCCGTGGCCTGCGGCGCCAGCGACAGCCTGTGGCTGGTGGCCGGAACCGGTGGCTATGGATTCCTGACCACCCTGGAAAAACTGACTGGACGCAATCGGGCGGGCAAGGTCTTTTTGACCTTGAGCGCGGATGAGCGACCGTTGCCGCTGGTGCCGGTCACCGACCTTCAGGCAGAAACACTCTGTTTGTCTTCAGACGGGTATGGCCTGCTGTTTCCCCTTGCCGAGGTCAAAAATCTGCCCAAGGGCAAGGGGATCAAACTGATCGCCCTGAGTGCGTCTGCCACCTTGCAATTCCTGTCGGTTTATCTGGAGGGTCAGCCCTTGCCGCGCGGATTGCGGAAAAATCGCGTGGACGCCTGCCGGGGTCGGCGGGGAGGGCGGGGCAGGGCGGCGCGTTGATATGCTTTGGTCGGAGTGATCAAGGTGCAAGACGTGGTTAAGGGCAAATAGCAATCACCATCTCCGCGATCTCCGCCAGCTTTTTGCCCTTATCCATGGCGAGGCGGCGCAGGCGGCGGTAGGCCTCGGCTTCGTCAATCTGCATGTCGCGCATGAGGAGGCCTTTGGCTTTTTCTACCAGCTTGCGCTCGGAAAGGGCGTTCTGGGTGTCTTTGAGTTCCTTGCGCAGTTGCCGGTATTCGGCATAGCGTAGAGCGGCGACCTTGAGGATGGGGGCGATGTCGCGGGCGGAGATGCCGTGGGCGACGTAGGCGGCGACCCCGGCGCGGATGGCGCGGCGCATGGTGTCTTCATCTTCGGGGGCGCCGAGGACGACGACGGGCAGTTCCAAAGTCTCGCTAAGGAAGACGATGTGTTCGAGGACGTCGCGTTCCGGTGTGCCCGCTTCGGCGATGATGACGTCGGGTTGCAGTTTTTCCAGGCGCTGCCAGGAAAGCTCCGCCCACGAGAAAATATCGGCGACCTGATGGCCCTCCAGACTGAGCGCCGCGCGCAGAATCTCGGCGCGCTCGGTGTTGTTGTCAATCAGGATGATGCGGTGCATGGGTTCATTGCAAGGCTTGCAGCGCGGCGCGGATAATCATTTCTGATTCGCCCAGAGGGCCGTCGATGCGGATCTCGCAGCCGGGCAATTCGGCCTGGAGTTGGGCGACGAGGGCGGGTAAATCTTCCTGCAAGTGTCGGCCACTACTCCAGAAAAGCGGCGAAATACGATACTGGCGCAGCCCGGCTGCATAAGCTTCGCGCATGGCCTCGTCCAGGCCCGGGGTCCATAATTCCAGATAGCAGAGGATGATCCGCCGCTGCGGCTGGGATACCTGCAGGCGCGCGGCAATCACCTCGAAGGGGAATCGCCATTGGGGGTTGCGTGAACCGTGAGCCAGCAGGAACTGCACTTCAGGCAAGGTAACTCCTTAAGGTTGTTGCAGTAAGTGGCGCGCCGCCTCTTCTGTTCTGGGCAGCCAGGCACAGCGATCGGCGAGATCAACCACGGCCCCGATAATCAGAATGGCCGGGCTGCCCAGTCCGGCGCGGACGATTTCCGCACTAAGCTGTGCCAGGGTCGCCCGTACCTGTTTTTGTTCCAGGGTGGCCCATTGTACGGCGAGGCAGGGAGTTTCCGCCGCGAGGCCGCCTGCCATGAGTGCCGCGCAAATGCCAGCCGCCCGCTCGATGCCCATGTAGATTACCAGAGTATCGGCTGCTTGGGCGTAGCGCGACCAGTCCGGTGCTTTGCCGCCGCGCGCTTCATGACCGGTGAGAAAGAGCACCGACTGGCTGCGGTGACGATGGGTGAGCGGCACCCCCGCATAGGCTGCTGCCGCCATGCCGCTGGTGATGCCGGGGATGATTTCGTAATCGATATCGGCGGCGCGCAGGGCCAGGCACTCCTCGCCGCCGCGTCCGAAAAGGAAGGGGTCGCCGCCCTTCAGCCGCACTACCCGCAGACCTTGCAGCGCGGCGCGGATGAGTTGTTCGTGGATGAGCAATTGCGGGGTCGAGTTCTGGCCGCCACGCTTGCCAACCTCGACTTTGCGGCAACTGTCCGCCGCCATGTCGAGGATCTGCGGGTTGGCGAGGGCGTCGTAGAAGATGATCTCCGCCTCGGCGATGCGGCGTGCCGCCCTGAGGGTCAGCAGTTCGGGATCACCGGGGCCAGCGCCGACGATGGAGACTTTAGGGAAGGAGGGCTTTTGCATGCTGAGGTCTCCGGCTATTCCGCATTGCTGGAAAGTGTCTGGGACAAGAGCGCTCGGGCACTGTCCACGTCCGCGCTGCGGCCGCTGAGAGAGAGGAGGCAGAGCGCCTGATCGGCCAGCGGAGCGGGCAAAGGGGTGCGGCCGGCAAGGACCTGCTCCATGAAGCGGCAGGTGGCGCTAACGCTGTGATCCTCGGGCAGTACCGGGATCTGGGCCAGCGGCTTATCGTCCTTGGCCATCCACAGGGCGCAATCTTTCGCCACACAGGTGTGCAGGTCGGGGCGGCGTTTGGGGTTGGCGAAGGGTTCGCCCTCGGTGCCGCGCAGGCAGAGGGCACTACGCCCGGTTGTGCTAAAAAAGGCTTGCAGAAGCTCCAGATAAGGCGGGTGGGTGACCCCGGCGCAGTGTACTGCAGATATTTGGAAAGGATTGATGAGTTTGACGACGGTATGCGCGCTGGAGCGGACGCCGAGTTGCTGGCGGAGCTGGAGCATCTGGCCGATGCCTGGGTGTAGTTGCTCTATCGGCAGGTAACTGAGACCCTGTTGCTGCAACAGTTTACTTGCATGCGCGCTATCATGGGCGATGGGCAGACCGAATCCAGCAAAAATCTGCGCACTGCTGACCCGTCCGGAGGGATCGTGGTCGGTGAGTGTCATAGCGTTCCCCGCCGTGCTCACTGCCGGGCCGTGCAGTAATACCGGCACGCCGCAACGGGCGAGAATCAACGCCAGCAAGGGCAACAAATTGGCGCCGCGCAGGGTCCCGTTGTAGCTCGGGAAAACCACCTGGCGATAAGCACTGTCGATGGAAACGGGCAGCAGGCTCGCCTCACTGGCGCTGACAAAACCGCGCAGTTCATCTACGGATTCGCCCTTGATACGATAGGCGGCCCACAGGGCTCCGGCCACGAGGTCACGGAGATCGCCTGCCAGCCAGGCGGCAAAGAGGGATTGGGCCTCTTCCAGGGACAGGTCTTCGGCGTGTTCGCGTCCACGTGCGACGCGGCCGACGATCTGATTCAGGTTCAGGGGTATGGTGTTCATGAGACCTCTTGGCGCACGCGGCGGATAATGTCGAGGATTTCCGGTTTGCAGGAGCCGCATTCGCCGCCCGCACCACAGACCTGCGCAATCTGGCCGAGGGTGAGCGCGCCCGCTTCGATACTCTGCCGCAGGGTGCGCTCATCCACTCCGGTGCAGGCGCAAACGCCCCGCGAGCCCACCCATGCGCCCATATCGACGGGCACTTTGGGGGCGAAGAGGGCGTGCCGGTAGGATTGGACGTCCGCGGCGCTTAACAACAGTTCACGCAGCCAGTCGCGGGTGGCGTCTTCCCCGAAGAGGCGGGCGGCATGGAGCTGGTTGCCCCGGATGCAGAGGCGTTTGCGCACACCGCGACGGCCATCATCATAGTCGAGAATGTCGATGCCATCCATACCCAGTACTTGATCCCAGGCGTGAATCTCGCCGGCTGCCGGGGCCTGTTCGCCAGCGAGGCGGAGGATAAAACCCTCGCGTTCGCCCCGACGGATGCGGCTGAGGCTCGCATAGGGGAATTGTCGGGCGATACGCTGGGCGGCGTGAAAATAGATATCCCGATCGTTCAAGCGCAGGACCGTACCTTGCCAGGGGAAAATCACCGGCTCCACCCGCACTGCCGTGTGCTTGAACTCCGGCTCGCCGGAAATGGGATCAATGGCAGCGAGAGTCAGTTGATTGCAGAGGGCGGCGGGGGCAA
The DNA here is from genome assembly GCF_023255755.1 of Acidithiobacillus sp. Lineage (GTDB taxonomy): Bacteria > Pseudomonadota > Gammaproteobacteria > Acidithiobacillales > Acidithiobacillaceae > Acidithiobacillus. The sequence continues at coordinate 295 of NZ_JAGDVS010000161.1, read as the reverse complement.
AGCGGCGCCCGAAGTGCATGGGGGCGAAGATCAATCCCGGTTGCAAATCGCCATTGATGCGCACTCGGAGGATGTTGCTGCCGCGCCGGCTACTAACTTTGGCGAGGACATCGCTGCTGAGGTTCAGGCGTTGGGCGTCATCGGGGTGTATTTCGAGAAAGGCTTCTTCGTCGCTGGTGAAGAGGGCCGCCACCTTGCCGGTGCGGCTCATGCTGTGCCACTGATCGCGCAGGCGACCGGTGGTCAGGCGCAGGGGATAGCGGGCGTCGATCTCTTCGGCGACCCCGAGGTATTC
>NZ_JAGDVS010000137.1:9277-39008 GCF_023255755.1 Acidithiobacillus sp. | reverse complement strand
GGTTACCAGATGGGGCGATTCCTGCTCTGGCCGGGCCGTAACTGCTTTTTTTAGGTTCACAGAGGATGGTGGACGGCATCTTATTCTGGGTTACAATCCCAAGCTTGAGTTTGACGAGGGGCGCAGTCAGAAGTGAGCAAAACGGTGTTCCTGACCACTCGTGCAGAGATCATCAAACTACGCGCACTCTTGGCACGCCAGCGGAATCTGGCGTACAACAACAGTCAAAACGGAGATGTAAAGAATGGGCCTTACCCCAAAAGAAGTAGCCTTAAGCCATTTAATTGTAAAATCTTTGAATCTGCCAGTGGACCCTTTGCAGGTAGATCCTGACGCTCCACTCTATGGCGGCCCATTAGGTTTGGACTCTATCGATCTTCTGGAGCTTTCCATGGTAATCACCAAGGAATACGGCGTCATGCTATCCAGCGAAGGAGCCAATAAAACAGAAATATTCAGTTGCCTAAGAAACCTCTGTAATTACGTACAAAACCATCGCGCCGACTAGTAACACTCCTCGTTCTACACTAAACCACTGCGATCACAACGTCTGTTGTACTATCACTTTTCTTCGCTCAACCAAGCTGGCAGAAAATAATAGGGCCAATATTACGCCGGGCGCAACAGTGGCGCCGATCGCCTGGAGGACTGGAACTCCGGAGAATGCCAGAGGCGCAAAACCGCTAACCGTAGCCAGATTAGCAATGACCAAAGATACTAAAGTACGCGATGAACTTTCCTCATTCATCTGTCCGCTACGATCAAAAAATAGTGCATAGTTAGACCCCACGGCAACTATCAACATCAGCCCAATGAGATTCATAATATTCAACTCGACACCCATCACCACAAATCCGGCCGCCACCGAAAGTACCGCAGCGATTAATGGTAACATGATTCGAATGACGCGAGTCACCGATCGAAAGACTACTAACAATAAAACGATAATACCCAAAACACCGGCCAGGGAAAGCTTGAGGCCATTCCTGATATACCCATAATAAAGAGTATTTGTGGCGCCCGAAACGTCAACAAACATAACATCATCGACATGATGTTGCGCCATTATGGCTTGCACTGCCTTAGGGTCAACCCTACCGGATGGTGGCGCGATAACAGGTAACAAAACGCTCCACTCCTGGCCATGATGCACCAGCATGCTGTCTACAATCTGCCGAATGCTTGCTGGCAGATCAGCATAAGTCAGGGGCGTCAGCCTCCGCTCCCGCTCTAGCTCACGGACAAACGGTGAGAACAGTGATGCTGACACCGGTAATCCGCGCACAGCTTCTCCCAAACGCGCGTTCAGAATATTTTCCGGAGGCAACGCCGATCTACGCTCCACTTGAGATCCTACACTGGGCAAAAAACGAGTGGGTGTCTGAAAGCCGCCGATAATACCAGAGGCTTGCAGCTGTTCTAACAGCGGGTCAATTTTACTGGCTTTTTCCAGAGCCCGGTTAAGGGTTGGTCCGGAAACAACTAGCAGGTGTCCGGCATCGGGTATTCCCATATCTTTACGCAACTTCGCATAGAGTAACTGATCTGCTTTAGGAACCGGGCTGAGTGCCGATAGCTCGTGATTCCAGATGTGATCACGATGGACGACCAAAATGCCACTCGCAATGACTGCCAGCGAAATAACGACCCATCGTGCGGACGACAGCATAGGCATAACGTCGAGACGAATATCACCCAGTCGGACGAGATCGTACTCTTTAAAATGACGCAAAGGCAGCCTCGGTAACACAAAACGCGTAACCCCGGCGGCAGTGAGTAGACCGGTAATAGCATAGAGGCCAAGCTGTGAGAGTCCTGGCAAATTAGAAAACAACAGACTGGCAAATCCGATCACTGAAGTGAAGACACCCAACCTGATGATGGGCCAATACGTTTTTACCCATAATTCTGCGCCAGTAGCCACTCGCCCGGCCTGAACGAAGAAATAGATTGAATAGTCCACCGCCTCCCCGATCAACGCAGTGCCAAATCCCAAAGTGATATCGTAAACCCTACCAAAACCTAAAGAAACCGCAGCGATACCAACGATAACACCAGATATCACGGGTATAAGACCGAATGCGAGCACCGCCACCGACCGATATACAAACAAAAGCAGCATGACAATTAATGTGCCACTGATGAGCGACATCCACTCCGCCGCATGGACAATCGTATTGCGCGCTGCAACCGCAATGACACCCACCCCAGTCAACTGTAGACTCGTGTTTTTGCCAGATTTTCCCATTTTCGTTTGCGCCAGACTGAATATTTTTTTTATAGTGACTATGGCCTGCTGTTGTGCGTCACTATCCGATCCCGAAAATCGCGTCTGCAGCAAAAGCAATGCCGTATTTCCTGTCGGCGATACCCACACGCCATCCCGGACTCGTGGCTTCGGCATTCCACTCATCCCCTTGACCATGCCGATCATGGCCCCAGTAGGGTCGCTCGGGAAAAGCGCTTCCACGGACTCACCGCCTGGTGTGGCCAGGACATTGAGCGTCCTTTCAATCGCATCATGCAGACCTTTAACCGAAAATAGCTGCGGTCTGGTAGCCGCACTCAACAAATAGCGATGCGCATACAGATAACTATATATTTTGGAACTCACACCTGCGTTCCCATTGCTCACAAACTCGAACTGCTTCGTCTTGCCAAGATCGAGAACCATTTGCGCTGAAATACGCGCCCGTGCGACTGCATCGCCGCCCTCGATCCCCACTAAAATCTTTCGTGAAAGCACACCATTGCGCAACTGCTCGTTCAAAATCTCTTGCTGCACGCCAGGAGATTTTGGCAGAAATTCGGATAGCGTAGACTCAAATTTGGTACTGATTATTATGCCAATAGCGCCGAGCAGGATCGCCAGCCACATCCCCAGAATAAACCATCGGAATTTTCTCATGGTGAGGACGAATTACTTATACTAATAAGCGACCAATCGTGATTTACTTTTACAATTTCAATACTGCGTACCATTTGCCCGATACCACCAACGGAGATATGTTTAATTAATTTTGCAAAATCATTTTGCTTGGGAACCAGCGTCAATGACCAGCTATTTTCTTCGCCTTTGAGGGAAAGCGTAAAATACCTCTCTAGCAGCTCAGTATTTCCCGCCAGTACCCCGCGAATACTATCGACAAAAGCGAGCAGTTCCGGATGGTCTTCTAATTGAATGGCATGTTTATCTATAGTAAGAACATCGCCTTGCACCAGCATCACCTGATCGCTGGGTTTGATGGTGTGCATTTCCAGCATATCGGGCGACACAAAGCGCATATTGCCAGATGATTGTATCGGCTTATCTAAAAAGCCAATATATTTTGTCTCCGCAAAAGAGGCATGTCCAGATTTCACTTGCGCCAAGGCGTGCATTAATTGTGTTATGTTCCAGTCTGCTGCGTAGACAGCTTGTGTCATCAAGGAGGCCGCGAGGAAAAAAGCGAGCACGGCGCCTATGGCATATCGTCTGGGCAGATAAAGTCTTCGCCGAAACAGTAGCGAGCCGGGATATAAAATGGAAATACCGGGCGCAGTGATCGCGGCGTGCAACTCCAGTTGACGGCACTCATCACTCATTTTATAAATGATCCTCCCGCACTTCAATATTAGAAAGTTTTTCCCAAAAATCATAAAAATTAAACCAATTATAGGGAGCCATATGACAGTATTTCTCAACTTCTTCAACATATTTTAACATTGCGTCCTGAATAGCCTTGTCCCGAGCCGATTTCTCTACCAAAGAAAAATCAGCAATCTGCTTTATAAATATTTCATATTGCCCGGGACCCGTATACAGACCGGCCATAAAATACAAGGGCCGCTTGAGAAGCGCCGCGATACGAAAAGTGCCACTCGGCCATGCGGCGGACTCTCCGAGGAAAGGAATAATCCGCTTTTTCTCTGACCCGACGGACCGGTCACCGAGGAAACCTACCAATGCACCCAGTTCCAACTGCTCCTGAACACGTAGCATCGTGTCCCAGCGGCCTAACGGTATAACATTAGGCTGCTCTCCGATTTTCATACCCGCCAGCGTCGTATTTAGCTTCTTCGCATTTTCCTCGTACATAACCATCACCACGGACATTCCGGGATACTGCTGGCCGACCGACCGCAACACCTCAAAGCTACCCAGGTGCGCACCCACCAACAAGACCCCACGCATGTCGGTAATCGCCTGTTCCACGTCTTTGGACAAATGCGACTGGATAGTAAAAAGTGAGTCATCGTTACTGAGCAGATAAACTCTATCGTGAATCGTGGTCGCAAACGTCAGGAAATGACGATAGACATCTCTGCCACCGACGCGGCGACCCAGAACGCGGGTAAGGTAGACTCGAGAGGCAACCCGCGCCGATGGCGCAAAAAGCAGGAAATAGCACGCAATAAAGTGCAGCACCACACGACCGACGGGCCTTCCCATCTTTTTTGAAATCCAGATCATCAGACGCAGCAGAAATCGGCTCCCACGCTCTGGACGACTTAACCACCCGCTATCAGGCGATTGTTGAACCGTCCTTAACAGGCGCGCCATTATTAGAGTCGCTCCACAGCCTGGACAGAGAGGTAGCCGGACGCTACCAGACGGGTGCCCGCACACACCTCAAAGCGCACGGTCGTATTGTCCAATACGGCCACGCGAAGATTCAGAGATTCCCCAGGTGCCACTGGGCTGTAGAATTTCGCCGAGCTAATGCTGCAATCGTTCATCGGCAAGCTGTTTGCTGAGGCTATAGCGCAAACCATCTCATCAAGAAGCAAGGCGGCCGGCACAATCGGATTTCCCGGAAAATGGCCGGCGAAGACCGGATGCTCAACAGGGATCGTAAATTTGTGGTCATAATATTTCAGATGAGCGCTCCTCTTTGCCGATCAGAGCCACGGCCATTGCTTTCAAGGCTTCTCGTGAGATCTTTCCAGTAGCGTTTCTAGGTAGGCCGTCCACAATCTTCAGCGGGCGGGGAATAAACGCGGGGTCCACACACTGTTTAAGACGCTCAATTATTATTTCTGTATCCAAGTCCGGGGCCACGGCAAATGCGACTAAACGTGTCACTCGCCCATTATCAGTTTCATCGGGCATAAAAAACACCCCGTCCAGAACTCCGGAAATAGATATTAACTGATGATTTAAATATGAAATAGAACTACGTTTACCTGCTATATTTACGAGATCTTCCATACGACCATATAAAAGAAAATGTTTTTCATCCACTATTTCTATAGAGTCGCCAACCTCCACTGCCTGTTTCAAATGCCCTCCGTTTATCTCAATCCGGGCACCCTTCCTAATCCACGACAACTCCGGGAGTAAATGCCATTCCTCCGTTTGGCTGGTGCGCCGCGTTGCCACAACGCCAGTTTCGGTAGAGCCGTAAATTTCGAGCAGCTCACTGCTAAAGCGGGCTTCTGCGTCTGCCGCAAGATCCCGAGTTAGTGGTGCCGTAGCAGAAAGCAATAAATCAACACTTGGTAATGGTGTATCCGCAGCGAGCATGGAACGAAGGTGAACGGGGGTACTGATCAAAACGCGCGGTCGCGATACTGAAGAAATCCCTGTACAAATATCCGCCGGGTAGAAATGGCGCTCCGCAGCAATGACAGCAGCACACTGCCACGCCATAAGAATGGTAGATTCAAAACCATACATATGCTGGGGTGGAACAGTACCCACCACCGTGTAGGTGCGGCCATCTAATAAGCCCAAGCGCTGCGCCTCTGCGCGCACCGAATGCACGAGATTTCCCCATGTTTTAAGGTGAGGGACGGGTGTTCCGGTCGAACCAGATGTAAACACGTAAGCCACCGGGAGCGATGCATCCAGGCGCGGGATAGCGGGCGAGCTGTCGACGGGCGCGTCTGGCAGAGAAGTCGGGAACGCCAGGTAGGGTAAGCCCATATCATTCCCATCATCGCCAAGGCAAAACAGGTCTGGCGCGAAATCGATTATTTTTTTGACACTTCCGGTGGTGTACGTGGAAGGCAGCAGGCTGGTTTTCCCAGCAGCCATTGCCGCCGCGAGGGTTACCATGAAATGGTAACTATCCTGACAGGTATTCAGCAAATGTCGTCCGGGCCGGAGCAGCAGCCGGGTATAGTTCACGTCGGCCAAGAACTGCCGTAGCGTGACACCATGACCTTGTCGAATGGCCACGACATCATCCGGAGATCGATGTGTCATCATCGGGAGATAATTCATATCCGGAAAAACTCCCTGTTTAAAAAATAAATATCATGAATTCCCAACTATGAATCAGATTTTCTATTAGAAACAGATTGCCCGCTGCCAAAATAAGTCCGGATGCCCTCCACCATACTGCCCCGCTCACTGATGGGGATTTGGCGGCAACGAACAGCGTATTCAATGATGAACATGGATGCAATCAATACCGTGCTAGCCGTACCGGAAAACAACACCCATACGTGCTCACCAAGAATAAAAAATATCAAGAACAACACCATCGTCAGCGCTGAAAAAAATAGTGTCCATGCCACAGTCACTTTGCGCGTATATCGTGCCAGTCGCATACTCAGTGGACCATGTACCATCTCAGCAATCCGCGAGATCAGCGGCATGTGGCCGGAGCGCAAAGTGAGACCGAAGGTGAACGCTAACAGAATAAATATCGCACTCCGCTGCACCATACATATCCAGCCTATATAGTACGCGATGGTCGTACTATTGCGCACTATTATCATGCCAGAAATGGCGACAGACAAAATCCAAAACGCCTTATAGCGCGTACGCCAGGAGATAAGTAACAGGCCAGCCATAATTGGTATAAATGCCGATATAACGACAAATACCCCCGGATTTTTTGTAGAAACATCCACATAGGTGAGCACTTGATAGCCGATAAAAATAAACAGAAAAAGTGCGACTTTCCAGAAACCATGCAAGGTGATCGCTTTATACTTCGTCGCGATCAGCGCCGCATCCTTATTAAGAAGCCCTCCCACACCCTTTCTCCTTAAAAAGTCGGTCATAAAATGGGAAAGATATATTATATCGGCGCTCCCCAACTCCGATATTTCATGAAGCGATGACGATTCAGCCTGGTTCCTTATCACTTGGAGGGGGGCACTGAACGACTCATAGCCGTATCGCGTCCCCGCAGGGCGCTCCAAAACTCGATCGCGCCAGCCTTTGCCGCATGCCCAACGTCGACTGCACTCTTCGCAATCCCGACACCGACATCTTTTCCGACCTGACCGATTTTATGCGCGGTGGAACCAACTGCGCGCCCGACATTCTGGGCGTCACGCTTCAAAGGCGCGCCATCGGCGTACACCGCTACCGGGAACGCTAGGCTGATCACCAACGTCAATAACGCTATAAGCGTCCTATTCATTCCACTGATGTTTTTGAACTCATGACATTTTTGCATAGCACGCCCCACGCATTCTCTCAAGGTCGCAATTCGTGAACCTATGGACAACCGGAGTTGCCATAATCAAATTGCGACGGCCTCATGGTCTTCAAAACTGGTCACTGTGGTAAGCCACCACCCGCTCCACCTCATTTTTGGCACCCAGGATAACGGGGACGCGCTCGTGCAAGCCCTGGGGATCGATGTCCAGGATGCGCGTCGTGCCCGTGCTGGCCGCGCCACCCGCCTGCTCTACGAGGTAGGACATGGGATTGGCCTCGTACAGCAGACGCAGCTTGCCCGGTTTCTTCGGATCACGCTGATCAAAGGGATACAGGAAAATACCACCCCGACAAAGGATGCGATGCACATCAGCCACCATGGATCCGACCCAGCGCATGTTGAAGTCGCGCCGACGGGGGCCATCCGTGCCTTGATTGAGCTCATCAATATAACGTTGCACCGGTTTCTGCCAGTGGCGATGGTTGCTCATGTTGATGGCATATTCACTGGTGTCCTCGGGAATACGCATCTGGCTGTGAGTCAGGATATACTCACCGATGGAAGGATCAAGGGTGAAGCCATTGACTCCATAGCCGGTGCTATAGACCAGCATATTGCTGGAGCCGTACAACGCGTAGCCGGCGCAGACCTGCTCCACGCCAGGCTGGAGGAAATCGGCTAGTTCCGCATTACGCCCGGCCACGGGTGCCTTGAGGATGCTGAAAATGGTCCCGACACTGATGCCGACATCGATATTGCTGGAACCATCCAATGGATCAAAAAGCAGCAGATACTTGCCGCGCGGAATATTGTTGGGGATGGCGTAGGGGTCATCCATCTCCTCGGAGGCCATGCCGGCGAGATGGCCCGTCCAATCCATGGACTTGAGGATGGCTTCGTTGGAGATGATATCCAGCTTTTTCTGCACCTCGCCCTGCACATTGTCGGTGCCGGCGCTGCCCAGTGCCCCCACCAGCGCACCGCGATACACCTGCGCGCCAATGAATTTGCAGGAAATGGTGAGATCGTTGAGCAAACCGGCGAAGTCGCCAGAGGCACCGGGATAGAGGCGCGTTTCTTCAATAATAAATTGGCTGAGGGTGGTGCCGATATGCATGGTGCGGTCCTTTACTGGAAGATGAGTGATCGTCTAGAGAGCGCTGAGGCCCAGCTTGAATTCTACCGTGGATTCTATCGCGCGCGCCGTTCCCTGGTCCAACCATTGCAGTAACTGAATATGAAAGCGATGGATACCCCCACTGATTTTCGGATAATAATCGGCGCGATCTGTCAACTCCAGGCGGATCATGGAGGGCGGCCGGCGAGCATCCAAAGGCGCTCCATAACGCCCTTCCCGGGCTTCCACGGTTGACCATGCACAGGAGTCGCGCAACAACGCGAGAATCAGATCAGTGCTACTCTGCAGAACTTCCAGGCTTTTCTGCCACCCATTCAGAAGTCCGCGGATGCACTCAGGGGCTTGCTGGTTCCAGAACGCAAGTATGGGCAGATCACAGTCCGCGAGGCCTCCGGCTACCCCCATCCTGCCGCGCGCGAGCTGGATGATTTCCTGATGGCGCAATAATTGCCCGAAAGGCTCACGCTGCTCACGCAGCGCTTTGATTTGTTGGTCTATGCGAAATTGCCAGACGCGCAAAGGGTCTTCATTCGCCTCGGGGCTCTGCGCCCAGATGGCAAGGCTCTGAGCAAGACGTTCCAGTTCCAGAATGAGATCAAGGCGCAACTCCGGGCGGCTGCAAAAATCAAGCAGCTCATTGTAGGGGCGCAGGGCATCGCGCAGACTGGTGGTGCCCGCTACCTCATGCTGTAACTGTGCGAAGACACTCTCCAGGCGCAGCAAAAGGCGCGCGCGCTCATGGAGCGGGTGTTCATAAACAGCCATGCCGTAACCTCATTCAAGAGTCACTGCCGCTGCACGGAGCCACAGCACCCCAAAATCAGGGAATGGCAGCGTGCACCATTTCTGGGCAGCGCCCCACAGGTTGCCACAGGCGCTTTCCCTAAGCAAATCGTTAGGTTCCCCGCAAATGACGAAGATAGAGGGCAACCTGAGTTTGCAACTCAGCCAGCGACCCTTCATTGGAAATAATCCAGTCGGCGGCGGCATTACGCGCGACACGATCACATTGCGCCGCGAGCACCGCAGAGATTTGCTCCTCTGTCCAGCCAGGGCGGGCACGCAAGCGCTTTATTTGCACGGAGCGGGGACAATCGACGACCAGGACCTGATCCAGCAATGGGCGATAGCCATTTTCGACCAGCAACGGCACCACCCAGACCATCAGCGCTTGCGGATGCCGTCTGGTCAATGCATCGCTGGCAGTTATAAAGGATGCACGAATAAGCGGATGGAGAAGGGCTTCCAGCCAGATTTTCGCCGCTGGGTCAGCAAAAATCCGGGCACGCAATGCGGCGCGATCGAGGCAGCCATCTTCGCCTAAAAAAGCCGGACCAAAATGGGTGATAATGGCTTGCAGAGCCGGACTGCCCGGCACCACCAGTTCGCGGGCGATGACATCGGCATCCAGCACATGGGCGCCCGCCGCCTTGAGCATCCCGGCGACCGTGCTTTTGCCGCAGGCCACCCCCCCCGTCAGACCAATCCGCAGCGCCATTCAGGAACCCAGCAGATGCAGGTAACCGGAAAGGATGGCTTGTGGCCACAGCAGCATGAGCCAGCCCCCCAGCGCCAGGTAAGGACCGAAAGGCATGGCATAGTCCCGGCCCTTACCACGCAGCAGGAAGCTCAGGGCGACCAGACCACCGCTCAGAGCCGCGATGAACAGGGTCAAAAAAACGGCCTGCCAGCCCAGCCAGGCACCAATCATGCCGAGCAATTTGAGATCACCGCCGCCCATTCCGTGCTGCCCGGTCGCCCGATAATACACCGTGGCCAGCAACCACAGACTGCCGTAGCCGATGAGTACACCGAGCAAGGCGTCCTGGGGCGTCACCAGCGCTATCCCCGGCCAGAAAAGTGCCGACCCATTGAGCAGCAGCCCGATCAGCAGTCCCGGCTTGGTAATGCGGTCAGGCAACAGTTGCGTCTCCAGATCAATCATGGTCAGCGCCAGCAGCGCCCAGGTGAATATCAAGGCAGGGACCAGTTGCCAGGTGAGGCCCAGTTGCCAGATAACCACCAGGCTGAGCAAACTGGTCAGCAGTTCCAACGCCGGATAACGCCAGGCAATGGGGTTGCTGCAACCGTGGCAGCGGCCGCGCAATAAGATCCAGCTCAGGACCGGGATATTTTCCCAGGAATGCAGCACATAGCCGCAGTGCGGGCAGTGGGACGCGGGATGGATGATGGATTCGTGGCGAGGCACCCGATGTACCACCACATTCAGGAAGCTGCCGATGAGCAGGCCGAGCAGGGCGACTAAGATATAGACCACGCTCATTGCACCCTGTGTCATGCAATTTCTCCCGGAGACAATCTGCTGAGTCGCAGCTCCAGCGACTGCAAACTGACACCTAGCAGATCTGCGGCATGATGCCGGTCGCCTCCAGACTGCTCCAGCATCTGGCGCAGTAATGCGGCCTCTGCCGTGTCTAAACCGGTCGGCGCAGCACTTACCGTTACAGAGGCAAGCAGGCCGCTTTCTGGCGCCACACCGCCAGAGGCGTTGAATGCTTCTTCAGGTAGAATATCGTCCCGCTGTAACGCGAGACGGCGCTCCAGCAAATTTTCCAACTCGCGGACATTGCCAGGGAAAGCGTAACTACCCAGCCGCTCCAGAGTCCCCGCGGGCAGCCGCCCCGGCGCACCATCCTGCACCCCCCCGATACGTTGCAGGATCACCTCCGCCAACTGGGGAATATCCTCCGGATGCTCGCGCAAGGGCGGCATATGGAGCCGCACGACATCCAGACGATACAGGAGATCCTGACGAAAGTTACCGGCAACGACCATCTCTTGCAGATCGCGGTGGGTAGCGGAGATGAAACGCAGATCCAGAGGAATTTCCCGCGACGCACCCAGCGGACGAATGGTCCGCTCCTGAATGGCCCGCAGGAGCTTGACCTGCACCATCATCGGTAGTTCACCGATCTCATCCAGAAAAATCGTGCCGCCATTGGCCGCCACAAAGAGCCCTTCGCGACGCTGTATGGCACCAGAATAAGCACCCTTCTCGGCACCGAAGAGCTCACTCTCCACCAGTCCATCGGGAATAGCGCCGCAGTTAACGGCCACGAAAGGCTTGTCGTGACGGGATCCCGAGGCGTGAATGGCACGCGCGGCCAACTCCTTACCGGTACCAGACTCACCGGTGATGTGTACTGGCGCATTACTTCGCGCAACGCGGCGGATATCGTCGCGTAAGCGTCGCATGACCGGAGAATCGCCCACCAGCCGTTGCGTGCCGTCCGAACCCGCCGGTGACAGACGACTGAGATCAACGGCTTGCGATATCAGTCGCCGCAGACGCGTAAGTTCGATGGGCTTGGCCATGTAATCAAAGGCCCCCGCCTGCATCGCCGCGACGGCGCCATCGGCGGATGAGTAGGCCGTAATCACGGCCACTGGCACTTGCGGGTGCAACACGTGCAGACGGCGTACCAGATCAATACCTGAACCATCCGGTAAACGCAGATCGCTCAGACATAAAGACGGAGCACCTTCGGCAAGGCGGGCGTAGGCTTCTGCGAGGGAACGGGCGCCAGTGACAGCAATTCCCATACCCTGCAACGTAATACCCAGTAATTCAACGATATTCGGCTCGTCATCCACGATCAGGGCAGGTGGCAATACGGAAGAATCAGCCATCACTCCTCCGTCTCCAGACACCAGCAGGGGAGAAAGATCCGGAACAGTACACCGCCCTGTGGATGGTTTTCACAATCAATGCGACCACCGTTAATGCGCAACGACTCGCGCACCATAGACAAGCCCAGTCCGGTACCCCGTGAATTGGTCGTAAAAAATGGCTCAAAAATGCGCTCCATCACCTCCAGCTTTACGCCCGGTCCAAAATCCCGCAGCGTCACCATGATGATCTCCTTGTCCGCACGTACTGTCTCGATTTCGACGCGCATCGTAGCATCTTCTGCCACACCATACTGTGCGCTGTTATGCAGCAGATTCCAGAACACCTGCCGCAACTGCGCAGGATCGGCATAGACCCGAAGCTGCGGGGAAATTTCACGGACAACGATCGTCATGGGTGCGAGCAGCGGGTCGGCCTGCAACTCGGCGATGAGCGCTGGCAACCAGCTCAACAACGCGATGGCCTCGGAATGCGCAGGGCTTGGGCGGGCCATCTCCAGTACCGATTCGACGATGGTGTTGATGCGCACCGTCTCCCGTTCCAGGATCTCAAAAAGATGCCGCGAACCGGGGGTTTCCACGCTCTCGCCGAGCAGGTTACCCGCGTGGCGAATCACGCTGAGCGGGTTACGAATTTCGTGGGCAATATTAGCCGCCAGACGACCCAGCGCCGCCAGGCGGGCCTCGCGTTCGCGGGCGCGCAACGCTGATGCGTCGCGGAGAAGCAGCAGGCGATAGGGGCTGTGGGGCAGGGCGATTTTACGTACCAGCAGGGTCTGGGCACTGTCCTGCAGGGTCGAATCACGCCCACTCAGCGTGACCACCATCTCGCTGTCATTGTGCGCCGCCTGTTGCAGCATGGTGGCCAGACTCGGCTGCACCATGTCGAGGGCGACAGGCACGGAAGTCCATAGCCGATACCCCGAAAGCGTCCGGGCAACTGGGTTGCTCAGAACAATGCGATTTTGCCGATCCAGCACAAAAACGCCCACATCCATATGCTGCACAATTTCCTGGTTCAGGGCATTGAGATTGACGACCTCTGCATCCCTTTGCAGCGCCAGACGGTTGCCGCGTTCCAGGCTGATAACCAGACTGTCGGCCAGCACCGCCACCGCCACCAGTGCGGGGACATAGATGAAAAGCTGGCCAAGGGGCGGGTGCACGGAGGTCATCCCACCGAGTAGTGACTCACTCACCAGCAGCGCCAGCAATATCCACACAAAAACAAAAGCACTTTTGCCGCGCAAGAGGCTCGCCGTGGACACCAGCAACAGGAAGGGCAAGATACTGAAAGGGCCGCTGACCCCTCCCCCGAAATGCAATAACAGCAGCACCAGCAGGGTGTCAGTCGACACCTGGATCCAGGCATGGTGGCGCGGCTGCGTCGGCCACCGCAACAAAAGTGCCAACAGATAACCAAGACTGACCGTGGCGGCCAGCAGGGTCAGGACGCGCAGCAGTTCCGCATGCCCCCCCAGGTCAATAATGGTCTCACTGGCCGGTAGCCGCACCAGGATGGCGATAACGGCCGCGATCAGGAGCCGGTAGGCGGAAATCCCCCAAAGGCGCCGCCAGTCACCCACCATCTCCGGCATATTATACGCCCCGCCACAAAGTTCTGCCGGGACTTACAATGCCATAATTCATCGCGCGCCTACTACCCATCGCCATATTGGTGACGCTCAGCACAAAACATCTGCGTATACGGGGAGGCAAAATCAAAGATTGGTCACCCGCAGCACCTCCTCAAGGCTAGTGACGCCCTCCCTGATCCGCCCCAACCCGTTTTGCCGCATGGTCAGCACCCCCTCTTGTGCCGCCTGCCGCGCCAGATCGATGGAAGTGCCACCCCGCATAATGATCTCGCGCATGGCGTCGCTCACCGGCATCACCTGATAAAGTCCCATCCTACCTTTATATCCCGTTTTATTGCACTGATCACAACCGGTCGCGCCCAGAGGGCGCCAGCCCTGAAGATCCTCGGGCGCGAATCCCGCCTCGATCAGGGCCTGTTCGGGAATACGCAGGGGCTTTTTACAGTGCGGACAAAGTTTGCGGACGAGTCGCTGTGCCATCACCAGGTGCACACCGCCAGCGATGTTGTAAGTGGGAATACCCATATTTTCCAAGCGGGTGAGGCTTTGTGGCGCATCATTGGTGTGCAGGGTGGCCAACACCAGATGGCCCGTCTGGGCGGCCTTGATGGCGGTCTCCGCGGTTTCCAGATCACGCACCTCACCGACCATGATAATGTCGGGGTCCTGGCGCAGGAAGGAACGCAAGGCAGCGGCAAAGTTGAGACCAATGCGCTCATTGATATTCACCTGATTGATCCCATACACCGGGATTTCGACGGGGTCCTCCGCGGTACTGATGTTGCAGTCGCCGGTGTTGAGGATATTCAGCGCGGTGTAGAGGGTCGTCGTTTTACCGGAACCCGTGGGGCCGGTGACCAGGATCATACCGTAAGGGCGGTGAATGGCCTCTTCAAATGCCTTACGCTGCTCGGGTAAAAAGCCCAACTGCTCAATGGGCACCTTGGAGCTGGCCGGGTCCAG
Organism: Acidithiobacillus sp.; assembly: GCF_023255755.1. Taxonomy (GTDB): domain Bacteria; phylum Pseudomonadota; class Gammaproteobacteria; order Acidithiobacillales; family Acidithiobacillaceae; genus Acidithiobacillus. The sequence continues at coordinate 24,276 of NZ_JAGDVS010000137.1, read as the reverse complement.
CAAGCGCAGCACAATCGTTTCGCCAAAATTGGTAGGCAGAAAAGAGACACGGAAGTCAATGACCCGGGCCGGGGGCACCCTGACGCGCAGACGGCCATCCTGAGGTAATCGTCGCTCAGAAATATCCAGACGACAGAGAATCTTCAGGCGCGAGGTGACCCCATCGCGCAACGCCACCGGCGGATGCAGTGCGTCCTGCAACACGCCATCGAGGCGGTAACGCACCCGAAAATCCTTTTCATAGGGTTCCAGATGAATGTCAGAGACCCCGCGCTGAATGGCATCCAGCAGCAATTGCTGGACAAAACGCACCACCGGCGCATCCTCGACAGTACTGTCATTCTTCTGCGCAAGATCGAATTCTTCCTGCTCTTCTTCGTCGCGCGGCTTGTCCATGAAAACATCATCGATCCCGCCTTGCATACTGTTGGCCGCGGCATTCACCGCTTTCACCAGTTTATTGGCCTCGACCAGTATCGGCATCACCTGCAGACCGGTGTTGAACTTCACATCTTCCACCGCCTTGAAATCCGTAGGATCAGCCATGGCGAGGTAGAGGGTGTCCCCATGCTTTGACAAGGGTAGCACCAGATAGCGGATCATCAGTCCTTTGTCGAGCTTCCGAATGAGTAACTCATCCATCGCGACCGCATCCAGATCGAGCATGGGCATGTTATAGCGAGCGGAAAGATGCGCCATAAGCGCCGCAGCGGCAACGGCGCCCTTCTCGACCACGTAAAACAGAAGTGGCGTCTTACCGCGCGCCGGATCGGCGGCCAGACTTTGCAACTGCGCCTCGTCGCTTAAACCATTGCTGACTAATGCCCGCAATACGGGGGTCAGCGAGACGGGTTCTGGATTTGTAGCCATCGGCGTAAGATCTCCTCCACGGCGGCGGTCCGCGGTAAAGTTCCCGTCCATATTCGAAAACTCTCCGCGCCTTGCTCTACCAACATGCCCAGCCCATCAATCGCGCTCAGTCCGGCTTGCCGGGCGGCGCGTAGTAAGGGCGTTTCCAATGGGTTATAGACGATATCGTATACACTGCCATTTCTTGGCATGTGGGCCAGATCCAACTCCGGGTGGCCCTCCCCGTGCAGCCCGCGCGCGCTGGTATTGACCAGTAACGCACTGTGGGGCAACACCGCAGACAATGCTGCCGAGTCCAAGGGGAGGGGGTGCACCGGAAGATCGGGGAATTGTGCAGCCAGGGCTTCGGCACGCGGCAGGTGGCGATTCGCCAAATAAATAGCCGGACATCCGGCATGACCGAGGGCGTAGACGATGGCCCGGGCCGCCCCCCCAGCGCCAATCACTGTCGCCGGACATTGCCGCCAGCCAATCCCCGCGGCACGCTCCAGCGCCCGCTGAAAACCGAGTGCATCCGTATTGTGTCCCTCCATGCCCGAGGGCGTGAAACACACGGTGTTCACCGCGCCGATGGCACGCGCCGCCGCGCTGAGCTGCTGCATCAGCGGCAACACGGCCTCTTTATGGGGGACCGTAACATTCACGCCGCGCACACCAAGCGCTGGCAGTCCGGCCAGCGCCGTGGCAATCGCCTCTTCATGCACCGGAAAAGGCACATAAACCAGGTCCCGATCCTGTTGCACTGCAAAGAGGCGATGCATCCATGGCGAGAGACTGTGGGTGACCGGATGACCGAGAATGCCATAAACGGCCGTTCCGCCGCCGGGATGCCAACAATTGCTGATGTCAGGCTGTGGGGAGAACACCATGCGATCTTTCCTTTGCGGTGATTTCCATCCTTTTCGAGAGATGGACAAGCAGATCTGGCCAGTTATCTCCGGGCAGAATATTACCCAGGGTCATGGGGCGCTGCGCCCCGGTAACGTGCGCCAGGGGCAGGCGCTGCCCCAGCAGGCACTTTCCACCCAGCCAGGCGAAGGCCAATGCCTCCAAAGCCTGACTGGGAATGCCGCTGTACTGCCCACCGTGTAAGATTCGGGTTTCTGCCAGGACCTCCTGCAGGACGCGCATCAGGGTCGGGTTTTCGGCACCGCCGCCGAACACCAGCATTTCTGTGGCGCCCGGTGTCCAGGTCCTTATCGCCTGGGCCACAGAAACCGCGGTCAATGCCGTCAGTGTCGCCAGAAAATCCGCCGCGGAGCCCTGCCAGGATGACCACCATTGCGTCACCAGGGGCAACCCGAAAACTTCCCGCCCAGTGCTTTTGGGGGGTGGCTGCCGGAAAAACGAGTGCGCCAGCCATGCCTCTAACTGTACGGCATCGCAAAGTCCGTCAGCCGCCATTTGGCCATCCACATCACAGGTCAATTGCCCATCACCGCACAAATGTATGGCCGCATCCATAAGCACATTGCCCGGCCCGCAGTCGAAGGCCAGGAGTGGACGGGGGTCATCCATGCCCGGTAACCAGGTCACGTTGGCCATACCACCGAGATTAAGTACCAGACGGGGTTGTTTACCCTGAAAGCAGTGTTGATGGAAGGGCGGGACCAGCGGCGCACCCTCCCCCCCGGCCGCCACATCGGCACGCCGGAAATCGTGGATCACGGTCAGACCGGTGGCCACCGCAATATCTGCCGCGGCACCAATTTGCAGCGTAAAACCGGGCGCCCCCCGCGGTTGATGACGAATGGTCTGCCCGTGCAAGGCGATAAAGTCTACCGGACCGAGATGGGCGATGGCAGCACTCGCCAATTGGGCATAACAGGCGCCCAGACGCCGGTCGAGTTGCGCCACAGCCTCAACACTCAATGGCCCGTTGGCAGCCAGCACCTCTGCGCGCAACAACGGATCAAAAGAGCACCTGAAGACACCTCGGTAACCCGCACAACCCGCGACATCAAAATCCAGCACCGCGGCATCCACACCGTCGGCGCTGGTTCCAGACATTAAACCCAGACCACGCAAGGCGACTTACTTGGTCAGAAAACGCGTCAACTGGTGCAGCACCGACGCATCAATGGTCCTCGTCATGTGCTCCATGTCCATGGACATGACCATGGGCCAACTCCTCGGCAGTGGCATCCCGGACTTCCAGCACCGTCACATCGAAGTTCAGGGTCATCCCGGCCAGCGGGTGATTGAGGTCGACGGTAATTTCATCGCCTTCGATATCGATTACGGTAGCAAGACGCGTGCCTTCTTCGGTCATAGTCTCAAACTGGGTGCCGATCTCCAGTTCTTCCGGATCGTCAAAATCCTCAACACCCACCACCTCCACCAGATCTTCGTCCCAATCGCCATAGCCTTCCTCGGGAGGGATGGAGACCTCTAGTTTATCGCCAACACGACGCCCTGCCAGAGCCTGCTCCAGGCCGGGGATGATGCCATGGTGCCCATGGAGATAGACGAGGGGCTCTTCACCCACGGAGCTGTCAATCAGCTCCCCCTCTTCATCTGTGAGGGAATAGTCGATAGTGACGACTTTGTCTTTGCTGATCATCATGGTGCGAGTCCTGTAGGTAAAGGGCCAGGGGAAGAGGCTGCCATAGCAGTATCGAGCCGATTTTAGCCTGACTGTGCAGAAACGGCAAAATTTTCCGAATTCTCCCAAAAACGCCAATGGGGCTCAAGAATCTGGCTGAACGCTGCTATCCAGCGGGAGTTGTCATTAAGCGCAGGGATATAACGCAGTTCCTGGCCACCCGCATGGAGGAAAGTTTCTTTACCTTCCATGGCGATTTCCTGTAGTGTTTCCACGCAATCCGCAGTGAACCCAGGGCAGACGGTATCTATGCGGGACACTCCGGAACGCGCCAACTCGACGAGCGTCTCGTCGGTATGGGGCTTCAGCCATTGGGCGGCGCCGAAGCGGCTTTGAAAAGTTTGCACCCACTGATCATCAGGCAAACCGAGCTCCTTTACCAGCAATGCGGTGGTCTTTTCGCACTGAGCACGATAGGGGTCGCCCTTCTCAATGCAAATCTCCGGCAAGCCGTGAAAAGAAATCAGCAATCGCTCTGCCTGCCCGTGCTCCTGCCACCAGGCGCGGATACTATCCGCCAGGGCACGAATATAGGCGGGGTGCTGGTACCAGTCCCGAATCATGCGAATTTCCGGAACTTCGCGCCATTTCCGCAATTCTTTGGCCACCGCATCAAAAATGGAGGCGGTGGTGGCTGCCGCATATTGCGGATAAAGTGGCACCACCAGTATTTTGCTGCAGCCGGCGGCGCGCAAAGCGGTCATGCCTTTCGCAACTGACGGGTTGCCGTAGCGCATAGCCAGTTCCACCCGGACCTGACCGGGAAACTGCTGATCCCACCGGGCCTGTAGTGCGTCGCATTGACGCTGGCTATAGACCATTAGGGGTGATCCATCGGGAAGCCAGATGCTCGCATAATTGCGCGCCGAGCGGGCGGGGCGAAACAGCAGAATAGGCCCATTCAGGATGGGCCACCAGAGGATCCGCGGAAGTTCTACTACCCGGGTATCACTGAGAAACTCGCGCAGGTAGCGGCGCACTGCCGGGGCGGTGGGCGCATCGGGGGTGCCGAGATTGACGACCAGAATACCAATCATGCCTCGTTCTCCAGCGTGATGCAGACAGGCGCGTGATCTGACGGACGCTCTGCCGCCCGCGCGGCGCGGTCGATGACGACATCCTGAGTGCGCGCAAGCAGTGGACTCGAGGCCAGGATCAGGTCGATGCGCAGCCCCTGATTGCGCCGGAATGCTGCCGCGCGGTAATCCCACCAGCTCCACGCCTGCGCGTCCGGGTGCAGGCTACGGTAACTGTCATGCAGTCCGAGGCTCAACAGAGCACCCAGCGCCGCCCGTTCTGGAACTGAGCAGAGTATGCCATCCCCCCAAACCGTAGCGTCGTAAACATCACGGGCGTCAGGGGCAACATTGAAATCCCCTACCAGCAGCAGTTGCGGCCAGCGCTGCAACTCCTCGGCAATCAGCGCACGCAGACGCCCCAGCCATTGTAATTTGTAGGGATACTTGTCACTGTCCAAGGCCTGACCGTTGGGCACATAAACATTGATGACGCGTAAGTCACCGAAGCTGGCGGCGCACAGTCGTGCCTGTCCGTCACCACCGCCTGGCCAGTCGCAGCGGGCGTCGTCGGGCGCTGTCCGGCTCAATATGGCAACACCGTTATAAGTCGGCTGACCGTGATAGAGCGCCTGATAGCCTGCGTCCGCCAGTTCGGCCACCGGGAAACGCGCGTCGACCAGTTTGGTCTCCTGCAGACAAAGGACATCGGGCTGCTCGCTACCCAGCCATTCCAGCACTTGCGGGAGGCGCACCTTCAGGGAGTTGACGTTCCAGGTCGCAATTTTCACGAAAATTACTGGGGCGCAGTGGCACTGACGCCGGGACGTTGGCGCAAGGCGTGCATCCAGGTCGTCAAATCCGGGAATTGCAGCAAGAAATCCGGTGCGCGCAGATCGACATAACCGACCGCGGCGATGGTCGCAATCTGCGCCAGATTCAACACCGGCGCTGCGGCCACATCTTTCCACACGCACGTCTCCTCCTGCAGCACCGCCAATGCGGCAAGCACCTTGCCGCGGGCACGCTGCAACATACCGGCATCCTGGCAATCTTTACTGTGGCGTTGCTCCAACACCCAGGCAACCGTGGTATCCATAATACCGCTGGCCAGCGCCTCAATCCGCAATGTCTCAATGCGGGCCTCCGGATCATGGGGGATGATGGCTGGTTCGGGGTGCAGAATTTCCAGATATTGGATGATCACTGCTGAGTCATATACGGCCGAGCCGTCATTACGCACCAGCACGGGGATCTTGCCCAGGGGATTGTGCTCCAGTGCGCCATGGTCAGCGACGCGGAGATCCACCCACTCCAAAGCACAGGGGATGTTTTTTTCCAGCAGTGCGATACGCACCTTCCGGGCATAGGGGCTGGTCTGCGTAGCATAAAGTCGCATCTTCATCTCTCCTTTTCCGCTGAGTCTGGGCCACTATCTGCTATCATGACGAAAGCATCGCCCCAAGCCAACCCCAGAAAGATAAGCAGACCATGAATTACGACCATCATTATCACGCCGGCAATGCTGCCGACTGCATCAAGCATCTGGCCCTGAGTCTCACTTTGCAAGCCCTGATCCGTAAGGACACGCCGCTCGCTTACATCGACACCCACGCGGGCGCGGGACGATATACACTGAGCGCGCAAGGGGAACACTTGCAAGGCGTTGCGCGCCTCTGGGCGGACCGGCGCAGCCTGCCGCATGCGGGCGCCTGGCTGAAAATCATCAGCAATGAGAACAGCGACGGCGTATTACGCTACTATCCCGGCTCACCCGTCCTCGCCGCCGCCCTGCTCCGGCCTGCTGACCGGATGGTGCTCTGCGAACAACAGCCCGAAGTAGCGACGCGTCTGCGCAAGGCGATGGGCAAGCGGGCGCACACCAGCATCATCGGCGAAGACGGTTATCGCGCCCTCTTCGGGCTGATTCCCCCGCCTGAAAAACGTGGCCTGATCCTGATCGATCCGCCCTTTGAACGCAGAGATGAATGGGAGCGCCTTGCGGACACCCTGATCCGCGCCTATCAGCGCTGGCCGCAAGGGGTGTATCTCGTCTGGTACCCGGTAAAAATCCGCGGTACGATCACCAGGCTGCGGCAGGCTTTGCGCGAGCGCCTACCCGCTTTTGCCTGCGAACTGTTGCAGATGCCGGAAGAAGGCCGGGAACAGCTCTTCGGCAGCGGACTGATCATGGTGAATCCACCCTGGGGTCTGCGCGAGGCACTGACCGCCGCCCTGACGGAACTGGGTCCGCTGCTCTGCGCGCCACAAAGTGGTGGGCTGTGGTCCCTGCATTGCCAGGGCTGGCCGGGTCCGGAAAAGAGTTAGCCGGTGTATGCCAGACGCCGCCACCCGGACCCGTCGGCGCGCGCTTTAACGGATGATTTATCAACAAGGAACCACCATGAGCACCCCGACACTGCCCAATATCGACCATGTGCGCAAACTGCTCCTCTACGGCGGTCCCCTGGCGCAGCTTCAGGGGGAACTGGTCAAGCAACCCGGCCAGGAAATCAGTGTTGCCGTACTTTATCAACTGGCCCTGCGCCATGGCGTCATCAGCCCGACGGCGGCGCGGGAGGGACTCGCCCTGCTCGCTGCAGCAGGTACCGCCGGTGATACCGGGCGTATCATCCTGGAACAGGTGCTGGCCAAAGGGGATTTTCTGGCCGTGCGGGTGATGCGTTGAGCGATCGTGACCATGCGCCTGTATAGCTGGAACGTGAATGGCTGGCGCGCCGCCTGCCGCAAGGGTTTGCGCGAATGGGTCGCGGCGGCGCAGGCGGATGTGCTCTGCTTCCAGGAAATCAAGGCCGATCCGGACCGCCTGCCTGCGGCGGAAACCGCACTGGAGGGTTACGATGACCGCTGGGCGGTCGCCGAACGCCCGGGTTACAGCGGCGTCGCCACCTTCAGCAGAGCGCCCTGCCAGCCACTGGCAACGGGCCTGGGCATCCCACGCTTCGACCGGGAAGGCCGCGTGGTCATCACCGACTGCGGTGATTTCGACCTGTATAACGTCTACTTCCCCAACGGCAAGAAGGATACCGAACGCCTTGCCTTCAAACTGGATTTCTATGCCGTCTTCCTGGAGCTGATTAACACCCGGGTCGCCGCCGGCCGGGCGGTGGTATTCTGTGGCGACGTCAACACCGCCCATCAGGCCATCGACCTCGCCCGCCCCAAAGAGAACGCGAAAATATCCGGCTTTCTCCCCGAAGAACGGGCCTGCCTGGACCAGTGGGTAGCGGCGGGCTGGGTGGATAGCTTCCGTCACCTGCACCCGGACGCGGCGGACTATTCCTGGTGGAGCCAGCGCACCGACGCCCGCGCCCGCAATATCGGCTGGCGCCTCGATTATTTCTGGATACATGAAAGCCTGTTGCCGCGCCTGCGCGGGGCCGGGATTGCCACCGATGTGACCGGCTCCGATCATTGCCCGGTCTGGCTGGAGTTGGACTGAATGAACCTTGAACAATATGCCGCCTTCGCTATCACCACACTGCATACGGTAACCGATTTCCGGCGTTGGGGGGCCAGCCGTTTTGCCGCTGCCGGGCTCGACTTCAGCCAGGGCCAACAGCAACCCCGCGCCGAAGCCGACACCCTCATCGCGCGGGCGCTGCACCTGGAGCCGGAAGACCTTGCAGATCTGGGCGCAGCCCGTCTGCTGGACAACGAAAAGACCACGATTCTCAACCACTTTTATCAGCGGGAAATGCTCCGCCGTCCTGCCGCCTACATCACCGGCGAAGCCTGGTTTGCCGGACTACGTTTTAGCGTCGATGAACGCGTCCTCATTCCCCGCAGCCTGCTTGAACCGTTCATTGAAGAGGGCTTCGCACCCTGGGTAGAGGAGCCGCAGGTGCAGCGCATTTTGGAGATCGGCACGGGCTCCGGCTGTATGGCCATCGCCCTGGCCCTGCGCTTTCCGGATGCCGAAGTGGATGCAGTAGATATTTCCGCCGAGGCCCTCGCCGTAGCCCGCACGAATGTGCAACGCTATGGCCTGGAGGAGCGCGTGCACCTGCATCAGTCCGACCTCTTCGCCGCATTGGATGGACAGCGCTACGACCTGATCCTCAGCAACCCGCCCTATGTGGACGCGGCGGCCATGGCAGAGCTGCCCCCAGAATACCGGCACGAGCCCCGTCTCGCCTTGGCCGCCGGCGATGATGGCCTGGATTGCCTGCTCCCCCTGTTGGAGCAGGCGCCGCATCACCTGCAGGCGGGCGGCGTCCTGGTGGTGGAAACCGGTGATGCCGAAGAGGCCCTCATCCGTCGCCGTCCCGACCTGCCCCTGATCTGGCTGGAGCATCCGGCGGGCGGCTCCGGCGCCTTTCTGGTCGTAGCCGCGGCCGACGGCGGATTTTAGGGACCCATGCAGGCTCAGTCCGGCGTCGCCGGTCGATCCAGGAAGGCGCGCACCGCCCGCGAGTGAAATTAGCGTTAGCGTTAAATTAGGACAACTTCCAAGGATCCAACTTCGTGGAAACATCGCCGTCCCTTTCTAAAACCTGGCCCCTCTTTGCGGGGGTAGGCCTCGCCCTCGGTATGGGCTCCTTCGACGGTGCCTCGGTGCAGGGTATTTTTCCCTACGTCGCGGGCGGCCTTTCCACCAGCAGCGATCATGCCCTCTGGACCCTGACCTACTTCATTGTCCACTGGTCACTGGGGATTACCCTGATGCCCTGGACGACAGCCCGCTTCGGGATGCGCCGCGTCTTTCAGATGGCGGTTACCGTGGCTATGGTGGGCACCGTCATCAGTGCGGTGACTGACAATCTCTGGATTATGCTGCTGTCCCGTGCTCTGGAAGGCGTCGCCGCGGGGCTTCTCGTCCCCCTGAGTCAGAGTCTTTTTCTGCGCCACAGCCCCAGCCAGCACCATGGTCTGGTGACCATATTCTGGAGTAATGCCATGCTGGTGCCTTTCTTCTTCGGGCCGACCATCGGCGGCCTGCTGGCGACGGAACTGGGCTATCGCAGCATTTTCCTGCTTTCCCTACCGATCTGGGGCGTCGCCCTGTTTCTGGGCAGCATGGGCATCCCCAAAGAGCAGGGCAATCCCCAAACCCCGCCCTTCGATAGCTGGGGCTTCGGCCTGCTCTATGGCGGGCTGATGAGCATGCAAATTATGCTGGATCAGGGCGAGCAGTACGGCTGGTGGCATTCCACTTTCATTATCAAAATGACCTTATTTGCCTTTACCTTTCTGCTGCTCTTTGCCTGGCGGGAAAGCGAAACCCGGCACCCCCTGCTCCAGTTACACTTTCTGCACCGACGCAATTACTGGCTGGGTCTGCTGCTACTCTGCCTGGGCTGGGCCATGTTCATGGGCTGGGCCTCCATACTGCCCCTCTGGGCAGAGGAAACCCTCGGTTTCAATGGGTTCTGGGGGAGCTCCGTACTTATTCCCATCGGCATCGGCGCCATCCCTTTGTCGACGCTGATGGACCGTCTGCGCGGATTACTCGGGCTGCGACGGCTGGCGACCCTCTGCTTTGCCATTTTTGCCTTCGCCTATGGCAGCGCTTATCTCAGCCCCATCAGCAGTCTGAACGACCTGTTCTGGCCGGTGCTGTTCATCGGCATGGGGGTGGGTATGCTCTTCGTGCCGCTGACCATGGTGATTCTCTCCGGCCTCAGCGCTGCGGAAATTCCGTCAGCCGCCACCACCAGCAATTTCATTCGCGTCTTCAGCGCCAACATCGGGGTGAGCCTGCTGAGCGTCTACTGGACCCGCTACAGCGCCCTTGCCAGCGACCATCTGCGCGGCCACATCAGCCGTTTCGATCCGGAAACGGCGCTCTCAGCCCAACACCTGCACACCCTGATCAGTGTGCAGGCGGGCACCATGAGCATCGACAATCTGCTGCGCCTGTCCATGTGGATCTGCCTGATAGCGGCCATGGCCGCCTACGTCTTTATCATCCCGCCCAGCGCCCTGCGCAGCGCCGATGGTCCGCGCAATTACGTGGAGGAGGAAGAGGACGAGTTTTCCGCAGCAGCCAGCGCCGCCGCCAGGGAAGGCGCCACCACCACCTCCTGACGCGGCCGCGGTATTTCGATGCCCGCCTGCTCCAGGGCATCCGCCAGTGCCCAGTTATATTTGGCGCGGGTTCCGCCGGGACGCATCAGTCCCGCACGTTCCACCCAGACGATCATCTCGCAATCGTAGCCTGCATCTCCAAACGCGTTCAACCACAAGGTCGGCGGATAACGTTCGTCCCTTGCCGTCAGAGGCAAGGAGAGCGCGGTTTCTATGACCAGACTCCGCAATCGTTCCCGGTCGGTACCGTAGGGCACGCGAAACGGGATATGAATCCGCATAATCGGATCATCCAGACTCCAGTTGATCACTTCACCATTCACAAACTGGGAGTTGGGTACCAGGATATCCACATGGTCGTTGGTCACGATCTGGGTATAGCGCACGCCCAGCTTTTTGACCTCGCCATGCAGGCCGTTCTCTTTGATCTGGATGTAGTCGCCTACCTTAATACTGCGTTCAAAGAGCAGAATGAGTCCGGACGCAAAATTGCTGAAAATATTCTGCAACCCAAAACCCAGACCGACACCCACCACACCGCCCAAGATAGCCAGACTGCTGAGATTGATGCCGACTGTCTGCAGGGCAATGAAAATGCCCAGAGCAATAACGATGTAGTAGGTAAGCCGCGAGATGGCGTAAGCCGTGGCATGATCCAGTTGCCGGCTCAGTACCCGGCGCGTGAGCCGCCGCACCCAGGCCGCCCCCCACCATAAAAAAACCAGGATAATTAGAAACTCAACCATACCGATGGGCTCGACAACCATCCCACCGGGCAGCGTCCACGGGGTGGTAAACCAGTGCCAGAAACCTCCCAGATAATCATGCATTATGCGCATCCCCATTGATCTTCGGCTCCAGTACAGTATCCAAGATACAACAACCCCTGCCGTAAAGCGCTGGCTTGCGTTACACTAAAGCAAAAATTTCGTGCATAAGGTAGCCCTGTGAAAGCATTTGTCAGCCAGGCCCTGCAAGGGGCGCTTCAACTACTCCACGCCCAGGGCAGCATTCCAGGGATTCCCGCCACCCTAGAGCTGGATCGCCCCAAGCAGGTGGAACACGGCCATCTCGCCAGCAACGTCGCCCTGCTCCTCGCCAAAGCGGTCGGGCGCAAACCCCGCGACATCGCCAAGGATATCGTTGCGGCCCTGCCAGCCTCGGAATGGATTGCCCGCACCGAAATTGCCGGCCCCGGCTTCATCAATTTCTTTTTGCAGCCTGCCGCCTTTCACGCCGTCATCCACCGGGTGCGTACCGAAAAAGAGCGCTTCGGCGCCAACCGGAACGGCGCCGGTCAACGCCTGCAACTGGAATTCGTCTCGGCCAACCCCACCGGCCCCCTGCACGTCGGGCACGGGCGCGGTGCCGCCTATGGCGCCAGCCTCGCCAACATCCTCCGCTTTAACGGCTTCGACATCTTTTGCGAATACTATGTCAACGACGCCGGGCGGCAAATGGATATTCTCGCCGCCAGCGTCTACCTGCGCTATCTCGAAGCCGCCGGGGCGCTGCCCTGGCCCTTCCCTGAGAACAGTTATCGGGGCGACTATGTGCGCGAAATAGCGGCCCATCTCCGGGAGCAGGTCGGCGACCGCTTACAGCACGCGGCGGCCGGATTGCCGAACCTGCCCGAGATGAGCGACGGTGATATCGCCATCGACACCCTCATCGCCCATCTGAAGCAGTCCCTCGGTGCCGACTATCGCACCCTGCACAGCGCCGGACTGGACGAGATTCTCACCGACATCCGCGACGATCTGGAGGGCTTCGGTGTGCATTACGAGCGCTGGTATTCCGAGCGCAGCCTGATGGATACGGGTGCGGTCGATGCCGCCGTCGCCGCCCTCGAAAAAGCCGGATATTGTTACACCCAGGAGGGCGCCCTCTGGTTCCGCGCCACTGCCTTTGATGACGACAAGGACCGGGTTTTGCGTCGCGACAATGGCGCCTATACCTACTTTGCCTCCGATGTGGCCTACCATGCTGAAAAATTTGCCCGCGGCTTCACCCACGTCATCGATATGTGGGGTGCGGACCATCACGGCTATGTGCCCAGAGTCAAGGCCGCCCTGCGCGCCCTCGGCCTCGATGACCAGCAACTGGAAGTCGTCCTCGTCCAGTTCGCCATCCTCTATCGCGGTACGGAAAAGGTCTCCATGTCTACCCGCGCTGGCGAGTTTGTCACCCTCCGTGAACTGCGCGAGGAAGTGGGCAATGATGCCGCGCGTTTCTTTTATGTGCTGCGCCGTGCCGACCAGCATCTGGACTTTGATCTGGAACTGGCCAAAAAGCACTCCGAAGAAAACCCGGTATTTTATATCCAGTATGCCCACGCCCGGGTCTATTCCCTGCTGCGTCAGGCGGCAGAAAAGGGGCTCAGCCTGCCGTCAGCAGACGGCTTCGACCTGGAAATTCTGCAGGAGTCCCGCGAGATCGCACTTGCCGACGCCCTCTGGCGCTTCCCGGAAGTAGTGGCCACGGCGGCCCGTGATCGCGAACCACATCAGATTGCTTTCTATCTCAGGGAGTTGGCTGCAGCCTTCCACACCTACTACAATTCGACCAGAATTCTGGTGGAGGAGACGCCGCTGCGCCACGCCCGCCTGACGCTCTGTCTGACCGTCGCACAGAGTATTGCCAATGGGTTACGGCTGCTTGGCGTCAGCGCGCCGGAACAGATGTAAGGGATCATGCGCGATTACAAAAATCAAACCAGCCGCCCGCGAGTGCAGGAGCCGCGCCCGCCCGTCACGCCACGACAGCCGGTAACACCGGAAGATGACACCGACGAAACGCCCCCCCCGCCGGCACGGCGCTGGCCTTGGGTATTGCTGCTTCTGGTGATCGCGCTGAGTGCGGGGGTCTGGTGGTGGATCGCGCAGATCCCCATCACCACAGGAAAGCTCGGTCTAATCAGTGCCGGAACGGGACTATCGGCAGCGACGGCCTCCAGCAATAGCGCACCTGCAACCGCGCAGAAACAGCCTCTTAGCCCGGCAGCCACCCACCCTTCAGCATCACCACCGGCTACCCTGGCTACTACACAAACTCCGGTGCGCAGCCCGCTCGCCGTCGCCACCTCCAGCAGCGCCGCTGCGGCCTGCACAGCCGCCACCCGCAGCGGCGTCGATTTCAATTTTTATCAGATATTGCCCGCCATGCATGTGGATATTCCTGCCGACATCCTCGGTAGCGGCCCCGGTATTCCCAGTGCAGCGACCGCCAGCAGTATCAGTGTCGTTCACCAGCCGGTGACCATTCAGGTGGGCGCCTTCACCAACCGCGCCGCCGCCGTCGTCCTGCGCGATCGCCTCGCCCTGCTGGGGGTCAGCACCCAGATGGAAAAGGCGGAAGCGGGCGACAACAACACCCTCTATCGGCTCCGCACCAACACCTTCGATTCTCTGGCAGCGGCCCAGCCCACCCTTGCCAAAATCCGCGGCATGGGCATCACCCCGCTGCTGCTGGGCAGCGGAATCATCGGCTCCGGGGTCAATGCACCGCTGTCGCAATCTCCAACGCCTTAATCGCGGCAGCCGGGGTTTCCTGGCCACTCAGCACCCGGTCCAGCCCTGGCAGGTAGTGGTTGATGGTCTCCACGCCAACCAGCAGATAAGGACGCAGCAGGGCAGTGCTCAACACCGTGGCAGGCGCCTGGAGAATCGTCTTGAAGTTGATTTCTCCATCCTCCATATCGAGCTCAAAGTTACCCAGAGCCAGTCCATAGTTGGCACGGGTCAGAAACTCCGCCACCGCCAGGCGTTTTTCCCTCGTTATCTCCAGATTCTGGGGGCGCAGGTAAAACAGGATACGCTCCCGTTCGCCATGCACATGGCAAAAAATGTCCAGAACGCCATTAGGTACCTGCAACGCGCAAGTGAGGACCGGATAATCGGGCAGTGTTTTCGCTTCCCATTCCAGTTCGGCAAACAGTTTCTCGGCAACTTCCAAATGATTCATGATCGGTTTCCCTGTTCAACTGTGGCCTCGGCGAGGCGAAAAAAGGCGGCCTGATCCAGCGTCTCGGCGCGGCAGCCGGGATCGATCTGCAAACCCCGCAAGTCGTCCGCACTCAAAATGCCGCGCAGATTATTGGCGAGCGTCTTGCGGCGCTGGGCAAAGCTGGTGGCCACAATCCGCGCAAAAGGCGCCTGCAAATGGAGTGGTAGCAACCCTGGACGATGCGGTACCAGGCGCATGAAGGCCGAATCCACCTTGGGCACCGGAAAGAAATTGCCCGGAGCCACCGTGAACAGGGATTCCACCGCGCAGTGCGCCTGTATCATCACCGATAGCCGACCGTAGGCTTTGGTTCCCGGCACCGCCACCATGCGGTCCACCACCTCTTTTTGCAGCATGAAGTGCATATCCCGCACCTGTTCCGCGTGTTCCAGTATATGAAAAATCAGCGGCGTCGCCACGTTGTAGGGCAGGTTACCGACTACCCGCAGGAT